>NZ_JAMYUO010000002.1:0-439444 GCF_040323125.1 Mesorhizobium sp. M0062
TCCGCCGGCGCACCTATGTCGTGCGCATCTTCCCCAACACCGAAAGCTGCCTGCGCCTGGTCAGGGCGTTGGCCGTCGAGACCAATGAAAACTGGATGGAGGCCAACCGATACATCAACATGGACGACCTGCGCGAGCACAAGAAGCTCGCTCTGCCCCAAGCCGCATGACCAGCATCATGGCTGCCCCATTTTGCAGAACTTGACGCACACAACGGCATCACGTCGCCTACCCTAATATGTCAGCAAGCACGCCTGCCGTGTTCCCGCGGTCGACCGCTCACAGCCGCCATGTCATTGCCGGAAAGCCCTCGACATCTGGTCGGTAAGCGGCTTCAGCAGATAAGACCAGACGCTGTGTTCGTCCGTACTTATGTGAACCTCCGCTGGCATACCGGGTTTGAGCACTTTGGCATCGGTCAGACAGGTGGACTTGTCTTCGACATTGATGCGCGCCGAGAAATAAGAAAGCTGGCGCTGTTGATCTTTTATCAGGTCCGCCGAGATGCGCTTGACAGACCCTTGGCAGGCAGGCGTGGTGCCGGCGTCGAAAGCCGGAAACCGGATCGAGACCCGCTGACCTGGACGAACGTCATCTATGCGCGACGGCGCAATCAGCGCGTCGACCACAAGGTTGCCGGTGTCAGGGACGATCATCATCAGAACTTCGCCCGCGGCAATCACGCCGCCGATCGTGTGAATGGAAGATTCCTGTACCGTTCCCGATTGCGGAGCGCGGATGGTGGTTTTGGCCAGTTCGTCTTGTGCCACAACCTTGCGCTCGCTGAGTTCGGTTTGCTTGGCTTCCGTTTCACGAAGTTCGCTCGTTACGTCACTACGCCTTTGTTCATCGAGCTGAAGAATCTGCAATTCGGTCTCGCTGATCCGGGCCTGCGCCTCGGCAACTGCCGCTGCGAGGCGCCCCGATTCTCCGTGCGCCCGGGTGGCATCCAGCCTGATGTTGCTAAGTCGCTCTTTGGACACCAGCTTCTTTGTAAAAAGCGCCTGTACATCGACAAGATCGCCATCCAGCAGGACCACGGATTGTTCTTCCGCGGTCTGTTGCGCCTTGAGGCCCTCAACTTGGCGTTCGAGTTGCTTTGAGCGGCTTTGCAATTGTGCCTTCTGCCCGTTGAGGGCCGTAGCGCGGCTTTCGAACAGCGTGCGCTCACCGTTCACCAGGGCAGCCAGTTCCGGCTCGCCCATTCGCGCTTGAAGGCTGAACGGAAGCTGCATCTCCGACAGGCCTTGCCGCTCTGCCTCCAGCCGCACAAGCCGAACCGTTGCCCGATCAAGATCCTTGCTAATTATCTGCAGATTGGCCCGTGTCAGTGTGTCGTCCAACCGTGCCATCACATCGCCGGCCCGTACATGATCCCCGTCTTGCGCGAAGATGCCACCTATCGTGCCGCCCGTCAGATGCTGCACCTTCTTTATGTTGCTCTCGACCACCACGGTCGCCGGCGCAATTACCGCGCCAGCAATCTTGGTCAGACCGAGCCAGAGCCCGCCGCCGGCAATTAACGTAACCGTGACCGCCGCCCCCAGGATCAGGTTGGCCCTGATTCCATCGCGCGTGCCCGAAATCATCGCGTTGCGCCGGCTCCCATTGCCGATCGGGGCCGATGGAGCCATCGTCGCCTCAGACAAAAAAATATCCCTCATGCATGACCGCTCACCCCTTTGTGCATCGCGACGGCCGCTGCCGGGCGTTCAACAGGCGCAGCAAAGGGGCGGATGACGTTGGCCAGGACCTCCTCGCGTGAGCCGAAGGCGTGAAGCATCCCATTGGACATTACGAGTACCCTGTCGATGTTGGTAAGGGCAGAAGGACGGTGCGCAACTACGATGACGATGCCTCCACGTCTGCGCACTGCCAGGATCGCGCCGGCCAAGGCGGTATCGCCATCGACGTCCAGATTTGAATTCGGCTCGTCCAGAACGACGAGAAACGGATCGCCGTAAAGTGCCCTGGCAAGCCCTACGAGTTGCCGCTGTCCAGCCGACAACGCTGTTCCTCCCTCGCCCATGCGAGTTTGAAAACCGTTCGGCAATCGCAGGATCATTTTGTCGACGCCCGCTGCCTTGGCAGCTGCAAGCACGCCCTTGGCGTCGCCCTTCCCGCCAAATCGCGAAATGTTATCGGCAACCGTTCCATCAAACAGTTCGACGTCCTGGGGCAGGTAGCCAATATGTGCGCCAAGACGTTCTTGGTCCCATTGGTCAAGCGAGGCGTCGTCCAGCCTCACCGTGCCGCGAAGTGGCTGCCAGACGCCCACCAGCGCGCGCACAAGCGTGCTTTTGCCAGAACCGCTCGGGCCGACAACGGCCATTCCCGTCCCTGCAGCCAGGCGGAAGCTGACATTGGCTACCGTCGGTTTTTGCTGGCCCGGTGGCGCTATGGTCAGGTCCTCGACCGCAAGCTCCGCTTGGGGGCGCGGAAGTTCCATATGTTCGTCCCGGTCAGG
The DNA here is from genome assembly GCF_040323125.1 of Mesorhizobium sp. M0062. Lineage (NCBI taxonomy): Bacteria > Pseudomonadati > Pseudomonadota > Alphaproteobacteria > Hyphomicrobiales > Phyllobacteriaceae > Mesorhizobium > Mesorhizobium sp. M0062. The sequence goes on from NZ_JAMYUO010000002.1 coordinate 2,468, forward strand.
AAAAGCGGCCAGGGCCGTTGCCAGTTGCGAATAGCTTTGCCGGAACGCGGCGAAGCCTCGCCAGTTCGCGATAGCGGCGTCAACAGGAGCCAATGAGCGGCCCAGCAAGATGGAGGATGCGATGATCACGCCTGGCGAGGCTTCGCCTCCTATCACCAGGTAGGCACCCAGTCCAAGAACGCAGGACTGCAAGGCCAAACGCAGTGCCCTAGAGAGTGCCCCGGTGGCGCCGACGACGTCGGAAAGCTTCTCTTGGTGCCTCAGATATGCGTTATTGATCTCGCCCCAGCGGTGGGCAAGCCGTGCGGAAAGGCCCATCGCGCGTACGACCTCCGCGTTGCGGCGTCCGGATTCGGCGAGATTGCGCTGCGACACCAGCGTCTCGGACGCGCGTGTCACCGATGTGCGGCCAAGAACTTCCGCCATGACCGTGAGCAGCACGACAATGATCGCACCGCTTGTGGACAACACACCGAGCGCGGGATGCAGGAAATAGATGATCAGCAGGTAAAATGGAATCCACGGCGCGTCGAAGATGACAGTCGGCCCCATTCCGGAAAGGAAGCCGCGTAGCTGATCGAGATCACGGAGGGGCTGTATCCGGTTCGCATCCTGCCCGCCAATGAGCGGCAAGGACAGCGAGAGGCCGAACACCCTCTGCTTCAAATTCCTATGGACACGATTGCCCACTCGAACCAGCAGGCGCAGCCGCACGAAATCCAGCAGCCCGTAGACAGCGTAAAGACCCAGCATTCCGATGGTGAACCCGACAAGCGTCGGAACGCTCTGCGAAGGTAAAACGCGATCGTAAATTTGCAGCATATAGACCGAGCCGGTCAGGGCGAGAAGGTTTATGACTGCCGAGAAGATGCCGACGCCTACCAGGCCAGGCACGGTCCCAAGCATTGCGCCTCGCAGATCCGACGAACTCCTTCCACCAGGGTTCATGGGTTTCGACCTCCCGTGAGAGATCGTTGCGCAAGCTCACTGGCCCCACTGGGCACGGACAATCTCTTGCTGTTCAGGAGCGTATCCCCTTAGCCTTCTAATATTACGCCCCACTAACATGATTGGACTTTAGTCAAAATGTAGCAAAATCGTGGCGCTGACCAGAGAAACCCGGAACCCACATATTAAATCGGGGGAAAACTGCCGTTCCACCGTATTTAGACGGGGTTTCATGCCGGGCGAGCCACCCCAAGAAAACCGCTGCCTGCCGTTTTCGGGGCTTTCTCGGGATTTAGCGCTTCCTCGCAACAACCAGGAAGTGTTGCGCCAGCTGGCCAGGAACGCAAAGCCTTCTGCAGGCCTTCTCGACAGGCTGCATCATCATTTCACAGAACCCTGGCAACAGGTTTCCCGGCCGAGGCAGGTAACCGTACGGTATCGTCTGCTCGACCGTGAATCCCGAGGCAGTCAGGAGGGCCTTGAACCTCGCTGCGCTCAGCGTGTGGCGAATTGTGCGTCCAGACACTCGATTGAGCAGCCGGCACGCCAGGCCGACGGGCGACGTCGCATTCATGTGAACGTTGCACACAAGCCGCCCGCCATCTTTCAGGTGCTCATTGATCGCTTTCAGTGCATGCCATTTCAGTTCATCCTCTGCGTTCAGGAAAAAACGAAATGCGGTTACCACATCGAACGTCATACCCAACTGCTCCCTTGTCACGTCGACGTGACGCAAACTCACATTGGGCGGTACTTGAGCGCTGTCGAGCATAGTTCTGGAAACGTCGGCGCCAACCACCTCGCTGAAGAGGCCGGCGGCTACCTCGGCGATGCGACCTGTTCCGCATGCGAAATCGAGGCAGTTTCGGCTCGCTCCGCTCAAGGGGCGAAGAACGTCGAGGATCAGGGGCTTTTCGATGTTCTCCCAAAGCGCGCCATAATAGCCGGAACTGTGCGTTTTGTTGTAATGTAGGCCGTAGCCGGGCGCGCAATGGCTGGTCCTGTAGCCGTCCGACACCCAGCCGCCCTGCGCATTGCTCTCCTTGCTGGACGTAAATTCATGCCAATTTCCGGACTCACCGGCGCGCGACCTGGACCGCACAATTCGCGCTGACGGCATATGGGAAGGATAACTTGCAGACTGCGTCATCTGATCCGCGTTCGTTGAGGGTGTCAGGGTCGCTCCCTGGTTGAAAATGCGCCTCACCTTGGATCTCCGTTCAGTTGGGTTGCCCCCCCGATAGAACAGTAAGCTCCGCACGGACTGCGCTGACGCCCTATTGGACTGCCACACTTTGCAGTTCACTGCTGAATCTGGCTTCGAGAGTATCCCCCGGCAGCACAATCGCATCTTCGTCAACCAACAGCTTGCGCCATTCATTGCCGATCTTGCGCACGATGGTCACCTGGGCCCGTACCGTTTCGCCGGCAATCGGCAATGGCTGTGTGGATGCTCCGGTCGGCTGCAGCTTCTCGCTGGCGGCATGGAGCCTGGCGGTGACATCCGCCAGCCGGGCGTTGGTGTCCTTCAGATCCGTCAGCAGGCCAATCCTCCTTTGATTGTCGTTGCGTTCGTGCTGTCTGACAAAGTCCTCCTGCTGGCGCCGCGCCCTCATCAGTTCGACCGAGGTTTGAAGCGCGCCGCTTGAAGACAGAAGCAACGCGCGCCTGACATCCGCGAGCCGGGTGTTGGTCAGATTGCCTGCATCGAATGCCTTCGTCACTCGCGCCAAATCTTGCTCATCCGCCTTCACGCTCTCGCCCTCGACTCGTTCGCGTTTCTGCAAAACGCCAATTTGCTCGGCAGCGTCCGTCCGGCCCTTCTCCAGAAAATCCTGCTCTTGCCGGAAATCACTCAGCGCAACCTTTAGCGCCTCTGCTTCAGCCTGAGCCATCGCGGCTACAACGCTCGGCGAAAGAGGTGATCCCTGTGGTGTCTTCTTGTCGAAATCCGCCTGGCCCTGAAGCTCGGCGCGAATGCGGGCAGCGTGAAGGTATTCTTTCGTGTAATCTCCCCAGAGCATTTCGTAATCGCGCTTGAGATCAACCGGATCAGGCCCGGCCTGGCCCGCCCGTGATCGCAAAAAACTGAAGCCGCCGGAAACGGCGAGCGCCTGCCGTACAGTCATGAGCGGACGGTAGGCCTGTTGTCCCGGGGTGAGCACATCGCCCGTTACATAGATCGGGCGATAGTCCGCTATGATCGCTGTGACATCGTCGGGCTCGACAGTAACTGTCTGCTCCCGCCCATCAGTCAGACGCACGTGAAAAATCTTGCTTGGCAAGACCTCTTGCATGCGCCTTTGCAGTTGGGACGCCGTCAGGCCTGCGACCATGATCATCCCCGCCTCCGGAAGGGCGATATTGCCATCCATCTGGACTATGGCGCGCTGCGTCCGATCAGGGATCGGCGCTATTCCTATCTCGACCGTATCGCCAGGTGAGAGTTGATAGGGCTCGACCTCGCCTGCGCAAGCCATCGAGGTTAGCGACATCATCACGACTGCGCCAAGAACGTATCGTCTACTGAAGGTCATTTGCGACAATCTCCTTCCGGTCGAACACCGGCTTCAAAGGCCATTCAACACGAGTAACGAAATCGTATACCGGGCCACCGGGCACGCCCCAGTTGCTGGACCAGACCACCTGGGAGCCGTCTGGAGACGGAGAGGCATGCGTCTCGCTCCAGTAGTCGAAGGGCGCGTTGTGCGTGTCTGCGACACGGCGGACCTCTCCACTGCCGTCTAGACGCAGCGCAATGACTTGCTGAGCGTAAGGCGCCCAATCCGGGTGCTGCGATAGTTCGGCTGGCGTGCCGCCATAACTCAGAAACACCCAGCCGGGCCTGCCGAGCGACCTGAGTGACGCATGCATGGCCTCGCCATATTTCATCAGCGAGGTAGCCTTGCCATCAGCCAAGCGGCGCTTGATCACCTGATATTTGTCAGGATCCGATTTGCTGATCCCGACATAGATTTCGCTTCCGTCGGAATCGACCGTCATGTCGCCATGGCCTGGTCGATGGTGCTCCATCCACTTCTGGCGCAATATGCCGTCTATGGAGAAGACGAAACTCGCTTCAATTCCGTCCGGTGATTGCTGGGAACACACTATGTTGATTCCGAGTGGTGAGATCGAGCAGGAGCCGGTCGTTCCCGGGAATTCGGCAAGATCGATATCCGGGAATTTCCGCCGTTGCTTGAGATCGTAGCCAAAAACCACCGCTCGGCCGTCATTGTTCGTTGCACGCACCGCAATCCGGCTGCCGTCGCGGCTCGGATTGCCTTTGTTGGGTCCAAATTTGAGGTTGGAGTACGCTCCGGAGGCGAACACGACGTCCTCATGATCGGTACGTGGGGCCCATGTCGCAATCTGCCGGCCCCCGACGCAGATCATCAACTCGGGATCAGTGGGATGCCATTCGCATTCGGTCGCGCGGTTGCGGTGGAACAAAGGCAAGTAGGTTTGTCCGTCGAGAAAGCACAGGCCACCGCAGCCATTGGCGATCAGGAGCAGGCTCTGGTCGGCATTCCAAGCCTGTGCGCTTGAGTAACGGTGGGTGCAGTACTTCTTCCCGCATACACCCGCCCGGCCGAGAACGCCCGGTCTGGTGATCCGTGCGAAAACCATGCCAGACCAAGGATCCCTTGTTTGGCGCACATAGCCCGGCAGGTTGTTCACGACCGCTGTGGCCGCCACCTCCGCTGCCTTGCTTTGACGGCCGCCGGCAACGTAGATGTTGGGAGATATGGCACCGGCAGCCAGCAACAGCGCCAACGCATGACGGCCGCCCAGGGTCATGTCATGTAACCCACTTCGCGCCGTACCCGGCCTTCACTAAGGCGCTCGCGCCACCACGTGATTGTTCGCTCCAGCCCATCGCGCAGGCTGGTCTGTGTCCGCCATCCAGTCTCGCGTTCAAAGCGCGAGGAATCGGCGAGCAAGGCGCGAACTTCGGAATTTTGCGGCCTCAGGCGGCTTTCATCACGACGGACCGGCTTTTTGCAATCGGTCAACTCAAGAACAATGGCCAATACGTCCGAGACGGTCGCAGCGCGTTGGCTGCCAGCGTTGTAGGCGTGGCCGAACTCGAGCTGGGCGAGACCTGCGGTCAGGAACGCTGTCGCGGTGTCTTCGACATAGGTCAGGTCGCGGATCGGGCTGGTATCCCCTACCATGATTGCAGGACATTTCGGGTCGAGGACCTGCCGGATAATGGTCGGCACGATGGCGCGTTCACTCTGGCGCGGGCCATACGTGTTGAAGGGTCGCATGATGACCACAGGGACATCGAACGACCTGGCGTAGGACTCCGCCATCATGTCGGCGCCGATTTTGGATGCCGAATATGGTGACTGTCCCTGCAGGGGGTGTGTTTCGCCGATCGGCATGGTTTGGGCAGTTCCGTAGACCTCGCTCGTGGAGGTATGGATCACCCGCTCCGTCTCCCATAGGCGCGCCGCTTCGAGGACGTTCACCGTGCCTAGGATGTTGGTTTCCACATAGGACTGGGCAGCGGCGTAGGAATATGGAATCGCAATAAGCGCCGCCAGATGAAAAACCGCGACTTGGCCGCGCATGATCCGGTTAAGGAACGCACTGTCGCGGACGTCACCACGGACGAGCCTCAACTGGCTGCGGATGGTGTCCGGCAGATCGTCTAGCCATCCATGGCTGTCGAAGGAATTGTAAAGGGCAAGGGCTGTGACATCTGCCCCGTTGCGAACAAGCGCCTCCGTGACATGCGAACCGATGAATCCGTCCGCGCCGGTCACCAGGACTTTCTTTCCATTGTAGCTCATCACTGCGCATTCCCTTGGCTGTTTGGAACGCTTCCCTTGGATATTCAAACGTCGATCGGCGGTACCGGAACCCAACCGACCACTGCCAGCACTCCCCGCACCATCCACGCGAGGTCGGAGACGATGGTGCGTCGCGGATAATACGAGAGGTCCAGTGTTGCCTTGGCGGGGAACATGACTTCCCGGTAGAACACGATCGGATCTACGGATTGGGGGAAGTAATGCGCTTCGTGCCGAAAAACGACCTGGGCTGGTCCCAGCAGGCCTGGCTTGTATTGCAGCACGGCCCTAAGCTCGCCCCGGAAACAATCGGCGAAAGCCAGGCTCTCGGGTCGTGGACCGACGATCGCCATTTCGCCTTTGAGGACATTCCACAGCTGCGGTAATTCGTCCAGCTTCGTCGCTGCGAGAAAGCGGCCAACGGTGGTCATGCGTGTATCGCCCACGACCGTCAGCGCAAGGCCTTGAGAGCCGCAGTTCACACCGAATTTGCGAAATTTGTACATGCGGAAGGTTCGGCCGCCGGCCCCGATGCGGGTCTGAGCGAACAAGATCGAGCCACCGCCCTCGAGCAGAAGCGCTCCGGCGATCAGCAGCATCAATGGCGCCAATGCGACGGTAGCGATGCCCGCCACCGCAAGATCGATTGCGCGTCTCGCAAAGCCGTGATCAGGATTTGGAACGAACATCCGGTGAAAGGCAGGGTCTAACGCATTCATGCAGCAGTTCCTCTTTGGGCGCCTGCTTTGAGCGCGCCTGTTTTGAGCGCGGCTGCCAGGGCAGCCACGACTGATTCGGCGGCGGCGGAAGTGACCTGGGGGTGCAGCGGAATTGTGAGCTCTCGCTGAGCGAAATCCTCTGTGTGGGGCAAACTCACGCCGGGAAGGCGCTCGCGGTAGAACGTCATTTGGTGCACCGGCGGGTAGTGGATGGTGGTTTGTATGCCCTGTGTCCGCAACTCGTCGATGACATCCTGCCGGCTCACGTAGCGCGGCAGGACGATCGGCATGATGTGGTAAGCCGACGTCCGGGGTTCGCTGAATGGAATGACAATAGCTGGGCAACGGTCCGCGATCAGGCGTCGGTACAAGACAGCTATGATACGCCTGATTTCGTTCCACTCTTGCAGGTTCTGCAGCTGAACCAGGCCTATTGCCGCTCGCATCTCGTCCATTCGGTAGTTGAACCCAAGCATCGTGACATCATATTGCGGCGTACGACTGTTCAGCCGCTGATGCGTCCCCGTGGTCATTCCGTGCCCGCGGGCCAGGCGAACCCTGTCGAGCAGATCGGGGTCACGTGCAATCACGGCGCCCCCTTCGGCCGTTGTCATGTTCTTGTTGCCATAGAAGCTGAACGCGGCCGCGGCGCCGAAGGTCCCGACTTCCCTAAGCCCGGGCGCGTGCGCAGCGTCCTCGATGATATGCAGCCCGCGAAGCCGGGCGAACCGCTGCCATTGTTCCCGATCGGCGAGATACCCGGCGAAGTGAACGAGAATGACCGCTTTCGTGCGCGTCGTGCACCGCGCTTCGGCTTCCGCAACCGAGATCAACGGCACGTCGACGGACTCGATGTCGACGAAGACCGGCGTCGCCCCTACATACAGCACCGCATTCGCCGTCGCCACGAACGTCAGCGAAGGAACCAGTACTTCGTCGCCAGGGCCGATGCCCAAAGCATGGAGGAGAAGATGGAGCGCTGCGGTGCAGGAACCAACCGCGACGCAATCTCGCGCGCCATGCATGCTGGCAAAGGCCTGTTCGAACTCTCGTACCCTGTCCCCCATCGTAAGCCAGCCGCTATCAATCACCTGCGACAGGGCTGCCTTCTCTGGCACGCCTAGGATCGGGGCGCTCACCAAGAGCATCTTGACCTCCTGAAAGCCTTGTTAGTGGCTAGACCTCTGCATCAGACTTTCATGCGGCTGCAGCGGCAGCCGCGACCTCGATTGAGGACGACTGATCTTCCCAGGCAATTGCCTGTGCATTCTGGAAGTCATCGACACGACCGATGTCGAGCCAAAGACCGTCATGCTTGTAAACATGCACGGTCGTGCCGCCCTGCATCATCTGCAGCATCAGGTCATCGAACCCAAATGGGATCCCGGACGGAATGAACCGCAGGACATCTGGGTTCATGCAGTAAATCCCCATGCTGACGAGATGGGAAAGCGTCGGCTTTTCCCGGAAGAGCTGGACGGTATTGTCGATCTCGTCGATGACCCCGAAGTCCATCTTGATATGACGGCACGCCGTGGCGATCGTAACGGGATCCCTATGCAAGCGGTGCGCGGCTACAAACCGGCTCAGGCTTAGATCTGTGAGGACATCGCCGTTCAGAACGACAAATGTTTCGTTCAGTTCATCCCTAATCAGAGAGAGAGGTCCGACGGTGCCGAGTGGCTCCATTTCCTGGGTATATTTGATCTTCAAGTTCCATTGCGATCCGTCGCCGCAGACGCTCCGGATCAAATGTCCTAGATACCCTGTCGTAATATATACCTCTTCAATGCCGTTGCGCCGCAGCCACTTCAAAAGCAACTCAAGAACAGGCCTGGCCCCTATCGGCATTAATGGTTTCGGCAGGACCGATGTAAACGGTCGAAGGCGCGTACCCATCCCACCACATTGAATCACCGCTTTCATTCGATCCTCCTGATCTGCAGTTGGCTTTGTTCGGGATCGGTGTTCCATTGTCCGGCCAGGGCACACCCTCAAATCCGGCCAAACCTCGGCGGCAATCCGAACATCATATGCGAAAAGGTATGTGACAGCCGGGGCGGCTGTCGTCGTGCATTCGAATGGTAGGGATTCAAAACGTTCAAGGTATTAGATGGCCACGAGATCAACAGCCTACAGAAGCGCGATTGGGCACTGATCATGACGCCGATAAAACGAAAGCAGTTGCTTTCAAGAAAGCTGCGATCCGCCAGGGCCGGACCGGCCTACAGGTCCGGCGACAGCGGGTGGCGACATAACAGATGCCACATGATTACGATGGTCCTGAACAGCTGGCTTGGACCCAGAGATGGGAAACCGGCATCGTTTTGCGGACAGGCACCGCACGCCAGGGTTAAAAATCTATGGATGAGCTTCGCAATTTAGTATTATATTAGACGTTCTGGATGTGCGTGGATGGGACGCTGCGGACATCACTGTGATGCGTTGACCAGTGGATGGCCGCCATTTTAGGACCACCACGGATTGTCGATCATAGGCGAATGGGAGGTTCCAGCGGGTTTTCTCGTCGGGAACCGAGTAACGCGTTGGGGTAGTTGCATGGCTCGGATCGTCATTGCCGACGATCACGGCTTATATCGGCGTGGTCTCCGGCTGGCACTCATGGCTGGAATTCCAAGCGCCGAAATATTCGAAGCTTCGTGTTTCGATGCCGCGGTCAATCTTCTAGAGGAGCAGGCGTCCATCGATCTTGCGATCCTCGATCTGAACATGCCTGGGCTGTTCCATCAGGAAGTGCTCAGCGACTTTATGGCTGCCTATCCTGACACTCGCTTTGCGATCGTTTCCGGGGATGATTCCCGCTCGGAGATACTGACCGCGCTTTCGATCGGACTTCACGGGTATATCGTCAAATCGCAGAGCGACGAAGAAGTCGTGCTGGCTGTAAACGAAATCCTCGCTGGCCGGATCTATGTGCCATCTCTCCTATCTCGAACGTCTGCCGACCAGAGATCGCATGCCCCCCCACCTCCGGTTCAAAATGCCAGCCGCCGGCACGAGGGCTCGGGCGACGTCGCTAGGCTGACGTCTAGACAGAAGGACGTCCTCAAGCTGATGGCAGAGGGGTACTCGAATAAGGAGATTGCCCGCAATCTGGACATTGCCGAGGCGACAACGAAAATCCATGCCGCAGCCGTGCTGCGTGAGCTTGGGGTTAGAAACCGTACCGAAGCAGCTGTGTTGCTCCAAAGCTGGCTGACGAGACAGGCGAGTTGACGTATGCCCCTCGAACCGGCCCGAGTTTGCTTGCAGGAAATCGCAGCAAAGGGCCCACACCATCGGTTAATTGGCCAATTCGGCTTCGACTTGGAGGGGCTCTATTGCAATCCAAATTCCTCAATTTCTTTGCGCGATACACGCAGCGAATATCGAAGGCCATCTTCGGTTATTTCCATATTCGGGGAATGCCCGACAAGCGGCGTGCTGTCCACACCGATTATCAGTGACCCGAACCCGCGGCGTACGACTTTTGAACTCTTCCGTCGGCCCGATTCCACCCAATCGAACACGAGGTCGTCACCTTCGTCCTCGGATGCAAATCGCCACTTAACTTCGACCTTGCCATTCGGGTCACCCAGCGCACCATGTTTCACCGAGTTTGTCGTCAACTCGTGAAGGATCATCGCCAAGCCCTCGGCGGCGCCGCTTGGCACAGTGAGGGAAGGTCCACTGATCGTAATGTCGCGTGTCTCCTTGAAGGGCTGCAATTCCCGGTCCACGAGTTCATGGAGCATCCCTGACAGGTTGGCATGACGAGAAAGGATGCGATGGGTCGCCTCCAGTGTTCGAATCCAATCGATCAACATCTCCTTGTATTTGGCAACATCATTGTCGGGAATATCGATCATGTTGACCAGAGCTCTAATCACTGGAAACACATTGCTGAACCGATGGCGCTCTTCGCGCATTATGCGCTCGCGTCTCTTTACGGCGGCGCGCAGCAAAGTTGTTTGTCGACGTTCGGTCAGATCCGCCGCCACCCCGATGCGCATTTTGCGGTCGCCGTGCTCTTCCTGCCGTCCACGCAATGCAATCCAGCGTGTGTGACCATCCACTTGCCGGACGCGAATCTCGACGTCAAAGTTCAATGCCGATGAAGGCTTTGCCGAGGCGGACAACTTCGGCCAGTCGACGGGATGGATTACGGCCGAGAGTTCTTCCAAGCGGCGGACTGGGGCCGGAGGCAGACCAAGGATGTCCCAGAACTTGCCGGAGCCGGCGACTGTCCCATCCTCAATGTCTATTTGCCATGTGCCCAGGCGCCCGGCAGATACGGCGAGATCGAGCCATTCCTTCTGAGCCCGAAGGGCCTCGCGTGCCGCTTGTCGCTCGGAAATATCGTCAATCACCGCGAATACGCTCTCATTTGGCGCCTCTTCCGGCCGCGACGAAGACAGGGCCAGGTGAGCCCAGAATGCCGTGCCATCCTTGCGCAAAACGCGGATATCCGTAGCAGACGCGGTCCCATTGCCCAAATCTTCCAAAAGTTTCCGCACAGTACCTCGATCGTCGGGGACAATGAGTTCCTCCAGCTTGAGTTGGGCAAGTTCCTTGTGCGCGTAGCCGGTCATCTCCAAAAGCCGTCTATTCGACTGCAGCAGTTCGCCATGGCGATTGGTATTAGCAAAGCCCAAGGCGGCAGCGTCGATGGCACCGAGCCTCGCTTCTGCCACCCTGAGCGCACCATGCAGATCTTGTCGCAGGCGGTGGAACACAGCTGCGATCAGGCTACCCGAACCCAGAAGGAAGACGGCCCCGGTCCAGTCTCCACCATTGAGGTGACCGTCCAACAGGTGTCGCATCCACAAGCCGGCGACCGCCATCAGAAGCGTTGCTGCGATGGCAACAAAACGGCCCTCAAGATACACGATGACAACGGTTATGGGGATAAACGCAACAAGCGGCAACGGCTGGCCGCCATATACCGTACTTATCGCCTCGAATGCTATCGATGCTGCAAACACCAAAAGCGAAGCTAGATGAGCCCACGTAGTGCTCGACACATTCGATTTGAGCCAGCGCAGGTCCGAACCCATGCGCAAAGACTACAACTTTCGGTCTAGTCCGTCGAGACTAGGCCGAAGGGGTGGCACCTAATCCCAATGCCCGATTGCCATGACTTTGCCGGCGAATAAAATCATGGTGTCAGGAGCGCTCTTCAGAAAGATATATCCAAGAGACGCTGCGGAAAAACCATTCGCAGATTTCTCGCAGTATGTGGAAATTCAAGTTGAAGCAGCAACTTCATCAGATTTGATTTGCGTCAGTAGCAATGGGTTGGGTGGAAGCGATGACACTGATTGAAACGCGAAACGATGCGCTTGCAGGCAGGCAATACATTGTATTGAACGATACCCGCCACGAAAGGCCGATAAGCCTTGTGGACCGGCCGGACGCAAGGGTCGGCGGATCTCGACGACGCAGCCTGGAATCCATCACCGGCATGCTTGATCGTATGGGTTGCGGCTATCTCGTCCTGGACCGAGACAAGAAAGTAATAGAATGGAACGCTGCCGCTCGGGACACCCTCGCACGCCAGGGCGAAGCAACTGATACAGCCGTCGAGCTTGCTGCCGGGTTGAGGCGGCTGGTCGCGAATGTTCCGGTCCACCTCCAGCCGGGCTCACTCTCATGGGTAGTGATCCACAGCAGAGGCGACAGGCCGGTGACCATGAACGAGACGGGCGTCGTTACACCGGACGGGACAACCGTCGTCGCATTGCTGGACCGGGATAACAAATCGGCGGCCAACCCTCGCACGTTGCAAAGGATGTTCGGTTTGACCAGCGCGGAAACGCAGTTGGCGCTACGCCTCGCCCATGGCGACGCGCCCTTGGAGATCGCCCGTAGCTGGCATCTCAGTCGCACGACTATTCGCTCTCAGCTCGCCTCGCTGTTCGCCAAGACCGACACGAGGCGTCAGGCGGAACTAGTGGCTCTTTTGGGGCGCATTTCGGTTTTGCCATGAGAAATCGACTGCTGTCTGCATCCGCTTTGATTCAGACAGCGGCGGCCCGCATTGAGCGCGCTGTCGCGTAGATCACAAGGCCGGCGGCGCCATTTCCGATCGTTCAAGCGCTGCCGAGATGGCGCGGAACGCGGAACCTGGAAACGGGAGTGACTTGCCATGGCCGAAGCAGATTCGAAGGTCAACAAGCTGGCGGATATCGTTCACGGGCTGCAGGATGGTGCTGCGTCGACCCTTACGCACACGGGGCCGATCATCGTCACGGGCGCCGCTGGGTTCATCGGATTTCATGTTGCGTTACGCCTTTTGCGGCTCGGCGCCGAGGTCATCGGCGTCGACAACTTCACGCCTTACTACGACCTGAAGCTGAAGGAGGCGCGATTTACACGGCTCTGCGCCGAGCCGAGGTTCACGCCGATGCGCTTCGACCTGGCGGACCGGTCGCTGGTGAAAGCGCTGTTCTGCGAATTCCAGCCATCGCACTTCGTGCATCTGGCCGCCCAGGCCGGGGTACGTCATTCGCTCGTGGACCCGCATGCCTATGTGGAGTCAAACATAGTCGCATTTCTCAACGTTCTGGAGGGCTGCCGACACGCCGGCGTCAGCCATCTCGTTTATGCCTCGTCGAGCTCCGTATATGGTGCCAATCGACGCATACCCTTTTCCGAGCATCATGGTGCCAATCATCCGGTGAGCTTCTACGCCGCCACCAAGGCCGCCAACGAGTGCATGGCGCATTCCTACAGCCATCTGTTCGGCTTGCCCGTAACCGGACTGCGCTTCTTCACCGTCTATGGTCCCTGGGGCAGGCCCGACATGGCTGTCTATACTTTCACCCATGCCATCGCCGAGGGCCGAACGATCGAAATCGCCAATGCCGGGCGCGTATGGCGGGATTTCACCTATATCGACGACATCGTAGAGGGGGTTGTTCGCGTGCTCGCCAAACCACCGTGTCAGGATCCCGATTGGGACGGTCGCGCTGCCGATCCTGCCACCAGCTCGGCGCCGTATCGGCTCTACAATATCGGCAATGATCGGCCTGAAGAAATCAACCATCTGATCGCGCTCATCGAGACGGCCCTTGGCCGCCGCGCCCTTCGCGTCAACGTACCTTTACCACCAGGTGACGTCCTGGAAACCCGCGCCGATGTCAGGGACCTCCGCCGCGCCGTTGGCTTCGCACCGGCGACAACACTGGAGGACGGCGTGCAACGTTTCGTGGAATGGTATCGGGAATTCCATGCATGCCCCGTCGGACAGGTGCGACCAACCGGCCTTACGGCAACGGCATAGTGAGCACAACAGCGGCATTTCCTTGGTGTGGCAGGGTCGCGGCTCGCCTTCAATCTGTCTTGGGATACGCCGGCAATGGAAGGGACCCAAGCTGCCGTCCTGTGCCGTGCCCGACCCCCAAAAGGCGCCGCGCATAGCGGGTGAGCGGCTTCTCGAACAGACGGTGGATGATAAATGCCACGCCCAGGGTGATCGCCAAGGCGGAACCGATGAAGGCCCACGGGCCGAGCACAAAGATCAAGCCTGTACGCCAGAACAATATGCGCATGGCGCGGATCACGAATGGATGCATGAGGTAAAGAGCGTATGACGCATCGCCAACGCCAGCGGCCCACCTCGCCGCCAGGCTGTCATGCCTCAGTTTACCCGGGGGTGCCAAGGCAGCACTCCAAACAATTAGAGACGCCGGAATGCCATACACAACAGAGCGACCAAAGCCGGCCGAGATATCAGGAAACGCCGCCGCAAGCATCAGGGCACCCAGTCCCGTTGCGGCGACACAGGCCCTGATTGGGCCGGAAGGCCGCAGGCCCGAGGCGCACATGACCCCGATCATCGCGCCGAAAGCGAATTCGAGGATGATCGGATTGGTCCAGAAACCCCAAGGCTCTGGCAAAGGAGCCGCAAGAGCGCCCAAGAGCACCATCCCAACCAGGATCGTGAGCAGGACCGTAACTGCCCACCGCATGGGCAGCACGATCGTCGCCGTGAACAGCACATAAAACAGCATCTCATAATTGAGCGTCCAACCCAACTCGTAGAGCGGCTGAACGACGCCGTCAGGGCGACTGGCCGGAACGAATAAGTAGGATTCGACTACAAACCTGAAATCGACGTAGCTCTGGTTGAGAAGATTTGGGGCGGCCACCGCTACCGCAATGTAGAGCGAGGTGAGCGCCCAATATAGCGGGACAATTCGCGCGATCCGGCGGGAAATGAAGAGACGCGCGCCCCCGGGCTTTGCGAACAGCTGTCGCGACGTATGCACCATGATAAGGCCGGAAATCACGAAGAAAATATCGACTCCAGCGCTCCATGGTATCGGATTCCAGCTCTGAAACGTGCGGCCGGCCTGTAATTCCAGGGTGGCCGCATCATGCTGGGCGTGTCGCAGCGCGACCGAACTAGCCGCGAGGGCGCGCAGGACCTGAACTTGGGTGAGGGTTTCGCGTTGGCTGCGCTCGACAGGCGTCGATCTCTCCGAGCGACGGCGCACTGCAGGCGCCGAGGCGCTCGCCATTCGGGCTTGTTCCATGGATGCTCCGCAGATTGTGAGCACACCCTGGGGCGCCTCCGAAACTGATGCATCCTTCAAATGACGGACACCGCCCGCGAAGTATCGGCTGCCCGCGCGGGTGTCCGGAACAGAGATACGCCGAAGCGTCTGTGCAGCCCTATGGCCTTTGTGCGATCCGGGCTTCGTGACTTCCTGCCCGAACGACGGCAATCACCGTAGCCAAAACAGTGCTCTCATTTGCTCGCCCTCAAGAACCAATGCCATTGACGGGCATCGACCGCGCTCGGCCTGATCGACAGCAAGGCAAAAACCAAGCCTGGCATGATTTTCAGTCGCTTGCGGATATAGACGGCCATGGCAATGCTCCAGATGCTCAGTGCAAGTGCCACACCCACCGCAGCGCCAAGCAGGCCGTACACCGCAACTCCGGCTGCACAGGCAATTATATTGGCCACAGCACCCGCTACCATCGTCGTTGCCGCAGCCCATTCATTTCCAGTCATGGTCAGGAGATTCTGTTGGGGCCCGCACAGCGCGACAAAGACATATCCCAAAATCAGAACCCGTGCGATCGGCGCTCCCGCGCTATAACCCTCACCGAAATAGCTCAAGAACGGCTCGACTATCACCATCATTGGGACGGCCACCAGGATGGCACCGCCAGCAGAAAGCAGGGTTGCGCGCGCGAACAGCTGTTGTAGGCCTCTGCGATCGCCTCTGACGTAGAGATCGGCTGCTGTTGGCGAAAACATGGTTGCCACGGCGATACGGGACAGGCCCACGAGCATCGCGACATTCAAGGCCAGCGCGAAAATACCCGCTTCAGCAATATGGCTTGTCCAGCCCAAAACCAGGACTCCTGCCCGACTGACGAAAACATCGAGCCCAGTGATGAGCATGAGCGGGGGGACGGCAAGCCACCATTCCCTCGAGGCATAACTTGGCTTGGCGTGTCCCAGGCCGGGTGGTTCAAACCTCCTCGCGATGATGAACACCAGCGCCGCTGTGAAAGCGGAACTCACAAGCACCGCCATCGTCACCGAGGGCGCATCCACTGTTCGAAATCCCGACAATGCCAGGAGCGCTACCAACACGAGCAGGAGTCCGTCTCGCATGATGCGCTCCGGCAACAACGCCGAGACAACGCCGCCGAAAGCACGCACAAGCGTGGCTCCGAGAGCATAGGCCGTAACCAAGGGCACAGCCATCATGCCGAGCACGATGCTTGTCTCAAGCCCTCTTTCCGATGGATCTGAAAGGAACAGGACGGACGCAGCGCCGATCATCCCGAACAAGGTTGCCGCTATCAGCGATCTCTGCAGCGCAAATCTTATCACCCCGCGGGCTAGATCAAGCCTGCCACTGGCCCTATAGGCCGGGAGGAAACGCAACAATGATACATTAAAGCCAAGCGTTGCCAGATAGGCGAGCACTGACGTCCAAGCCTGAACGTAGGAATAGATACCGTAGTTGTGAGGTCCGATAAGGCGTGCAATTGCCAACTGTGCAAGACTGGTCAAACCAGCGCCACCAATATAGATCAACAAGGCGAATATGCTTGCCCAAGCCAGCCGCGAGCCCATGTCCTTGTTGCGCGGCGGTGCGGTTGCTGAACCAGTTACATCTGCGCGATGAGCCGGCAACTCAATTTGCTTTTCGCCGACCGACCTATCGAAGCGCGACAATGCAGAAAGTATTTGTCTCTCAATCCGACAAATACTTTTAAAGGTCGATGGACCATCGGTGTTTTCGACGGAGATGATTTCCCGGCCAGATGTTGTCAGGAGGTCATGCATCGCTTCAAAAACGGCGAATGAGCGCATGTTAACGCTCAAGTCGGCCTCGAAAATCCGTTCCGCCGGCGGCTCAAGCTCCATCCGCCGACGAAGGCGACTTTCCACGACCGCAGCTGGCACCAAGAGCCTGACGGTGAGATCGGCCGCCGGTGCGAGGCTGAGCGCCTTTTCCAGCGCTCTGGGGTTGGTGCTCCCATTAAACATCGCAAGCGAACCAATCGCTTGAACATATCCTTGATCGAAAATTATAATTTCGGGCGATTGCTCCGCAGACTTCCAGCAACGCGAAAGGTGCAGGATGTATCGCCAGATTCGCGCGCGCCATATTCGGTTTTTTGGCGGTATCATCCTCACTATTGCAAAGGAATTGGAAATATCATCGGCTCGCCCTGCCGAAAAAAGCAGTATTCTGGCTGTTGAAAACATCGCCGATACGATCCGTGATATGAACAGAAAGATTCCGAGATCATATTTGGCGGCCCTGGTGCTTGGCTTGTAGCTGAGAGCGACCTTGGCGTGATAGCCTTTCCCGCGCAGCTGCTGCGCAAGCGCATGTGCGAAGGTTGTTTTGCCGGATCCTGGAGGTCCGAAAAATTCAATGATCATCGTGTAGCTGGCTCGATTTAGGGGCTCGATCGCTCCCTGGAGCTTCTGTTGAAGATCGCACACGCATCTTCAAACCCTCTCCAACAGAAGATCGGCGTTGTCTCCGAGCCTGGAGCCGGCTAGCCTCTTCAGGTTCACCCGGGTGAGCACACTCCCTACTGGAACGGTGGCGGATCCGCCGGCTCCTATTGCATCCAGAGCACCACGGGCAATGCTGCGCCTCGTCCTTGCCCAGCGAACGGCAAAAAGCACCGAATCGGCCCAGCGCTTAAGCAGCCTGGTTTCAGGCCCCCCGAGGCCCAGGGGACCGTTCATGATGACCACGTCGTAGGCCGAACGCAGCTCCTCGGTGAACTGGCATTTGTCGACGGTGGACAGAAGCGTCAGGAGATCATCGGAAGGTGCTGGAGCGGCCATGAGGTCGATACCGATTTCCGGCATCCTCGTAATTGCATCCTTCAGCACGCAACGTTCATTCACATAGTCGCCGAAGGAGTTCCGGGCCTTGTCGGTGCTGAATTCACCACGAAACCCGTTCGTGAGCCGTACATCCTTGCGATCGAGATCGAGGAAAAGCACTCTTCCTCCCAGCCGCGTTGCCGCCAGCGCCAGGCTCCATGCCAACTCGGTCTTGGCATCGTCCTGGATGCTGGACGTCACGAGAATGATATGCGGCGGCTGCCCCTTCCCCTGAGTTGGCGCCGCAGTGACGAGCAGCGAAGTCACGGCGCGGCTGAACGGCAAGTTCTGCTGGCTCAGAACCAGATGCCGCAGCTTTCTGGCATTAAGTCCCGCAACCCTGGGAAGCAGTCCTACGCACGGGACCCCAAGCTCGGCCTCGGCTTCGGCTTCACTGCGCAAGGTTTGGTTGAAACCGTTGCGGACCAGGACAATGACCGCCCCCATGAGACCAAAGACGACCATGCCGGGGGGAATCAGGAAAATCGGCGACAATGTCACGGGGGTCGACGGCGGCCAGGCGGTCGAAAGGACCGCTACGCCTGGCGAAGGAGCGGCGATGCGACGTATCAGATCCTGCTGCCGGCTCAGGAGTTCGTTGTAATGCTGCGTCACGATGGCTACCCTAGGCTCAAGGGAACGCAGCCCCGAAAGTTGGCTCGCCGTGTCGGCCACGGCCGCGTCGAGCATCGCCTTGCGACTTTCAAGAGCCGTAGCCTGGGACCGGTAGACATTTGCCTCGGCAGCGATTCGGGCAACGCTTTGCTCCATTTCGCGGGCGATCGCGTTGCGCAGATCGCCGTCGGCGGCGGCACCCGACTGGCGTGTCACCAGGTCCGTCAACACGGGCGACCCGATTTCTTCAGCGATGGCCGTGACCGGGGCGCCCGCCTTGCGCAGGTCCTCAATACGGCGAAGGCGCGCTTCCGACGCGGAAAGACTGGCTTTCGATAGGAATATCTGCCGGCCGAGTTCCGCTGTCTCACTGGCTGCGTTGTTGGCCGCAGTCTGATCGACGGCGCCATGCGTGAGCCGGTATGTCTCCAGCCGATCTGTCGCTTCGACAAGATCCCTTTGTACTTGCGGAAGGCTGGCGACTATCGAATCCAGATTAACCTGATCCGATGCCCGGCTTTTTTGTACCAGATCTTGAATGTAGACTTGGGCAAACGTGTTCGCGACAAGTGCCGCACGCGCCGGACTTGGATCGGTGAAGCCGATGGTGATGACGCGTGATCGCAGCTCTTGTCCGACCCTCATTCCGTTGCGTAGCGCCTTCAGTTCGGGCGCGTCCGCTGCGTCCGGATTTTCCGCCACCGTGTTATCCTGTCTCCAGGCCCTGCTCAGGAGATCGATGAGGAACGAGCCAGCCGCGGGCGGGACGGCATTGACGACGGTCTTTCCGTTACCGTCGACTGGTTGGGCTTTGCGGAGTGCTGCCAGGACCCGACGCAGGTGGCCTTGCGAGGAGAGCATCGTCAGATGATCATCGATGTTCGATTCCAGCGAGTCCTGGGCGGATGCCACGCCGCCCGAAGCACTGCTGCTCGGGGCATCGATAATGACCTGGGTCGTTGCCTCGAACAGCACCGGGCGGGTGAAGCCTGCCAGTCCGGCCAGGATGCCGCCCAGAAGGGCCATGGCAAGCAAGAACCATTTTCGCGTCGTCAGGATGATGACGAGCTGGTGGAAGGGTGACGATTGCGTTGGCTCGCGTGGCGGCCGCATCAAGCGCAGATTGGTTTCAAGTGTCCCAACTTCCATCTGCTTGGCGCGCGGACGCCGGGCGCGGTTGGCTATGGAACCTTCCATCTCAATCCCCTGTCAGTTCGATATGGTAAGAAGGGTGCGTGGCGACCGTCGATGGCCGCATGGCTTCGTTGCGCCACGCCTGAAACATGAGCACCGGCCACAGGTCGCGGAAATTATCTTGGCTTCCATGCAGATGATTGCGCCAGCATGCGTCGACCTTCTCACGGTCGATGACCCCGTCCCCGGAGCGGCCGATCGTGGCAATGATATCGGTTGCCCAGCCGCGCAAGGGCCCTTTCAACCAAGTCCCGACCGGAACGTCGAAACCTTGCTTGGGCCGGTCGACCAGTCGGCGTGGTACATAACGATCAAGCAGTCGGCGAAGCAACCATTTGCCCTTCCCGTTTCGGACTTTGGCGCGGGCTGGCAAGCGCCAGGCGAATTCAACGACGCGATGGTCCAGGATCGGGCATCGCCCCTCGAGGCTGTTGGCCATGGTGGCTCGATCGAGCTTCACCAAAATGTCGCCCGGTAGATAGCCTGTCATGTCGGCGAATAGGAGACGCGAGAGCAGGCCGTCGAGCTTTGTGGTGTCGGTAGGTGCTGTCGACGGCTTGCGATGAACAAGGTCGTTGGCTGAAGATTTTGTCAGTTGCAGAAAGAGTTCGTCCTCATCTCGCGCCGCGAGCAGGCGGGCAAGGCGAGCCAAGCGGTCACCGCGCAAGCCATGCCGCATATTCGCCGAAAGCGGCAGATTGCCGAAGATATCTTTCTGAGAGGCTTGGGCCAGCAACCCAGCCCCCGATGCCAACAGCCGGCGAAATGACAATGGCAGCTCATGCTGCTTTGTGAGGCGGGTTGCCAGGAAGTGTCGAGAATAGCCTGCGAAGCACTCGTCGCCGCCATCGCCTGAAAGCGCCACGGTTACGTGTTGCCGCGCGAGGCGCGACACCAGCAGCGTCGGTATCTGCGATTCATCGGCAAACGGCTCGTCCCAAATCCGGGGCAGCTCCGGAATGACCTCAAGCGCGGCAGCCGGCGAGAGATGAAGTTCCGTATGATCGGTGCCCAGATGCCGAGCAACCGCGGCCGCATGGGGAGCTTCATCAAACCCACCTTCCCCGAACGCTATGGTGAACGTCCGAACGGGGTTTCGGGACTGTGCCTGCATCAGGGCGACGACAGTCGAGCTGTCGATCCCGCCCGACAGAAAGGCGCCCAGCGGCACATCTGCAACCATTCGTTGCTTGACGGCCAGTCGGAGCAGGCTGTCGAGCTCGGTCGCGAGGTCCTCGTCGCTGGCGGCTATCGGATCGCGCTGTCCCTTGCCGGCGACATCGGCCAGCGACCACCAAGGGTGAATGCGATGCGCAAGCGAACCGGTGCCGCGGGCGTTGGCGAATTGCGCCGCAGTGACCGACAGGACTGAACCAGGCGGCAACTTGAACACGCCCTGCCAAATGCAACGGTCATCCGGCACCCAGCCGTTGGAAACCATCGTCGTCGCCGCATCGACATCGAGTTCCGGGGTGAAGCCTGGGAAGCAAGTGATCGCCTTCAGCTCCGAGGCGAAGACAAGCGCGTCACGTGTCAAGGCGACATAGAGTGGCTTCTTGCCCATTCGGTCGCGGGCAAGCTGAAGCGTTCGGTTCTTCAGGTCCCACAGCCCGAAAGCAAACATGCCAGCGAAGCGCGCGAGGGCTGCATCAAGGCCCCAGCTTTCGATCGCGCACAGCATGACCTCCGTGTCGCTGGCGCCGCGGAAATGATGGCCCGCCCCTTCCAGTTCACGGCGCAGATCGCGAAAATTGTATATCTCGCCATTGAAGGTGATGACATACCGACCGCTCGCGGAGAGCATTGGCTGGCGACCCGCTTCGGACAGGTCGACGATGGCCAGTCGCCGGTGGCCGAAGGCTACCCCCCCTTCACGGCTCACCCAGAAGGCCTCACCGTCAGGTCCGCGATGACGAAGCGTCGTCGCCATCGGTCCGATGGCCCTGAGCGCACTTGCGTTGGCTGCATCGGGCGCCAACAAAATTCCGGCGATCCCACACATTCTAGCATCTCCTCTGGCGAACAATCGCGGGGATCGCTTCCGGCGTCCCGGCGGCAAGGCAGAGGGTCAGACAGAACCACACGATCGGATGGCGGATGACCAAATGCGGAGCACTGAAAACGGCGATCGATGCCACGAGCGCCACGAGAGCGTCCAGCTTCGCCCGCCAGGCGGACAACGCAGCCGAGCCGAAGATCCACATCAGGGCTAGAACCGAAATCAGGCCGCCCTGAGTGTAGAGATCCAGGATGGTGCTGTGCGCCTCGAAGGGCCGCGGCAAAAACTGTTGATTGACCACGGGCGGACTATCTAGATGCGGGCCCGGACCCAGTCCAAGCGATCCCGATCGTGCCCCCTTCTCCAAGGCTGCATTCCAGAGGTAGAGGCGAAGCGCCGCGGTTTGGGCAGTCGCTTCCCCGCCCTTGTCTTTGGTCAGGCTCTTGGCGAAGTCTTCGGCGCTGGAGGCCTCGCTGAGGGCATAGGGCGCTATAGACAGGGCCAGCGGCAGGAAGCCAACGGCCATCAGGACGGCAAGCTGCCTTGAAAGGCTCGCCTTATTGCCGTCGCTCGCCAGCCAGGCCCGGACCCGCAGCCCGAGAAGGATCAGACAAGCCAGGACCGTGGTATAAAGGTAGGTATCGCTTTTTGTCAGCCTTCCGACGTAAACGGTGAATATGAGGCTGCATAGGGCAAGGCATCTTCCCCATTTATTGCTGGTGGTTGTGGCAAGATGCAAGGCCAGTGGACCGAGTAGGGCGCAGTAGAGCGCAAGCTGGTTCGGATTGTCGGACCACCCGCAGAAGCGGTCCCAGTACCAGGGTTCGACCCCAGCCTGATGGAGCCAGCCGAAACCAAGCCCTACCTGAATGATGAAGCCCGCATTCGCGACAGCAACCATCCACCAGGCGATACGACGCAAACGGAAAGACGCGTTGGGCTCCGCAGCGGCCAGACAGGTGACGCACGCCAACAGCACATAGGCCAGCGTGTCGTGCAACAACGGATCCAGGAACAACGTGGTTGTCAGAAAACCGATGATGTAACCCACGCCCATGGCAAGCGCCAGGATCAGCCAGAAAAGCCCAAGCTTGGCCAGTGCCGGCGTAACCTCCAGTTGGCCGCCAGCAAGGATTCGCGTCATCGACAGCATTATCCAGAGCGTGAGGCACAGTTCGCTGTAGCCGAAGGGCAGCCCTGGGATGCTGAGTTGCGCCGCGTAGGACATCGCGACGCCGAAGGCCAGAAGCGCATCACGCATCATTGCCGCGCCTCGCCCAGTCGATGGGGGCTCGGCACCGCCTCTTCCCTCGGATTCGCCTGCGCAGCTTGAACAAGCCTGCTGCGATATCTGCCACCCAGGATTGTCTTGTACAGGTCGCAATACTGGTCGATGACCCACGACAACGAGAACCGCTCCCGCACGAATCCGACGGAACGGCTCCCCATGGTCTTGCCACGGGCGGGGTCGGAAAGAATATCGACTATCCGGGAGGCCAAGCCATCCGCATCGCGCGGCGCCACGAGATAGCCGTTCCAGCCATCCTCAACCACATCGTTGCAGCCCGGCATGTTGGAGGCGACGATCGGTAATCCGGACAATCCCGCCTCCAGCAGGACACGCGGAATTCCCTCGCGATATTGCGTCGGAAACGCAAACAGATCCGCCATCCCCAGGAGGGCTGGAATGTCGCGCCTTGGCCCCAATGCGACAACGTGGGGAACATGGCGCTCGATATCGGCTCTGCTGACGGCAAACGGACCTTCGGAGTCTTGCGGGCCGACAAGTACGAAACGCGCGTTGGGCCTCTCGCGGATAACGCGAGGAACCGCCTCGATGAGGGTTGGAATCCCCTTCTGCCGCGTGAGCCGACCGACAAATATTATGACCTGGGCCGATTGTAGGCCAAGTTCCTCGCGCATCGTGGCAGCCGAAGGACCACGATACCTTGCCATCGAGAATGCATCGGGGTCGATGCCAGAACTCCGGATCAGTCGCCCTTTGCCGCGAGCCACCAGCCGGTAGCGCTCGAAGAAGGCCTGATCATCACTATTCTGGAAGACGGTCATGGCTGTCCAACGAGACGCCACCCCCTGAAGGCCGCAAAAGAAAGGACGCAATGCCAGGGCCCGCGGCTCCCGCGACGAGAATGTCCAACCAAGCCCGTTGATGGTGCGAACGACGGGAACGTGCCCGCGCACCGCCAGTGGAGTTAGGAGATTGGGCTTGGTGTCGAAACTTTGAATGATGTCCGGACGCAGTTCGGACATCAGTTCACGGATCGCGCTGACAGCACCCCATTCTGCACCGCCGCTGCCAAAGCGGTCGAACCCGAATCGGCGATGGGCAATGCCATGGGGTGAAAAGGCGGCTCCGAGATCACTCGAAACGGCAGTGACTTGAAAACCCCTTTCGCGAAGCGCCAAAAGAAACGGGATTCTTAGTCTATGATCCTCGCCTCCAACGCAAACCAGATGCGGACTCATCCTGTCGCTCCTGGATGCGATACCAATCGCTTAAAACAGCTGATCCTATCCGCGGTTTCCATGGCCGGTTTCATCGCCCCTGAACACACAACAGCCAGTCCCACGCTAGGAGGAGGCTTTCGTGCTGTCCTCGTCTGTTTGCATGAAGCAAGCTGATCAACGATGCGGCAATGCAGCCACAATCGCTGTCGCCTCGGTCAGTGCGTTGGATCATCCGGTCTGACGGTGCAAGGACGACATCTTCGCGTACGACACGGCGGGCCGGATATAAAAAAGGGCTGTGTTCGAAAGGTCCGCGCGCCGCGTTCAAAGCAACTTCCGCCCGCCTTCTCTCGCCGGATCAACATCGCGACCAGGCGGTGTGATGACTCGCACCGCCAGTTCTCCCGATCGCTTCGTCTGGAAACAAGCTTTCACCCGGTCTCTGGATATGGTCGGACCACCAGCCGCATCTTCCCGCGGCTAGGCGACCGCGTTGAGGAGCATCGAGCGGCTGCAATGGGAGGCTTCGCCAGGACGCGGTTCCTTTTGCGGTCTGAGCTCGAAGAAATCCTGCGGGAGCGCGCATTTGGGCGGTGGCTCAACCGAAGCGCGCATTGGCCGATTACCGCCACTGCAAACGCACAAGGCGCTCCGGCAGACGTCGCTGCAATGCTTTCGTTGCAGGCTTGAGCACCCCATACTTGGATCATCTACATACCTCTGAGGCAAGCGTAGCATCGAGGCTGTTGTGTTTTTCGGACGCTGATCAAAGATTCTATCAAGGGGCGCCGGTATTTGATTTGTCGCTAATGGATCCTTTCCCTAGGCAGGTGTGGGGCGCCTACCGAATCGGACGAAGGGTATGTCAATGACAACACTCCATTACGCCTCGGGCGGGTCGGCCTCCGAGGTCGCGAAAGCCGGATTCAATCTTGTTGATGTATCTTCCTTGGACCAGCTCAACGCCTTGCCGGCCGGCCAGAAAGGCCTAGTGTGGCTCAATGAAGCCGATGGTGCAACCTCCTCCTTTATCCAGAAGGTCACGCCCTTCATCGGCAATCCGAAAGTGTTTGGCTTCTTCCTAGTCGATGAGCCGGACCCGACCGGCAAATGGGGAACTTATGCCACCGCCGCTGATCTGAAGGCGGAGTCAGACTGGATCCACAGCCACCTGCCCGGCGCCAAGACCTTCATAACCATGATGAACATGGGGTCTTCCGCTAACCCCGACTTTTCAAACACATTCAATCCTGCCAACACGCATATCGACTATTACGGCTTGGATCCCTACCCGGTACGGACCGGAACAAGCACGATTGATTACAACATGATCGACAGGACTGTGGCGGCGGCCGTCGCCTCGGGCATCCCGCTCAGTCAGGTCGTTCCCGTGTATCAGACCTTCGGCGGCGGCGACTGGACGACCGACACGGGCGGTCGCTATGTCCTGCCCAGCGTTGCTCAGGAAAAGACCATGTTGGACCACTGGGCCAAGGTAGCGCCTTCGCCGGCCTTCGACTATGCCTATGCTTGGGGTTCTCAACAGGGCGACACGGCGCTTGAGAGCTCGCCGACGCTGCAGGCTCTGTTCCTTCAACACAACCAGAGCACCGCAAGCGGTCCTTCGGCCAGCGAACCGACGCCGCCGCCTACCAGCACAGTGCCTCCGCCCACAAGTGTCCCTCCGACCAGCACCGGCGATCACATTTTCTACGGCACGGGTAGCGCGGATGTGCTTCGCGGCACCGCTGGCGCGGACACGATGATGGGCCGCGGCTACAACGACACCTACTATGTCAACAACGCCGGCGACAAGGTGGTGGAACTGCGGCACAGCGGCAACGATAGCGTGCTGGCATCGGTCAGCTACGCGCTGTCGGCCGGCTCGCAGGTCGAGCATCTTGCGACCACCAGCAAATTGGGAACTGCCGCCATCAAGCTCACGGGAAACGAATTCGCCCAAACCATTGATGGCAATTCCGGGAGCAACACTATCAACGGCGGTGGCGGGAGAGACGTTCTGACGGGACATGGCGGCAACGACGTCTTTGTCTTCGATTCGGCTCTCAAGGTCGGCAATATCGACAAGGTCACCGATTTCAAAGTGGGCCACGACAAGATCCAACTCGACCACACCGTGTTTGCCGGCCTGCATACAGGCGCCCTTCCCCCTTCGGCGTTTTACGCCGGCAGGGCCGCGCACGACAGCGGCGATCACATCGTCTATAACAGCACGACCGGCGCGCTTTCCTTTGACAGCGACGGCTCGGGCGGCGCACATCAGATCCAATTTGCCACTCTATCGCCACACTTGGCTCTGACGGCGTCCTCGTTCATCGTGACGTGACCGTGGGACGTCAGCCTGAGCAAGATGGTCTGACGTTCTTGAATATGGCTGACGGAACCAAGAAGCCCCGCCGAGCTTGTACTTGGTATGAGCGCGCGCGGCATCGAATTCCTGCAGAAATGGGTAGAGGATAAGATCCCACTCTACACCAAGGCCGATCCGGCTCTTGCGGCGAAACTTGCGGACCAAGCAACGGCGGATGCCATCAGAGCGGGAATCCGCCCCGAGGAAATCTCTGAGGAAGTCGGAAGCATGTTGACGACCATGCTCGAAGTGCTCGATCAGCACGATTCGACATGATTGCGCGCTTGGCGGCAGATGCTGCCCGGCTTGGCGCCAAATGCATAAATGTGTCATGGATCATAGGTCATGGGCCAGCCTAGGCAGCATGACCAACATGCTCTCCCAGAACGCGCGCGACGACCCCGTCCACGTCGTGAGGTTCAGCACCATTGACTTGTATCAACGGCCATCGGTCCTGGCGCAGGCACTCGCCGACCTCTCTTGAGATTTCGGCCTGCCTTAATCCTTTGTCCACGCCAAGTTCGAACAGCATAACCTCGAGGAGCGGTTGCTGCGCATGCCTATCCACAAGACGGCGGCGTAACGTTTCCTGGGGCGCGTCGAGTTGCACAACGAGATCCGGCCGCGGCAGGAACGCCAGGCACTCGCGGACCGCGTCGAGGCTTGGAGTTCTAGCCAGCACACCCAGCGCACACAAAGCCTGAATCATGCCCTCTTCGAAGATGAAGCAACCGGGCGACTCCCGCGCTTGGCGCCAGGACTGGCACAGTTGGGCGATGTCGACCTTCATTCGCCATGACCACACGCGGCTTCGAAGAGGGATCGATGCCAGAAGCCGGGCCGCGACACTGTCCTTTGGCAAGGTCGACAGCAAGATAGGACCGGATGTGGCAATCTTTTTGCCAATTCTTCCTATGCCATGGCGGATTTCCGGAGCGTCATCCTGAGCCGATCCAGGTTCAATCAGGCGATACCCATTTACTGTCTTCACATTGATGCCGTGTCTCGCCAGCCCTTGGCAGAGGCCGCGAAGCAGCGTGGTTTTACCCGCGCCAGGCGGCCCAAACAACTCGATGATCATATGCTCAAGCGTCTCCGAACGAGCAGTCATTCCCCTACGGATCAAGCTTAGCCGGATTTCAGATCACACCAACGTTCATTTGAATGATTGTTCCAGTCAGTGAATCTGGGCACCGAGCCCGGATTCTAGCGGAGATGCCGATCGCTCCGTTCGCCTGGGCAAGCCGTCTTGCGCTCGACGGAGCTTGCAAGGAAAAACGACCGGTGCTGGACACAGATGGCAAAACTTCTGAAGGACGCTCGGGAAGCGCTGGCTAGGCAAGATCGAGGCATCATCCGAATGATTGATGAAAAGATCTCCGCGGCGAGCGATGTTCGACCGTCAGCTTGGCGGGGCCCTGAATGTCCTCAGTGTGTTTGCATTCGGAAGTGGCAAATCAAAACCTACAGGTGGATCTGCGACCCACCCGAAAGTGGTCAGTCGTTCCCGAATATGATCTTGACCAAGGGGGGCCAGTCTGGCGCCGTTACCGACAGATGGGTGCCAAATTTGCGGACACTCCAATCTTCGACCACCTTGGAGATGTCGCCAGGCGGTATCCTGACAAGCTCGCAATCAGCGACGGCGCGAACCGCCTGACTTTTTCTGAGCTTTTCCGGGCGGTCGAGACGCTGGCAACTCATATCGCTGCCGTCGTCCCCGAAGGGCAGGCCATCGGCATCCTGCAAGCAAACTCCGCTTGGTATCCTGTGGCGATGTTGGCGACCATGGCGGCGGGACGGCCTTCGGTCCCGCTCAACACAAGAGATCCCGCCTCTCGCATTTTCGATATAGTCAGTGCCGCGGGGCTCGGCGCGATTATAGGCGCCGAAAATGTTCGCCCGGTCGAATTGGCCCAAGAGATCGTCTGGATCGAAATTGCGGCCGCCGTGGCGTCCAACGATCAACACCCAGAACAGCAGCATAAGCCCCCTATGGTTTCGGTCGATGCGCCCGCATTGGTGCTTTACACTTCGGGCAGCACCGGGCGCCCCAAGGGAATCGTCAACAGCCAACGCAGCCTGCTATGGCGGGTCCGGCAATATGTCGATGCGTGCCATATCAGCGCGGATGACGTTTTCCTGCCGCTGACCGGGCCAGCCACGATCGCCGGTTGCCGGGAGATCTTTGCGGCGCTGCTGACGGGCGCCACGTTGCATCTTCTCGAGGTGGAGGCTGTCGGCCTGCGCGCTACGCGCGCTCGATTGCAGTCCGAAGGTGTGACGATCGCCTATCTTGTGCCGGCACTGCTTCGAGCCCTCCTGGCTGAGGCGCCCGCCGACGCTTCCTGGCCGCTCAGAGTGGCCCGGATCGGTGGGGAGAAAGTGTCATGGATGGACATCGCTTTGCTGCGCAAAGCCGTTTCGGACCAGTGTCTGATCCAGATCGGCTACTCATCGACTGAAACCATCGGTTCGCAATGGTTCTTGCCGCCTGACTGGCCCGAGCAAGACGCGTCGGTTCCCGTCGGCAGGCTGCTCCCTGGTATGACATTCGCTATCGTCGACGAAGCGGAGCGCAATGTAGGGCCAGGCGAAAGTGGAGAGCTTCTGATCAAAAGCCGCTATGTCCTGCTTGGTCATTGGGAGAACGGTGTGGTCGTTCCCGCGCAGCCGGACCCCGACGATCCCGAGGCTCGGCTTTTTTCGACCGGGGACCTCGTTCGGCTCGACGATGATGGCATCTTGAGGATCGTCGGCCGCAAAGGGCGCCAGATCAAGATCAATGGTCGACGCATCGAGCCCGCCGAACTCGAACGGGTCTTGCGTTGCGCGCCTTCGGTGGCGGATGCCGTGGTGATGGTAACGGCCGCGCAGGAACTCATCGCCTTCGCGGTTCCCCAGCGCTTCGCAGGCGGCGCTTTTGCAGACGACCTTCGCCAGCTCCTCAGAATGACCTTGCCGGCACCATTGCGTCCCTTGCGATTGCACCCCGTTGACGCAATCCCACGCCTGTCGGGAGGTAAGGTCGATTTGGCAACACTGGCCGAGATAGATCGTTCGCACGGAAGGAGGGCGCGAGTCGCCCGGTCGTCCACTCTCGATGCTCCGCCCGCCGGAGGAGCAAAGGACACACGTCAAATAGTGCAGCACGCGTGGACGCAGGTTCTCAACACAGGCACTGCCACGGGAAACTGGGATGATGCTGGAGGAGATTCGCTGCAGCTGCTGCACTGCGTGATGGCGATCGAAAACGCCATCGGGCAAGAGCTGGGCCTCGAAGCATTCACCGTCGGCATGAGCTTGGACGAGATGGTTGAGGCGGTCGTCTCTGCACGGTCGGGCGAAGGGCGCGAAAAGAAGCACCACCCCCCGGTTCTTTTCCTGTTTCCAGGGTCCGTTGGCTATGGTCCGAGCCTGGCTGCGTTCGCAGCCGCCATAGGGAAAGTCGCCCGTGTAAACCCGATCCGATATCCGAGCCTTGCGGCGATACTGGACGGACACAACACCCTCAGCGCCATGGCTGGCGCCGCACTCGAGCAGATAAGCCGCATCCAACCTGCGGGCCCCGTGCGACTTCTCGGCCATTCTCTGGGTGGCGCGGTTGCATTCGAGGTTGCCGCACGGCTCATGAAGGCCGGGCGAACGGTGCGGTTCCTGGGCATCCTCGACACGAGCCTTCTGGACGAGCCGAGCAACCATTGGGAGACACTTACCCGTACGTTCTATCGTATTCGCACCAACCGCATATCCGCGCATCGGATGGCTTGCAGAGCCCTTGCGAAGATCACCGTCGCCGTGGGCGGCGAAGCGCGTCTGGCCAGGATTCTGGACAGATTTGCCAATGGAGAGTTCAACCCGACGATCTTCAGGACCAAACTGGAACTGCAGGAGGTTTTAAGGGCGAAGTCATTCTTCCAATGGCTTGAGGCACCGAAACCGGCTCTGCCCCTCTCCGGTACCTTGTTCCGATGTCGCAGGGAGGGAATGCCGCGGGCCTTGGGCTGGGACAGCGTCTTGGCACACCTGGACGTCATTTCGATCACGGGCAGCCACATCGACCTTGTCGTCGAACCAAACCTTGCCACCAACCGTCCGCTTATCGAGACGGCCATCGTGCAGACCTATTCCCCCGCCGAATCTCGCAAAAGGGAGGACTTGTCATCGACATAATTCCGGAATTCAGCAAGGACATGCTGACGCTCGATGCCCGCGCGGAGGTCGATCGCATCGTTGACACCTTGCGCACTCAGGTTCTCGGCACCCTGCATCGTCGCGGCGTGGTTGTCGGTCTTTCCGGCGGTATCGACAGCTCCGTCGTCGCGACCTTGTGCATGCGCGCGTTCGGGAAAGACAAGGTCCTGGGACTGTTCATGCCGGAGCGGGATTCTTCCGGCGACTCCCTGAGACTTGGCCGCCGCGTCGCGGCACAGCTTGGCATTGAAAGCGTCCTTGAGGACATAGCACCGGCACTGGAGGCCATTGGGGCCTACCGCCGGCAGATCGATGCGATCCAGACCGTCGTTCCCGACTATGGGGAAGGGTGGAAATGCAAGCTGGTGATCGCGTCGGTTCTGGAGAGCAGCGGGCTCAATATAACCCGCCTCACGGTCCAGGATCCGCAGGGTAAAGTAGATACCGTGCGTCTGCCGCCAGCTGCCTATCTGCAGATCGTTGCTGCGACAAACTACAAGCAGCGCCTGCGCAAGATGACGGAATACTATCACGCCGACCGCCTCAAATACGCGGTTGTCGGCACTCCAAATCGCCTCGAGTACGACCAGGGCTTTTTCGTCAAGCAGGGCGACGGAGCCGCCGACGTGATGCCGATCGTTCACCTTTACAAAACCCAGGTTTATCAACTCGCGGAATATCTCGAGGTGGATGATGAAATCCGGCAGCGGCCACCGACCACCGACACCTTTTCCATGACCCAAAGCCAGGAAGAATTCTATTTCGCGCTGCCCTATCACCTGATGGATCTATGCCTCTACGGCCTGAACCACGGGGTCGCCAGCAATGAGCTCGCGGCGGTTGCTGGCCTCACCGAGCCCCAGCTTCAGAAAGTGTTCAAGGACATCGAAGCGAAACGAAGGGCGGCCCACTATCTTCACGCGCGGCCTTTGCTGTCCGCCGAAGGCGGAGATTGACCGAGCATGTGCGGCATCGCTGGAATCGTGGCGCTGAATGCCACAGCGGCTTCTCCTTCGCGGCAGGCGCTGATGCAGATGATGGGCGCGCTGGCGCATCGCGGTCCCGACGGGCGCGGTCTCTACCGGGACAGACGCGCGGGGCTGGCGCATGTGCGCCTGTCCATCGTCGATCTTTCCAGTGGCCAGCAGCCGATGGCGGATACAGGCGATACGACGTGGATCGCGTTCAACGGCGAGATATTCAACTACGTCGAACTGCGTGAAAAACTCGCGGCGCTCGGCCACCACTTCCGAACCCGCAGCGACACGGAGGTCGCGCTGCACGCCTATCGTGAGTGGGGAGAAACGGCCTTCGAGCGCATGAACGGCCAATGGGCCATTGCAATCTGGGATTCAGTGGCCAATCGTCTCGTATTGTCGCGCGACCGCTTCGGCATTTGCCCGCTGTATTTCAGCGAGCATGCGCACCGGCTTTATTTCGCCAGCGAAGTGAAAGCCATTTTCGCGGCCGATCGAACCATACCTCGCGCCTTTGATCCCGCCGGCATCGATCAGACGTTCACGCTCTGGACAGTTGTTCCGCCGCAAGGAGTTTTCCACGGAATCAACGAACTCGAGCCGGGTCGTGTCCGCATATATCAGGATGGCACCGTTCGTGAGCGGATTTTTTGGCAGCCTTCCTATCCCGACAATTTCGGATCGCGGCAGGGCGAGTTCCCCGGGTCCTGCAGTGACGCAGTGGACCGCGTGTCTAGCGCTCTTGAGGCCGCGACGGCGCTCAGAATGGTGCGCGCCGACGTGCCTGTCGGGTGCTACCTCTCCGGAGGGCTGGACAGTTCGCTTGTGGCCGCGCTCGCAAGGCGCTTCGCGGGCGAGCGCTTCCAAACCTTCTCCTTGCGTTTTGCCGACACCGAATATGACGAGACCCGCTTCCAGCGAATGGTTGCCGAGACGATCGGCAGTGAGCACCATGAAGTGGTCGTTTCGCGCAGAGATATAGCCGGAATCTTTCCGGAGGTAATCCAACACACCGAACGCCCGATCCTGAGGACTGCCCCGGCGCCACTCTTCCTGCTCTCGCGCCTGGTGCGCGAGCGTGGCATCAAGGTCGTGCTGACCGGCGAAGGCGCTGACGAAATGTTCGCCGGCTATGACCTGTTCCGCGAAGGCAAGGTCCGCCGCTTCTGGGGGCGCCACCCGACTTCGACACGACGCTCTCGGCTCCTGGAACGCCTTTACCCCTATCTCACCCGCTCGCCGGTGCAACAGCAGGCGATGGCGCGTCAGTTCTTCGGGCGAAATATTCAGGCTTACGACGCGCCGGGCTTTGCTCATGAAACGCGCTGGCAAACCACCAGGGCCATCAAGCGCTTGTTTACGGCCGACATGCGCGCTCAAACGCAGGGCCGCGACGCCGTGTCCGAGTTGCTCGCCCGTCTGCCCGCGCAGTTTGCCCGTTGGGGCCCTCTTGCGCAGGACCAGTATCTCGAGGTCCAAACACTGATGTCGGGCTATCTGCTCTCCTCGCAAGGCGACAGGATGCTGATGGCTCACTCCGTCGAGGGCCGCTTCCCGTTCCTGGACGATGAACTTGTGAGGCTCGCGAATTCGCTGCCGCCCTCCTTCAAACTCCGCGGCCTCGATGAGAAGCACGTGCTGAAGCGCATGGCGGCACCCATCCTGCCCTCCGAGATCGTAGCCCGCAAGAAGCAGCCCTTCCGCGCGCCCAACGCGCTTTGCTTCGTCGGCGCAGACGCTCCGGATTACGCTCGCGAGGCGGTTTCGCAGACGGCCCTGCGCGAGGCGAATGTCTTCGATCCAAAGGGGGTCACGCACCTGCTTGCCAAATGCCAGGCCAGAACTGGCGATGGCGACCTGTCCAATGCCGACAACATGGCGCTGGTCGGCGTGTTGTCGACCCAACTTCTTCATCAGCAGTTCGTCGCGGGTTGTCCCAGTGCAACGCTCGAATGCACGCTCAGCGTCGACGTCGACTGCGAACATCGGGAAGAGCGCCTGTATGTTGCATGATGCCGTACCATTGCTGCATGACTACCTCGCCCATTCCGCCGTCCGACACGGAAGTAAGGTGGCGCTGGTGTGCAACAGGCAGCGTGTCACCTACCTCGAACTCGAAACGCGAGCCAACGCGATCGCCTGGGACCTGTCCGCATCCGGAGTCGTTCGCGGTGATCGCGTGATGATCTTCGCCGACAACACCGTCGAGACGGTGGTTAGCTTCTGGGCGGTGCTAAAGGCGAATGCGGTGGTGTGCATCGTCAACCCGCTCACCAAGAGCGACAAGCTCGATTATCTGCTCAACGACTGCCGGCCGACGGCGCTCATCACGGACGGCCATCTGCAAGCGATCTTCCGCGAGCCGGCGCGCGGCTGCCCGTCACTTCTGCGGGTGATCGTATCGGGACCTATCGACGACGTCGAACTCGCCCAGCTGCCGTTTGCCGTGCGCTGGGACGCCGCCCTCGCCAATGGCGCGGATACGCCGCCGGCACGGCAGTGCATCGATGTTGATCTGGCAGCCATCATCTACACGTCCGGGTCGACGGGCGAACCCAAGGGCGTGATGCTGACGCACAGAAACATGATGACCGCGTGCGCGTCTATCGCTTCCTACCTCGCGATTGCCGAGGACGAGGTGATCCTCAATGTCCTACCCCTCGCCTTCGACTATGGACTGTACCAGATGATCATGGCTTTTCGTACCGGCGCCCGGCTGGTGCTCGAACGCTCGTTCGCTTTCCCGGCACAGATCCTCGGGTTGATCAGGCAGGAGGGAGTTACGGGCTTTCCCGGCGTGCCCACAATCTTTGCCGCACTCTCCGAACTCAGGTCCCTCAAAGACCAGGATTTCTCGAGCATCCGCTACGTCACAAACACTGCGGCAGCCCTACCCCTCAAGCATATTTTCATGCTTCGCGAGCTGTTTTCGGGTGCACGCATCTATTCGATGTACGGTCTCACCGAATGCAAACGTTGCACCTATTTGCCGCCAGAGGACCTCGAGCGAAAGCCATTGAGCGTAGGGATCGCAATCCCGAATACGGAGATGTGGATCGTTGACGAGCATGACAGGCGGATAGGCCCAGGCGTTGTCGGCCAACTCGTCATTCGCGGCGCAACGGTGATGAACGGGTATTGGGGCAAGCCCGAGGCAACGGCCAGGAAACTCAAACCCGGCCCGCTGCCCGGCGAGCAGGTCCTATACACCGGCGACTACTGCCGGATGGATACGGAGGGTTACCTCTACTTCGTTGGCCGTGGGGATGAGATCATAAAGTCGCGAGGCGAGAAGGTGGCGCCAAGGGAAGTGGAAAACGTACTCATGGACATTCCAGGAGTCCGGGAAGCGGCTGTCATCGGTGTTCCCGACGAGCTCCTCGGGCAAGCGGTGAAAGCCTTTGTGGTGATGGAGCATGGAAGAGCCATTGGCGAAAGGGAACTGCAGAAGGAGTGCCAGAAGCGTCTGGAAAACTTCATGGTCCCGAAATCCATCGTCGTTGTGGCGAACCTGCCGATGACGGACACGGGAAAACTCAAGAAAACGGCGCTGTCATGATGCGGGGCCAGAACCAAGTCGCTGATTTAATGGTGACGCCACGGAGGACGAATTCATGTTGACCATCAAGGAACGCACCGGAATCTACAGCGAGCAGATTCGTAGTTTCTTGGTTTCAAATTTCTACGTCAGCGACGTCAAGGCATTGCTGGATGACGCATCCTTGCTCGATCAAGGCATTGTCGACTCGACGGGTGTGCTTGAGATTATCGGCTTCATCGAGGAGACCTTTGGCATTACCGTCGAGGATAGCGAACTTCTGCCTGAAAACCTCGATTCCATCCAGGGGATCGAGCAATACATCATCCGCAAAATGAACTGATGGGTAAGCGTTACGCCCAGAGCAGCCCGTATTTGGTCTGACTGTCGCAGGATTCATGCCTGCGACTTGACTTGCCCCAGAACCACCCGGCCCTCGCCCGCTTCGTTCGAGACCGAACGGATGTTCTCGAATGCCTTGCTGCGTTCCAGCAGACCCGCTACCTGTCGGTCTTGGCCAAGCCCGACCTCGAAGAGCAGGATGCCGCCACGCCGCAGGTATCGCGGTGCGTCTTTCAGTACGCGCATATGAATGCTCAGGCCGTAAGGGCCGGCTGCGAACGCCTCGCGCGGCTCAAGCTCGATCAGATGGGCGCGGTCGCCCTCGAGCCGCTTTTCAGAAATGTAAGGCGGATTGCAGACGATTACGTCGATAGTTCCGTCTAGCCCAAGGCCGATGAGAGAGTCGAACAAGTCGCCCTGAAGCACCGAAAGACGCTCAGCCATGCCGTGATGTGAGGTGTTGCGGCGTGCCGTTTCGACGCATTCATCGGTGAGATCGCTTGCCCAGACAAGGGCGCTGGGCACATGGTAGGCGATCGCGCACGCCAGATTCCCAGTGCCGCAGCACATATCAACTATGCGCGGAGCCGGCAGGTTCATCTGATGCAACACACCAAGCGCGGTCTTGCCGAGCAACTCGGTCTCAGGTCTGGGGACGAGCGCACCGGGCGAAACCAGCAGTTCAAGTCCCATGAAGATGGCGCGGCCGGCGCCATAGGCATCAGCTACACTGAACTCTTTGCTCATGGCCGACCCCATCGCTTGATTTCCCCAGTATAGATCTGCGGCGCTCATGCGCCAGCCAAACCTGCTCCGACATCATGAATTCTCAAGCCTTTCCTCCGAGAAACCGCCGGCCCAAACTCGGTGCATCGCACTTCGCACGCTCATTGACCAACCGCAATCTCAAGGTCGCCCCAGACAACTCGAAGCCAAGCCCGGGACGTATGTCCGCATACCAGGCCGAATCCGCTGCTGGTCCATCTGGCACTCAAGTTGCTGGGCGCTATTTGCCCCAACGCATTGGCATTGAAGGCGCTCGAGAGAAGAAGTGCTGCTCATGCTTTGCAGAGCCAATGGCACGGCACTGAGGCTTTCAGATCTTGCGGATCGTGGAGAGGGGTAAACGCCGCTATCCAACTCTCTATGGAACGGAGGCGCGGACCGCAGCGGCCTGTTGTGCTATGGAAGCGCACTTGGCGGCGACCCGGCCGGATTCGACTTTTTGTGCGCAGTCTCCGAGACCTCAACTGCGCCCCGCTCGTAGACGCGCCAATCTTCGGCTCCAGCAGCGAGTGGTCGGTGGAAGCGCCTGCGCTCCAGCATCAGCCTCACCTTGCTGCATGGAGAGGTTACCTATAGGTTTGCGGACATGTCGAAACAACTGTCCGAAGGTCTCGGATCGACATCTCATTTCCGGTCAATCGCAGAGAGGGGCCGTGAGCGAAAGCGTGAGTGTTCTGATTGTTGAGGATCAATGGCTAGTCGCGCAGGACACTGCCGCGCGGCTGCGTCGCGCCGGTTATCAGGTGGTCGGACCTGTGCCGTCGGTATCCGCCGCTCTGCGTCTTGTCGAATCGGACAAGATTGACGTGGCGTTGCTAGACATCCAGCTGAACGGTGAAACGGGTCTGCCGGTGGCGAGGATATTGCAGGCGCGAGGCATCCCCTTTGCCTTCTTGTCGGGATTTGGCCCCGCCGACGTTCCCGCGGCTTTCCGCGACTGCAGATTCCTGCCGAAGCCGGCAACCGATGCTGTCATCCTTGCTGCTGTCAGCGAGTTGGCGTCCCTGCGCACAGCTTCGCGCTGACATTCGCTCCGCCGCATTATTACCGGAGTTGCGCCCTGGCGACCTGGTAGGCCGGACGAGGTCAGTCTCACAAAGGGCAACATTGGCGCTTTGGCCAGGAGGACGGCGGACTACGACCGGCGAGGACGGAAATTCAGCGTTCAAAAAGCGTCCGCCGGGGTTCCACTTCTCGGCCTGTTGGCGGCGATTTGGACTTAGGTCCGATCCCGGTCGCCAGAGGTCGGATTGCGGAACATCTGCCAAGGACCCACGTTCGGGGTTTGAGCACGGAGGTGCCTGGCCGATCTCGAAGCGCAAGTTTCACGGGCAACTGTTGGGGAGTGTCGTAGTGCCGATTTCAAACGATATGGGGGACGAGTACCTGGAACTGGAATGTCCAAACTGTTCTCATGTCATCATAAAAAAGGGATCGTGGTTGAAGGTGATATCCAACTTCAACTGCACCCAATGCCATGCAAAAATCAGAATTGGTTATATGACCAAGCTCGCGCTTTTCGAGAAAAAAAGGCAAAGCATGAACCCGGCTGCGCAGTGAGCGTCCTGGCGGCCCGACAGTCGTTTGGGTGGTGCGTTGAACCGTCGGGCCTGACCGGCCCGATGGCGGGGGAGCCAGGCCGGCTGGGTGAATCGTATACATTAGATCATGCTTATCAAGCCCAAATCCGCGGCGCGACATCGCCTGGTGGAGCAAACGGTGAACCCCGCGCCCGTATACGCGCTAGCAGGAACGTCGGCGGTCAACATGCCGCTCATTCGTAGAGAGTGCGAACAGCTTCATCAAACAGCTCCACCTCGGCTTCAACCTTTTCAGCCGCTTTATCGACCTTCTCGAAACGCTTCAGCATTCGATTGTGGAGCATGGACAAGCGTGCGGCATGGTAGACCACGCTGCGCTTGTAACCTTCAGAGTCGAGTGGTTCGAACAACATTGTCATGGCAGAAATCCTCAATGTTTTTCGTCCTGCAATCCTTCCCTAGTAAACCGCCAATTAACTCTTTCGTTCCGCTGGTGATGCGAAGGCGCCCGAATGAATAACTCGTTGCGCTGTCTCCAGACTGCACGAGCGTGATTCGTCTGTCTGAGGTTAGGCCCCAAGGCTTGCGCTTGCCTCGCCTGTTCGGCTCATGCTGCGTCAGTCACGACATCGACGGCCAGCTTCAGTTCAATCGCTTTGGGCGTGAGTTGAATACCGGCGCTGCCAAGAATTGCCGAATGATCATCCTGCTGTGGAGGGACCGCCGAACCCGTCAGGAGCGACGAACCGAGCCGGCTTGGATAGTCGCCCCGCCGCAAGGACGCGAGCGATCGAAGATCACGTCGGCAGGTGCTCTGCCCTCTCTAGGAAGCCGGCGCCGCGCGCACTTACTGAAAAAACCCAAACAGAATAAGAGCGAGAAAGGCAAACAGCAGCGCTGCAGCCGCTAGCAACACACCTTTGTTGGAGCCGCGCCGAGGTTGAGGGTCAGGCACGAGTTTTTTCCGGTTTGGGAGTTCATTCATTGGACATTAATTTGCGGCTGCAAATTAGGTTCCGCTCATGCTTGAATGCCTACAATGCCGCCCCACAGCGCCCTACAGGCGCACGACCTTCGCTAGCCCTAGGCGTATCCGCTGGCCTTCTGCAAAGGACAACGCGAACGATTCCTGATTGAATGACCGGGCAATTTCCTGATCTTTCTCAACCACGCGGACGAACCATTCGCCGCAGGTTTCTGTCACTTCGACGCAAGGCACGGCCTTGCGGAATGGAACCACGTTATCCATCACAGCCGACCTACGAGCAATGGCAACATCGGTCTTATAAGGCCACCGAATTCGGGATTTCAATAAAAAAGTCGGTACGTGATCATGTAATTTACGGGATCAAGTAATTAGTGAGCAGCGGATCGCATTTGAAGTCCGCTAACGATCACCTATGTGCTCACCGAAGCATTGGGGCTCGGCCGACACGGTGATTTTGAACGCCTACGGCAATTCCTTCTCGGAGAGGTCGCTGACCGGCATGATGGCGCACTGGAGCAAGATGGCGAGCATGGGGCCCGGCTGCACGCTGCATGGACTTCGGAAGACGCTGGGGAAGTACCTGGCCAAGGAGGGCGCGACCCCGAAACAATCGGCAGGCATTCTCGGCCACGACGACCTGGACCACGTAGAGCTTTACAGCAAGGACGGAGCAGGAGCGGCTCGCCGTGGATGGCATGGCGAAGCTTCTGAAGCGGTTTGTCTAACCGATGTCTAACCGGGTCGTCTACCCTCGACGCAAAGCCTTATGCATCAAGGCGACTGGTGGGCCCGGAGGGACTCGAACCCCCAACCAAGCGGTTATGAGCCGCCGGCTCTAACCATTGAGCTACAGGCCCCACGCGCGCTGGATTAGTGTTTTTCCTTGCGCGGCACAAGGCTTTCCGGACGGGCTGGCCGAGATCGCCCAAATCAGCCCATATTCGCGCCCTAGTCGACAGGCGCGACTGGATCGCACACCGAGGAGATTTTCATGACCAGACATATTTTGCCGCTCGCACTTGCCGCCGCGATCGCTTTTCCGGCGATGGCAAGCGCTGCCGATTCGCTGCCCCCGCCCCGCATCATCGTGTCGGGTGAAGGCCAGTCGACCGTGGCGCCTGACCTGGCGCTGCTGACGCTCAGCGTCATGCGCGAGGCCAAGACCGCACGCGCGGCACTCGACGCCAACAACGACGCCATGGCCGCCGTGATCGCGGCAATGAAGTCGGCAGGGATCAAGGATCGCGACCTGCAGACCGCCGGCATCCAGATCAACCCGCGTTACAATTACACCAACAAACCGGACGGCAGCCAGGAAGCCGAGCTTGTAGCCTACCAGGTGACCAACACACTCTCGGTGCGCATCCGCGACATCGACAAAACAGGTGAGATTCTCGACAAGGCTGTGTCGCTCGGCGTCAACCAGGGCGGCGGCATTTCGTTCTCCAACGAAGACCCGAAAGCTGCCGTCACCGAAGCCCGCAAGAAGGCGGTCGCCGATGCCATGGCCAAGGCCAAGACGCTGGCCGAAGCCGCCGGCGTCAGCATCGGCCGGGTGCTGGAAATCACCGACCAGAACGTTGCGCCGGCGCCGATGCCGATCA
The DNA here is from genome assembly GCF_040323125.1 of Mesorhizobium sp. M0062. NCBI lineage: Bacteria > Pseudomonadati > Pseudomonadota > Alphaproteobacteria > Hyphomicrobiales > Phyllobacteriaceae > Mesorhizobium > Mesorhizobium sp. M0062. The sequence continues at coordinate 42,938 of NZ_JAMYUO010000002.1, forward strand.
ATGCCAAGGCCTTCGATGCGGCAGGCGCCGCGGTTCCCGTGCAGGCCGGCGAGAATGCCTACGCCGTGCAGGTAATAGTGACATTCGAGCTTAAGTAGCAGGCCACCGGGCCGGGCCGTCGGCCGGAACCGCAGATTTCCGACGTGAAAAACCCCGGAGGACTGGCCTCCGGGGTTTTTTCGAGCCGCACCTTTCCGCGGAGGGAAAGGGGCTCCTGGCTGACCCTAGAAGGGTCATGCCGTTACTCCAGGCTGATCCTCGCAGAGGAGCATGCCTCCGGATCGACCTTCGCAGAAGGTCGTATCCCAGACTGATCTTCGCAGAAGATCAGTCTGGTTCTCTTAGCGATAGATAACCGGGCAGCCGCGCTCATTGGCGAACACGACCACTACGCGATCGCCATACTGGCGGCCGGCGACCTTCACCACGCGGCGATTGACATCGACGATGCGGACGCGGTGCAGGCCCATGCGCTCGGCCTTGTCGAGGGCGCGATCCGGCGAGCAGCGGCGCCAATTGCGGTCACGGCGAAAGCCGTCCTCATCGTCGCCGGTGTAGACGCCGACGCGGCGGTCATGGTTGTTGCCGAAGCCGAGATAGATCGAGTCCGCCTGGGCGGGCACTGCGGCAAGGGTGCCGAGAGCTACGAGACCCGAAAGGGCTGCTGTCTTGAATGAGTTGAACATTGTCTTCTCTCCTTGTTGAGGGCTTGCGCCCGTCTTGGTCGAACCGATGGGGGGAGAATGCTCCTTGCAATCTGAACTCTTCGCGAACCGGCCGTTCATTTTCGGTTAATCTGCCCGACAGGTTGAAAGCAACCGCCCCTTCCACCGCTGCAAACGATCCTGACCGTCAAAAACGTCCAATGGCGCAGAACGCCCTATGGCAGCGTCCGTTCCAGAATGCTCAGGGCTCGTCATCGAGCATATAGTCGAAATAGTCGTCCGGCTCGGCCAGATCGGTCTCACTGGCGCGGACGCGGCCGCGCATGGAGATGCCGGCATCATGAACGGTCTCGGCACTTCCCGACACCAGCCTGTGCCACCAATAGAGATCGTGCCCCTCGGCAACCAGCCGGTAGGCACAGGTTTTCGGCAGCCACGTGATGGTGCGCACATTCTGCGGCGTCAGCCCGACACAGTCCGGCACGCGCGCCAGCCGGTTGGCATAGTCCGAACAGCGGCAGCTTTGCCCATCGAACAGCCGGCAGCCGACTGATGTCCAGTAGATCTCGCCGGTATCCTCGTCCTCGAGTTTAGACAGGCAGCATTTTCCGCAGCCGTCGCACAGCGATTCCCACTCGGTGGGCGTCATCGCTTCCAGCGTCTTGGTCTTCCAGAACGGCGTTTCCATTATGGGTCGAGATGTGGCCTCCGCATGCGGCAAGGTCAAGCTGTTGTGTGACTTCAAATTCCGGCCGCACCATAGGAAAAACATGAAGTTGCCTTCAAAACGCCGGTCAATCGTCCTTGGGTGCGGGTAATGCCCGCAAACCGGAACCAATCCGGTCAAGGACAGTTTGGGCAGGGATGGGACCCCACAAGGAGAATTTAAGATGAAACGCCAACCACGGGTACTGGCAGGTACGGCACTTGGCCTGCTTATGGCATCCGCGCCGTTGGGCGCATCCCCGTTGCAGGGCAACGCCGTTTTCGGCCCCTTGCAGCACACGGCCGCGCCACTGATCCTGGTCCAGGACGACCCTGCTGCAGATGGTCAGCAGACCGACCAGGAACTGCCGCGCAAAAAGAAACGCCAGCAGGCCGAACAGGCAGCGCCGGCCGCCGAGCAGCCTGCACCGGCTGCAGAGCAACCCGCCCCTGCCGCCGAGGAACAACAGCCGCGCAGGAAGAAGCGGGATCAGCAGCAGACCGAGCAGGCCCCGGCCGAACAGGCCGCACCTGCCGCCGAGGAACAGCAGCCGCGCAAAAAGAAGCGCAATCAACAGCAGCAGATCGAGGCGGCGCCTGCGGATGAGGGCGGCGCCCAGGCAGCGCCGGCGACCGATGAGCAGCCGCTCAAGCCACGCAAGAAGAAGCGTGACCAGCAGCAGATCGAGGCAGCACCGGCTGAACAACCGGCCGAACAGGTAGCTCCGGCAAATGAAGAACAGCCGCTAAAGCCACGCAAGAAGAAGCGCGACCAACAGCAGATCGAAGCGGCGCCCGCTGAACAGCCGGCCCAGCAGCCTGCCGAGCAGGCAGCGCCCACCGAACAGGTGGCGCCGGCAAACGACAACAAGTCGGGCAAGAAAAAGCGCAAGCAGGATCAGCAGATCGAGGCCGCGCCTGCCGACAAAGCGCCAGACGTCAAAGTTGCGCCTGCCGAAGAGCCCGCGCCGCAGGCCGAGCCGATTCAGCCCCCGGCCGATCAGCAAGCGGCTCCCGCCGAAGGTGAACAGCCGAAGGATCAGGCGAAAAAGCACGGCAAAAAAACTGTCGGCGAACAGCCGGTGACGGGCGAACAGCAGCCTGCGACCGGTGAACCACAGCCTGCGGAGCAACCGGCCAATGCCGAGCAGCCCGCGCAACGTGAGACGCCGGCGCAAGGCGAAGCCACGGCCAACCCCGACGAAGCACCCATCCTGGACAGCCAGAAGGATGCCAGGCGCAAGCACCGCAAGGACCAGGGCGGCAACAGCCAGAATGGCGACGGCCAAAATGGGAACGGCCAAAATGGGAACGGCCAGAATGCTGGCGGCCAGACGGGCGAGCAGCCCGCGCAGGGCGGCACCGAGGCGCAAGCCCCGAAGCCGGCTCCGGTCGACCAGGGACCGCCGCCCACCGACGACAAGTCAGCTCAGCAGGCAATTCAGCCAGAAAAGATCGCCCCGGTGACGGAGGAAAAAGGCAAACGCGTCGAGCGTGCACCCGATGAGAACGTCCGCGACCGCCGGCGTCCGAAAGGCGTCGACGTCGTCAAGGAACTCGGCGACCGCGTCATCCTGCAGTTCAACAACCAGACGGTCGTGGAAAGCAATGACGCTCCGCGCATGCACCGCGGCGCCAGGAATGTTTACTATGAGGAACTGTCGGGCGATCGCTCTCGGGAAATCGTCGAGCGCGACAATGGCATCCAGATCGTCACCATCCGCAACCGCAATGGCGACGTCATCAGGCGATCGCGCATCACGCCGGATGGGCACGAATATGTGCTGAGCTATGTCGACGAGCGCAGCTATGACGACGACAATGACTGGCGCGATCCCGGTGACGACCTGCCGCCGATGCGGCTCACCATCCCGCGCCGCGAGTACATCCTCGATTCGGAAGATGTCGAAAGCCCGGACGATTATTACGAGTTCCTCGAACAACCGCCGGTGGAGAAGGTCCAGCGCCTCTATTCCATCGACGAAGTGAAGCGTTCGGCGCGCGTGCGCGACATTGCCCGTCGCGTCGACCTCGATACATTGAACTTCGAGTTCGGCTCGGCCTCGATATCCGACACCGAAGTGCAGAAACTGGAAGGCGTCGCCACGGCCATGGAGAAACTGTTGAAGAAGAACCCGGCCGAAACCTTCCTGATCGAAGGCCACACCGATGCGGTTGGCACGCCGGAAGCAAACCTTGCTCTGTCCGACCGGCGCGCTGAGTCTGTCGCCGAAGCGCTGACCAATGCCTTCGGGATCCCGCCGGAAAACCTGACCACTCAGGGCTATGGCGAGGAATACCTGAAGGTCAACACCACGGCGCCCAACCGCGAGAACCGCCGTGTCGGCATCCGTCGCATCACCTCGCTGGTGGCACCGGTGGCGAGTAACAATTGATCTGCTTTCCAATGGCTTGAGCAGCTTTCTGGAATCAGATCGACAACAAGGACCCATCCCGGCAGATCGGGATGGGTCGAGCTGCGGACAGCAATCCCGGTTCAGCAAGAATTGTACTGGTATTAGAACCGGCTCATTGAATAGAGCGGCCGCCCTCCCCAGATTCAAGCCTGGGCGTTCCCTGCCCCGTCCCGACTCCAGCGGGATGCATTGAACCCCGCCGGCCCTCCCGGCGGGGTTTTTTTGCGTCGCAATTTGCCTTGCAAACTGCGGCAAGCTGATCGAAATACCCCAGTCGACCTCAGAAAGCTGACCGGAACCGCTGCATGAAACGTCTCGAACTCGCCATCGAATCGATCATCCTCGCCTCACGCTGGCTGCTGGTGGTTTTCTACATCGGGCTGGCCCTAGCGCTCGCCGTCTATGCGCTGTCCTTCGGCAAAAAACTCTACGAGTTCGTCATGGTCGCCTTCACACTCGACGACACCGACACCATCCTGAAGATGCTCGGCCTCATCGACGCCGCACTTGTCGCCTCGCTGGTGGTGATGGTGATCATCTCCGGCTACGAGAATTTCGTCAGCCGCTTCGACGACCAGGATGGCGGTGTGCACTGGCTGGGTACGATCGATGTCGGTTCGCTGAAGGTCAAGGTCGCCTCGACCATCGTCGCTATTTCCTCGATCCACCTGTTGCAGGTGTTCCTGAATTCGTCTTCCTATACGATCGACCAGCTGATGTGGCTGACCATCATCCACCTCGCTTTCGTCGTCTCGGCGCTGATGCTGGCCTATATCGACCGGCTGATGGGACTGAGCAAAGGCAAGAAGGGCGAGGAGTGATGAGCCCCTTTCTCCCCGTTCATGGGGAGGTGAGGCTGGTCCGCACAGCGGGCGAAAAGCCAATTGCTTGGTTTTTCGAAAAACGCCGGCAGGTGGATGAGGAAGCAGCGCCGTCGGCCCGTGATTTCCGTCAGTAGATGCTTTTGACGTTCGTCGGCGAATTGGCAAATACCGCGTCCGGCACGAAAAAGTCGCCGGCCAGCGGCCCGGTCGCGCCCGGCGCATAGACCGCGAAATCGGTCACGCCCTCGGCCCGCAGCACCTCTTCATCGATGTAGAAATTGCCTGATGTCTCGCGCGATGGCCGCAGGAAGATGGCGTGTGCGGCATCGGCCATGATGTCGGGTAAGCGGCTCATCGCCGCCACCGTCGCGCCGCCGAGCAGATTGCGCACCGCAGCCGTGTCGATGGTCGAGATCGGCCACAGCGAATTGACCGCGATGCCGTCCTTGGCAAACTCGGCGCTCATCCCCAGCGTGCACATCGACATGCCGAACTTGGCCATGGTGTAGGCGACATGGTTCTTGAACCATTTGGCCTTCATGTCGAGCGGCGGCGCCAGATTCAAGATGTGAGGATTGCTTGCCAACTTCAGGTGCGGAATGCACATTTTCGACACCAGGAAGGTGCCGCGCGTGTTGATCTGGTGCATCAGATCGTAGCGCTTCATGTCCGTCTCCAGCGTGCCGGTGAGCTGGATGGCGCTGGCATTGTTGACGCAGATATCGATGCCGCCGAACTTTTCGACGGTCTTGGCAACCGCCTCAGCCACCTGCGCCTCCTCGCGGATGTCGCACAAAACAGGCAGCGCCTTGCCGCCGGCCTGCTCGATCTCCTCAGCTGCCGAGTAGATCGTGCCCGGCAGCTTCGGATGCGGCTCGGCGGTCTTGGCCGCGACCGTCACATTGGCGCCGTCGCGCGCAGCTCGCAGCGCGATCGAAAGACCGATGCCGCGCGACCCGCCGGAGATGAACAGCGTCTTTCCCTTGAGCGACATGTCTTGGCACCTCCCTTGCTACATCACTGACGCGAACCATTGCGCGGCGGCAATGCACTGCGCAAGGCCTCGGCAGCCTGCAACGGGTTACGCAACGTAGGCTCAAACGGAAAAGGGGGTTAGACCAGCACCAGGCCCTGCCGCATCGCGATCGCGATGGCATCCGTGCGGTTCGCAGCACCCAGCTTGATCAGGATCGCGGCGACGTGGAACTTTGCCGTGTGCACGGAGATGTTCAGCCGCCGCGCGATCACCTTGTTGGGTGCGCCTTCGGCCAGCAGCGCCAGCACTTCGGCCTCGCGCGGCGACAGCGCCGGACGGGCGGTAGCGCCATCGTCCAACGGCTCCTCGCCGAACAGCCCGCTATGGCTTCCGCCGTTGGCGGCGGCATCGAAATCGTCGTGGCGAGCGGGCGTCGAACGCCCATCCCTGGACACCCGGTAGCCGGCCGCCGCCAGTCTGACGGCAGCCGCGATCAGATTCGCATCCGACGCCAAAGGCAGCACGGCAAGCACCCGGTTTTCCGGCCGGCCAGCGCTCGCGGATAGCAGCACCCGTGGGATTGCGCTGTTGCCACCATCGGCCCGATCGAGCCAGGCCGCACTGTTCGCAACAGCGTCATCGACGACAGCGACGTCGGCAATCCCGCTGCCGGCTACGACCGGAAGCAGATCGTCCGCCATGGCAAGCGAAGCTGACAGGCGCTCGGCACGCGCGGCATCGTGCAGCGCGATCAGCACCACGAGCTGGCGTCCGCCGCCCGCCACCTCCGGCCCACCCACCTCCGGCCCACCCGCCTCCGGCCTTGTCAGCGTGTCGCTTTCCATCGGCCCTCTCAGCTCAGCGGTTTTTCACCGACGGTCAGCGCGACGTCGCGCTGCTCGCCGCCGCGCACCACGCCGAGCGTCACCGCAGCGCCCGCGCTATCCGGCCCAAGCTTTCGGATCAGTTCGCGCGGGCCGTGCACGGCCTCGCCATTCCACGCCACGATGATGTCGCCCAGCGCAAGGCCGGCGGCTTTGGCCGGACCATTGTCGTCGAGGCTCATGACCATGGCGCCGCGCGCCGCGCCGTCACGGATCGGGTGCAGGCCGGCGCCGAGATAGCCGCGCGCGACATGGCCCTTTTCACGCAGCGTCGCCACGGCCCGCTCGATCGTCTCATAAGGCATGACCAGCGCACGACCACGTGGCCCAAACAGCAGCATGCCGATCAGCGCGCCCTTGGCGTCAAGCACCGGCCCGCCCTCGAAACGGCCGCCGGCATTGACGGCGAGATTGATGCGCCGATCGATGGTGCCGCCGCGCATCGAGCGCCAGGCGGGGCCGACCTCGCCGACCGAGCCCGAGACAGCCAGCGCCGAGCCCTGACTGCTGCCGACAGCGATGGCGACGTTGCCCGGCCGCACCCCATCCGCCTTGGCGAGCGCAGGCGCCGCGGCCGCGCCGGCCGGCTTCAGAAGCGCTACGCCGGTCGACGGATCGCGACCGACCAGTTCGGCCTTCACCGCTTCGCCCGAAGCCAATGTCAATTCGATCTCCTCACCGGCCTCGACAGCTTCCTCGGCGGTGACGAAACAGCCGTCACGCCAGTGGAAGGCGCTGGCGGTGCGATGGTGATGGGTGGTGAAACTTGCCGTTGCCGGCGCAGCCTTGGCGGCGAGATCGGCGATGGCCTCGGAAAATGCATTAAGGTTGAAGTCACTCATGATGATCTCCTGGGTTTTCTCATGCCCCAGATATCGCTCGGCAGTGCGCCCGGAGGTACTCGTCTGACGGCTAGTTACTGGTTTGACTGGCCATCTGGTCAGGTCGCGGCAGTTCGAGCCGCTCCGCACATATAGTCATCATCGCGCCTGAAAACACGGAGCCCCGCCAATGGCCCTCGCCGCCCACAAGTTCGAAACCGACGACACACTGCTCGACGCCTATTCGACGACAGTCGCCGACGCCGTCGACCGCATCGGCCCAGCCGTCTGCCGCATCGAGCGCGTCGGTGGCCAAGGTGGCCATGGCTCCGGCTTCGTCATCACCCCGGACGGGCTGGTCGTCACCAATTTCCATGTCGTTGGCGATGCCAAAACGGTGCGCGTCTCTATGCCCGACGGCGCCTCCAGCGAAGGCCGTGTGCTAGGCCGCGACCCCGACACCGACATCGCGCTGGTGCGCGCCGATGGCAGCTTCACCGAAGTCGCGCCGCTCGGCGATTCCAAGCGGCTGCGGCGCGGCCAGATCGCCATTGCCATCGGCAATCCGCTCGGCTTCGAATGGACCGTAACGTCAGGCGTGGTCTCCGCACTTGGCCGTTCGATGCGCGCCTCGACCGGGCGGCTGATCGACGATGTCATCCAGACCGATGCCGCGCTCAATCCCGGCAATTCCGGCGGACCGCTGGTGTCGTCGGCAGGCGAGGTCATCGGCGTCAACACCGCCATGATCCACGGCGCGCAAGGCATCGCCTTCGCGGTCGCTTCCAACACCGCCAATTTCGTCATTTCGGAGATCATCCGCTTCGGCCGCGTGCGCCGTGCCTTCATCGGCATCTCGGCCGACACCACCAGTTTGCCGCGCCGCGCCGCCCTTCTGTCGCAGGTGACCACCAGTACGGCGGTACGGCTGCGCAGCGTCGAGAAAGACGGACCCGCGGCGAAGGCCGGCCTCAGGGAAGGCGACATCATCGCGTCAATAGACGGTCGCCCGGTCACCGGCGTCGACGACCTCGTGCGCATGCTCGACGCCGAACGCATCGGCCGCGAGACGCTGTGCACCGTGGTGCGCCGCACCGGCGTCAGCCAGGTGACGGTGACGCCGGTAGCAAGGGCGAGTTGAGCCCTTATCGAGGGTTGAGCACCCGCCCGAGCAGCGACACCAGCAGTCGCGCAAGGTCACCGGTCGGGTCGAGGTCGGGATCGTAGATCGTCATGTCCAAGCCGGTGCAGCGCTGGTCCGCTGTCAGCGCCGACAGAATGGCAACGAGTTCATCGGGGTCGATGCCGGGGCTGCCGGGCGAATCCACCGCCGGCATCACCGTCTGGTCGAGCACATCGACATCGAGATGCAGCCAGTAGGGACAGCCGGCGCGCGCCAGCGTCGCTCTTGTCTTTTGCAACACTCCAGCCGCGCCGAGTTCCTGCGCGGCAAAGACGTCGATGCGCGTCACGGCGGTCGCATTGATGTCGGGCCAGGCAAAATCGGCATCGCGGCTCTCGCGTTCGCCGATCTGAACCACCGCCTCGTCGGCGACGAGCGGACCGACAACACCTGGCCATTGCGCCAGCAAAGCCTCGCCGCGTCCGGTGGCAAGTGCCAGATCCATGCCGGCAACCGAGCCGAGTGAGGCATTGACATCGTAGTTGCCGGGATGGCGGAAATCGCTGTGGCCATCGACATGGACCAGGGCGACCGCGCCCGAGCGCCGCGCGGCGACCAGTGCGCCAAGCAGGATCGAGCAGTCGCCGCCGATGATCAGCGGGAACTCGCCTTGCCCAAGCGCACCGGTGACGATCTCGGCAAGATCGAGGTTGAAGCAGCGGATCGCCGGACCATTACGCAGCCTAGTGCCCGGTTGCGGTTCGGTACTGTAGGCGGGTCTGTCGAGATCGACCACCCGCCCCGGCGCCAGCGACTCGATCAAACCAGCTTCGCTCAGCGCCTGCGGCGCACGCCAGGTGCCGGGCACATGGCCCGGCTCCAAGGGCCGAAGGCCGAGATTGGATGGCGCACGAACAAGGCAGATGTCACGCATGCGGCAGGCCCAGCTTCAACATCACCAACATAGACCGCATGGTGCGGGTCCGGCCACAGCGGCCGGAGCCGCTGCCGACATTTGCTGCCATTGTTCAGGCGCCCGCCGCGCCCGCCGCGAATTGCGCCTGAAATTCCGGGCTGAGCGGGATCGGCTTGATGACGTCGATCAGCACGCCATTGGGATCCCTGGTGATGAAATGGCGCTGGCCGAAGGGTTCGTCGCGCAGCGGGCACAGGATCGGCAGGCCGGCCGCAACGATCCGTTCATAGACAGCATCAGGATCCCTCACCTCGAAATTGATCAGCAGCCCCGATGTGCGGCCGCGCCCCCCCTCGGGGATCGTCTCGTGGTCGCCCTGGACGATACCGAGATTGACCCGGCGATCCTCGGCAGACTGCAGATGCACATACCAGTTGCTCGCAAACAGCGGCTTGAAGCGGAAGTGATTGATATAGAAGGCTTTTGTGCCGGCTACGTCGCCCGTCATCAGCACCGGATAATAGCTCGTCGTCTTCATCTTTCTTTCTCCCGTTAGCCAACATACAGTTTGCATGTAATTCGAAATAACATACAGGCTGCATGTATGCAACGAGAAACCCCGCGCCGCTCCAACCGCGACCGCACCGAAGCGACGCGCGCCGACCTGATCGCTGCGGCGCGCAAACTGTTCATCGAAAAGTCCTATGCCGAGACCGGCACGCCGGAGATCGTTGCGGCCGCCGGCGTCACCCGCGGCGCGCTCTATCACCACTTTGCCGACAAGCAGGCGCTGTTTGCCGCCGTGGTCGAGCAGGAGGCGGCGGCGGTGGCGCAAGAGATCGAGCGCGCCTCGCCGCCTTCTTTGTTTGCCCGCAATGCGCTGATTGCCGGCTCGGACGCCTATCTCGCCGCCATGCGCGCGCCCGGCCGCACGCGGCTTTTGCTGCTCGACGGGCCGGCCGTGCTTGGCCGCGCCGCCATGGATGCGATCGACAATCGCCACGGCAACCGGTCGCTGCGCGAAGGCCTGGTTGCGGCAATGCGCGAACAGTCGATGACCAGACTGCCGGCCGATGCGCTGACCGCTTTGCTCGCCGCTGCCTTCGACCGCGCAGCACTTGCCGTCGAGGCCGGCGCCTCGGCCAAAGACTATCGCGCCGTGCTCATGGCTCTGATCGATGGGCTGTCTCCGGCTCATCCTCAGGCAGGTCGTCCGGGTCGAACTCGTTGAAGCAGCCGAGCTGGCGTTTGAACTGGTCGATCAGCCAGGCCGCCGCCGGTTTCGGGCTGCGGTCGGCGCGGTGCATGGCATAGAGCGATGAGCGCACCTCGCTAAAGGGTTCAAGGTCGAGTTCGACCAGCCTGCCGCTGGCCAAATCGTCCGCGATCAGCCAGCGCGGCAACCCGCCCCAGCCCAGCCCCTCGCGCATCAACGTATGCTTGATACGCACATCTGTCAGCCGCCATGTACGATAGGCAAAGACGCCGAAGTCGCGTCCCTTGGTGCGTTCCGACTGGTCGCTGACAACCAGCTGGGTGTGCTCTCGCGCATCCTCGAGCGCCACCGGTTTCGGCAGCAGTGCCAGAGGGTGGGTGGGGGCGGCAGCCAGCACGATCGACATGAAGCCGATGCGCACGAGATGCACGTCGACCTCGCCCAGCAAGCCACCGATGCCAAGATCCGACTGTCCGCTGACGACATGGTCGGGGATCAGACCGAGCGTGCCGATATGCAGTCGCATCATCACGGTCGGGAACTGCGCCTCGAACGCCTTCAGCACCCGCACCAGCACCGGCGAGGGCAGCGCCGCGTCAACCGATAGCGCAACTTCAGCCTCCAGCCCCTGATGGTGACCGTCGGCACGCGAACGGATGCGCTGCAGCACGCCGACCATGCGCCGGGCGTCCTCCAGCATCGCCCGGCCGATTTCGGTCAGCTGCGGCTCGCGCGTGCCCTCGCGCTCGAACAGTTTCAGGCCAAGCTGCGCTTCAAGATTGGCGATGCCGTAGCTGATGACGGACTGCGCGCGGTTAAGCTTGCGGCCGGCGGCTGAGAAGCTGCCGGTGTCGGCGACCGCAACCAGGATCTGCAATTGGTCGAGCGTCGGATTGGGCTGCACGGCATACCTACTTTATGGATGGATCGTATAGAAAATATACCAGTTTTTTGAATGGGTCGGTAGGCCCATATCAGGCGGGAGAAATCAATTCCCACTGGAGAGAACCGCTATGTCTATCCTGCTTGTAACCTCGAGCCCGCGCGGCGCTGCCTCGCACTCGACCCGTATCGCTACCGAATTCGCTGAAAAGCTCGTCGCCGCCGACCCGTCGAATACGCTCGTCGTACGCGACCTCGTGGCCAACCCGCTGCCGCATATCGACACCGATTATGCGACCGGCATCTACACCCCCGTTGAAGCCCGCACGCCGCGCCAGGCCGAAGTCGTCGGCGTCTCCGACATCGTGCTTGACGAACTGTTCGCAGCCGACACCGTGATCCTGGCCACCGGCTTCATCAACTTCAACATCTCCTCGACCCTGAAGTCCTGGGTCGATCACATCTCCCGCTCCGGCAAGAGCTTCTCTTATGGCGAGGGTGGTCCCAAGGGCCTCGTCACCGGCAAGAAGGTCTATATCGTACTCGCCTCGGGCGGCATCTATTCCGAAGGTGCGGCCGTGCAGTTCGATCACGCCATCCCCTATCTGCGCGGCGTGCTCGGCTTTCTCGGCATGACCGACGTCGACGTCATCCGGATCGAAGGCGTCGGCATGGGTCCCGACGCCGTGACCGCCGCGCTCGCCAATGCGACCGCCAAGGTCGATGCCGTGGTGGCCAAGACCGCGAGCGCGCAAATCGCCGCGTAAGCACACCCCGTCATTCGCATTGAAAAGGCAGGCGCTTCGGCGCCTGCCTTCTTGCTGTCCGGGGCCGAGAGCAGGGTCCACCGGCAGATGGCGTGGTGTTCGTGGCGGGGTTTTCGATGGCTGCCAACTATTCTTGCCCGTTCATCAGCTGGCCCTCATAGGCTTGGAGCCCCCGGCATCGCCATCGGATTTGCCGTTGGTCCACGGCCAATCTGTTTTTGCACCGACGGATCGGGCTAAACTCGTGCAACCCTGTCAAAACAGAGAGGCAACTTATGGCCGAATGTCCGAGTGGAGGAGAGAACAACGGAATTGTCGCAAGCGCTGTTGCCGACGACGATCCGCGTCTCGCGTTCATCTATCAGGAGGCGGTGAGAGGTCTCACTCAACAGCAGACGCTTGTGGAGAACATGAGCACCCGCGCCGGCAGCCTTGTCTTGGCCACCGCATTTGCCAACTCGCTACTCGGCGGTGCGGCGCTTTCCAACGGGCTTGGGCTTTGGGATTGGACCGCAGTGGCCCTGTTGTTCGGCATCGGCGGGCTGATCGTCTTCATGCTTTGGCCCTATCACCAATATACATTCCGCTTCGATCCGGAAGATCTGCTTGATCAATATGTCGACAGCGACAGGCCGACGACAATGTCGGCCATGCGCCGCGCGCTTGCCCTTCGGATCAAGGCGGACATGGCCGGCAACTGGCGAATTATCCAGCGGCTCCGGCTGGCGTTGCAGATTGCGCTGGTTTTTCTGCTGCTCGACATCCTGGCTTGGCTTTTGGCAATTGCGGGCATCTGATCACGTCTCAAGGTGCACCGGCCTCGGTCGCGCATCATACCTGCGTCCTAGGAAATGGACAGGATCTCAAGTTCGCGCGGCCCTAGCTGGACAAAGTCGCCAACGGTTTTTCCGGTCAGCGCGATGGCAACCGGCGAACCATGCGATATGGAAGCTTCAGACGGGTTGGCCTCATCCTCTCCGACGATGCGGAAGGTCTGAGTGCGGCCATCATCACGTTTGAAGGTAACGGTGTGCCCGAAGGCGATCACCTCATTAGAGGTGGGCACCGGCATAAGCTGTGCCGTACGGACGCGCTCGGCATAGTAACGCATATCTCGAACCGGAACCGCTGACTGGCGTCGCCGCTCATTGACATCTTCCAGCACGCTAGCGGCCTCGAGAGCTTGCTGGGCGCGAGTCAATTCAACCTGCAGCGTCTTGAGGCCCGCTTCCGTGACAAGGTTGACCCGATCGGAGACAGGGCGAGCCGGCAGGATGGTTTCCGATGCTGCCTCGGCGCTTTCCTCCTTGGCAAACGCTACGCTCAATTGTCGATACTTTCTGCTTGCCGCCCACTGCCGTTATTCGAGATTCTGGCGACGGATGACCGGCGCAAAACCTATGTTCGGCGCCTCGACCAGTTCGGCCCTTACCCGAACATCCTCTCGCCTTGCTCGTCGACCAGTTGCATGCCCTTCTTGATCGAGATGTCGACGGCGTCGCCCAGTCCGGCAAAGCGATCGGCGCGGATGAATTTGTGTTCCTTCATCACGCCGTCGACTTCCTTCGAAACCACGCCGCAGGTCTGGTATTGGCCCCCCTCCGCCTTGTAGGGCGTGGCGCTGATCAAAAATCCCTTGTGCTCAACCTGCTTTGCCGGTGCTGCGCTCTTGGGCTCGCCCCCCTCACCGCCACCACCGAAAAGACGCTTCAGAAAAGACATGGGGCTTCCTCCAACGGCAATCATCCTGCACCACGTCTCGCGGTGCAGGATGATTTTCAGTACCGTTCCTCAGTCGAACGGGCAAGCGTTCTCGCCAGGGGTCAACCGCGCGATAGCGCTTCCAGGGCTTCAGCGGCGGCTTCCAGGACTGCAATCGCCTCGGCCTGCTTTTCAGCCGGCGCGTCGACGAGATCGCCGAGCGCGGCACGCAGCCGGTGGCGCACGGCGCGGAACTCCTCGCGGGCATCCGAGCGACCCCGTCCACCACGCCGTCCGCCTTCCTCGCCGTCGTCGTTCCAGCCGAACCAGTCCCGCGCTTTCGCCATCTTGCGGCCGAAGCGCTCGAGATGCTCCAGCACGCCGTCGATCATCTCGCGGTTCTCGGCGAGATGCGCCTGGCCCGCCTCGGTGATCGAAAACACCTTCTTGTTGCCGTCGGCGGCTGAAGCCGCATAGCCGGCCTCTTCCAGGAAGGTCAGCGTCGGATAGACGACGCCCGGGCTCGGGCTGTAGATGCCGCTGGTGCGCTCTTCCAGCGCCTTGATGATGTCGTAGCCGTGGCGAGGCGCCTCGGCCAGCAGCGACAGCGTGATCAGCTTGAGATCGCCGTCGGCCAGCATGCGCCCGGCGCGAAACATGTCGCCCGGGCCGCCGCGTCCACCGCCACGTCCGCCGTGGCCGAACGGACCAAAGCCGCTGCCCCCTCTTCCACCAAATTTGCCTGCCATGTGCAGGAATGCGCGCTCGGCGCGCTCGCCAAAGGGATGATGTCTGTGCATGAATTGCTCCTTGAGTTATATCTTACGATACATCTTAATTAGGCTTGCCCCGCCGACGAGTCAAGATATATCTTACGATGTATCTAAAGGCGGCGCCAGAAGGATGATTTCGCCGCCGCCGGCAGCTAGAAAGCGCGTGAGGGCCAAAACCTCTCCGTAAGCGTCTGACGTAAAGCAACGCATCCACCCCGGTCTTTCCGGGCAGTTCCGCCGGAAACCCGGCGCAATGGATGCCAAATGCGACGGACCGGATGTTTCAGGAAAATCCAAAAATGACCACGACCCGTAAGCGCGGCAAGCTGCCGGCGCGCTATGCCGCGATCGTCAGTCCGCTGGTGCTGTCGCTGCTGATGACCTTCATAGTCTCGTTCATATCGACGCTGAAAACCCTTGGACTGCAACCTGATTTGCCGGCTGTCTGGCTCACTGCCTGGGGCCTGTCCTGGCTGGTAGCGTTCCCAACGTTGCTCATGGTGCTGCCGGCGGTGCGCCGCATTGTCGGCTGGCTTTGCGAGCCGGCGTCCCGGTAACGCCCATGACGGTAAGGCCCGCAGATTCTTCGGGCCTTGCCTCGCTACCAGCGGCCCTTGCGCCGGTTCCAGACATAGAGAAGGTCGGCGAAACGATCATAGGCCAAGCGCGTCAGCGGCAGCGCGACCGGATTGCCGAAGAGCGTCGCCAGCCAGCCGTCGCCCGGCGTCGCCCGCCAGACGGCAACCGCGACATCGGCGCCGACCAGCAGCCTGCCTTCGGCATCGGTGGCATGCAGCCGGCGGCGTATGTCCTCCAGCGAGGCGCTGTAGCCAGAGAGCGCCGCCGGTTCGAGGTTGATGTCGCGGAATTCGATCCGCCCGGCCTTGATCGCCTCGATCAGCCGCCGTTTCTGCCGGGTGATGCCGCCATCGCAAACCGGGCAGCGTGTGTTGTACCAGACGGTCAGCGCAGGCTTGGACATGGCGCGACTATCACCCTGACGGCACGGCCCCGCAATATGACGCCGAGCCGCACGGACCCGCGCTCAGCGCTATCCAAGCGAAGTGACGATCTCGCGATAGGCAAATTCCGGGAAAGCCTTGAGCGTTCGCGTCTTGACGCTGCCACCCGTTGCCAGCATCAGGGCGAAACGAGCAAGCACAGCATCGTCGGGCGCCTCGATAATCGCCACCATGTCGTATTCGCCCATAGTCAGGTAAAACGCCTTGAACGAGCCGCCCATGTCGGCCAGTTGCTTCTTGGCGGCATCGAGCCGCTTCGGCGACTCTCGGATATTTCTGGCGCCCTGTTCCGTCCAGTTCATCAGCAGGATGTAGGTTGTCATCACACACCTCCCTCCGGCGCCACGGAGCACGGCTGAGGACATCAGCCGGGGCGGACATCCGGTTTTTCGCCCAGAACATGCATCCGACCAGGCAAGTATCCTCCCGACGGAGATGGGCGACAAGAGCCTTCACCCGGCAACAAAAAGGGCGCCATCGGCGCCCTTTTCGAATGCTGGTCTGTTGCCGGTATCAACTGTCGAGGAAGCTCCTCAGCTTGCGGCTCCGGCTCGGGTGCTTGAGCTTGCGCAGCGCCTTGGCTTCGATCTGGCGGATACGCTCGCGCGTGACCGAAAACTGCTGGCCGACTTCTTCCAGCGTGTGGTCGGTGTTCATGCCGATGCCGAAGCGCATACGCAGCACCCGCTCCTCGCGCGGCGTCAGCGAGGCGAGCACCCGCGTGGTGGTCTCGCGCAGATTGGCCTGGATCGCCGCATCGATCGGCAGGATCGCCATCTTGTCCTCGATGAAATCGCCCAGATGCGAATCCTCTTCGTCACCCACAGGGGTTTCGAGCGAGATCGGCTCCTTGGCGATCTTCAAGACCTTGCGCACTTTTTCGAGCGGCATTGCGAGCTTTTCTGCCAGTTCCTCCGGCGTCGGCTCGCGGCCGATTTCATGCAGCATCTGGCGCGACGTGCGCACGATCTTGTTGATCGTTTCGATCATGTGCACCGGGATGCGGATGGTGCGCGCCTGGTCGGCGATCGAACGCGTGATCGCCTGCCGGATCCACCATGTCGCGTAGGTCGAGAACTTGTAGCCGCGGCGGTATTCGAATTTGTCGACCGCCTTCATCAAGCCGATATTGCCCTCCTGGATCAGGTCGAGGAACTGCAGGCCGCGATTGGTATATTTCTTGGCGATGGAGATGACGAGGCGCAGATTGGCCTCGACCATTTCCTTCTTGGCGATCGCGGCTTCGCGCTCGCCCTTCTGCACCTGGTTGACGATCTTGCGGAATTCCAGGATTGAGATCGCCGTCTCGGTTGCGAGGTTCTGGATTTCCGAACGCAGATCCTTGATCGCGTCTTTCTCGTTCTTGGTGAATTCCTTCCAACCGCGCGAGGTCAGGTTGCCGATCGAGCGCGTCCAGTTCGGGTCGAGCTCGGAGCCCTGATATTCCTTGAGGAACTCCTCGCGGCGCACGCCATAGCTTTCGGCCAGGCGCAGCAGCTTGCCTTCGTTCTGCACCAGCCGCTTGTTGATGTCGTAGAGCTGCTCGACCAGCGCCTCGATGCGCGCCGTGTTGAGCGACAGCGACTTCACCGCCTTGATCAGCTGGTCCTTCAGCTCCTTCAGGCGGCGGTCCTGGCTTGGCGACAGCGTGCCGGTCGCGGCCAGACGGTTCTCGACCTGCTGGTCCTGCAGCTTGCGCAGCTTCTTGTAGGTGTCGGCGATGACGTCGAGCGTCTCCATCACCTGCGGGCGCAGCTCCGCTTCCATCGCCGCCAGCGACAGGCTCGCCTCGTCCTCGTCTTCCTCGTCGTCATCGACCAGGCCGCGCGTGTCGGCGCCGACATTGGTGATGTCGTCTTCCTCGTCGCGTCCACGCCTCGGCTTGTCCTCGGCCTTGGGCGCCTCCTCGATGCGCTCGACCACCGGCGCCTGCTTGGCTTCGGGGCCGGCATAGGTGGCTTCGAGGTCGATGATCTCGCGCAGCAGGATCTTGGATTCGTTGAGCTCGTCACGCCAGATGATGATGGCCTGGAAGGTCAGCGGGCTTTCGCAGAGGCCCGCAATCATCGTCTCGCGGCCGGCCTCGATGCGCTTGGCGATCGCGATTTCGCCCTCGCGCGACAGGAGCTCGACCGAGCCCATCTCGCGCAGATACATGCGCACCGGGTCATCGGTGCGGTCGGTCGGCTCTTTCTTGGTGGTCGTGGCGGCGACGGCGGTGCCGGTCTGCTCGGCCAGCTCGTTGGCGTCTTCCTCGGCGTCGGCATTGCTGTCGGCGGCCTCGGGCTCCTCGCTCTGATCGTCGTCCTCGACCACGTTGATGCCCATGTCGGACAGCATCGCATTGATGTCTTCGATGCGATCCGGATCGGTCTCTTCCGACGGCAGCACCGCGTTCAGTTCGTCGAGAGTCACATAGCCGCGCTTCTTGGCGGCCTTGATCATCTTCTTGACAGCATCATCGGAAAGGTCGAGCAGAGGCCCATCGGTGGCGCCTTCACGTTCGGTCTCGACCTCTTCCTTTTCCTTTGTCGGCATAGTCTTTATCTTCTCCTAGCGGCCGAGCATCGAAGCCGCGTAGCTGCCGCACCGGTCAAACTACATGCGCTGGTGGCGCTTAACCGGGCCGGTAACCGAATCAACTCTTTTGTTTGTTCATATCGTGCCCCCAAAACCGGTTTTCACTTTTGGGCGATATGCATTAAGTCCAGATTAACCCTGATATCTGTGGCAGGCTGACAGCCTGTCCAGTGATCAGCACCTCGCGTCAGTGCATTTCCATCGACGCCGGCGCGGGCTAAGGTTTCGAATCGTCCTGATTCCGTCATTCTGCCAGAAGGTCAAGCGCCTCTCGCATGATTCGCATCAAAAAAGCGAATCAATTACCCGACTTAGAGGCGTCGATTCGACGCGCAGCACGTACAACATTCATTCTTGCGCAGGTTTCGACCTAGACGCGCCCACCCCTGCCCGAGGATACACCGAACCCTTCGATCAGCGCTTCCGTTGCTTGTACATCACGGAATTGCGCCTGAATCTCGATGAGGTGCCGGTAGTTTTCGTCAGTGGGATCGCTGGCGAGCGCTGCTTCCGCCTGTTTCAGCTCCTTATGTAAGGTGCGCGCGCTGCGCTGCAAGTGCAGCGCCTGGTTGAAGGCGTCGCGGGCATCGTCAAGCGCTGCGGTTTCCAGCGCGGGCCATTGCCTGGCCCGTTGGATGAGCGCCACGGCGCGCCCCCAGATATCGCTGCAGCCGGCACGTTCGATGGTGGCGATCACCGCGCTACGGTCATTGGCCATGTCGTGCGCCATCGCATCGAGGATGGCGGCGTGCAGCCGCTGCAGATCGGTGTTGGCGAGATCGAGGAACTCGACATGGGCGAAGTTCTCGTCGATCAGCGCCGGATGGTTGACGAGGGCTACGATGATCGTCGCCTCGCGCACCGACATCATCTCGCCACCGCGTTTGACCATGGCGGAGCGGCCGAGGCTTTCGGTGATCGCGGCGCGCGCGCCTGCCCCGCTGCCTTTGGCGAACTGTCCGCCGGGTGCGGGCGTTTTGCCCTGCCCAGGTTTCCAGTCCTGGCGACCTTGCCGCACTTCGCGCTGGGCGCTGAAGAAGGTCAGCTCCCGCTCGCGCATCCACTGCTGGTAGTGGTAGCGCTGGCTCTCATCGCGGATGCGGCTGGTCAGTTCGCGCAGCGTCTTTGTCAGCCCCGCCCGCCGCTCCGGCGTGTCGAAGACGCCACCGGATGTCTCACGCATCCACAACAAATCAGCGAGAGGCCGCGCTTCCGCCAGCACGGCACGAAACGCGTCCGGCCCTTCTGCCTTGACCAGATCGTCGGGATCCTTGCCCTCCGGCAACAGTGCAAAGCGCACCGACCGCCCGGCCTGCACCGACGGCAGCGCGAGATCCGCGGCCCGCCACGCCGCCTTCAGCCCGGCCTGGTCGCCGTCGAAGCACAGCATCGGCTCAGGCGCCATGCGCCACAGAAGTTCGAGCTGGTTTTCGGTGAGCGCGGTGCCGAGCGGCGCCACGGCATTCTCGAAGCCGGCCTGCGCCAGCGCAATCACGTCCATATAGCCTTCGACGGCAATCACCGTGCCGCCTTTCGCCAGCGCTTTGCGGGCTCGGGCGAAATTGTAGAGCACGTTGCCCTTGTGGAAGAGCTCTGTGTCGGGCGAATTCATGTATTTGGCCAGCGCATCGGGCGCCAGTGCGCGGCCGCCAAAGGCGATGATCTTGCCGCGCGAATCCGGGATCGGGAACATGATGCGATCGCGGAACCAGTCATAGGAGACCGGGATGTCGTCGCCATGACGCACCAGCCCGCAGGCCTCGATGTCGGCCTTGGGCACACCCTTGGCGGCAAGATGTTCCTTCAGCGCATTGCGGCTGTCGGGCGCAAAGCCCAGCCGGAACGATTGCTGCGTCGCCGGCGTCAGCCCGCGATCCCTGAGATAGGCGCGGGCTTTTGCACCCTCCGGTCCTTGCAGCCGCTCCTGGAAGAAGGCAGTCGCCATCTCCATGACATCGGTCAGGCTGGCGCGTTCCTTCTCACGCTGTTCTTCCCGCTCGTCGCGCACCGGCATCGGCACGCCGGCCATGTCGGCGATCTTCTCGACCGCTTCGGGAAAGCTTAATCCGTCGAGCTCGGTCAGGAACTTGAAATGATCGCCCGACACCGAACAGCCGAAACAGTGATAGCGGCCCTTCTTGTCCTCGCAGTGGAAGGAGGGGCTCTTTTCGCCATGGAACGGACAACAGGCCCAATAGTCGCCGCGCGAGGCGTTGGTCTTCTTCCTGTCCCATGCGACGCGCTGGCCGATGACCGATGAAATCGGCACACGGTCGCGTATCTCATCGAGAAAGGCGGGCGGAAAGCGCATTGGGGAACTCGTTTGTCCCTCATATAATCATGCTCGCGGAATCCGACGACCCTTATTGCGGACCATACCCGGTTTCCACAGCCAAAAAGCCCGGTTTCTACAGCCAAAAGAAAGGCGGCCCTTTCGGGCCGCCTCCTTTCAAGTCTCTGCATTGCGCCGGCGAGGCCGGGCTTAATGCGCGGCAATGGCGCCGAAGATGATGCCGGACAGGACGCTGACCAGCACATAGTCGTTGCCGACGCGGATCCATTCCTGGCCGCGGCCGGGGCGATGCAGGCCATAGCGGCCATAATCGCGGATCGGCTGGTGCCGCTTCCAGCTGGAATATTTCTGGCCATTGCGCCAATGGCTGCGCTTGACGACCACCGTCTTCTTCACGACGCGCTTCCTGATATCGACATGCTTGCCGGGCCTCTGCCAGTCGACCTGCGTGTAATTCGACTGCGGTGCGACCGGTGCGTTCACCGGTGCGGCCTGGCCGGTAAGCGAAGTGGCGGCCAGCATCGAGAAAGCGAGGGCGGAAAGAACAATACGTTTCATAGCGGGGCTCCTTGGTTGTCGATGCCTAGGGAATAGCGCCCGAAGGATGAACCGAAACTGAACACTAGCATTACATTTACGTAATGAAATCCGGTGCTTATCCTGGATATTTGAACATCATCGCAAAGGCGATTGCCGGGAGTCCGGCAAACCGGGACGATCCGCTGCCATCACCAGGGATCCGCCATGCAACCATTTGCGCATCCGTCCATTTTCCGACACGCCCTGTCGCGCCGCGACGGCTCTTGAAATCGACAAGATTTTATTACCCGGCTAAAATATTCCGGATATTGTTCAAGACTGTCATGACCATGATTCGCAGCCCCGTTTTCCTCCCTGCACTGCGCGCCCTCCGCGTCGCGGTAGCTGTCTGCGTGCGGGTTTCGAAATGAGCGGCTCCGTCGTCCTGCTGCATCTGGCGGGCGCGGTGGCGCTGATGCTGTTTGCCACCCGCATGGTCAAGACAGGCGTCGAGCGCGCCTATGGCGACGTGCTGCGTCACCGGCTGCGCTCCACCATGCGCAATCCGATCATGGCGGTGCTGGCTGGCTGCGGCCTGTCGATCGCACTGCAGAGCTCGACCGCCGTCACGCTTCTCGTCGGCTCCTTCGCCGGCGCCGGCATCGTCTCGGGCATGTCGGGCCAATTGGCGGTGCGCGGCGCCGAGATCGGCTCGGCGCTGGTGGTCAAGCTCTTGACCTTCGATCTGACGCTGCTGGTGCCGATCTGCCTCGTCGCCGGCACGGTCATGTTCATGGCCACCGAGCGGCGCGACTGGCGCCAGTTCGGCCGCATCCTGGTCGGCATCGGCCTTTTGGTACTGTCGCTGGAGATGATCGGTCAGGCCTCGGAGCCTCTGCGGCAGAGCACGCTGATGCCGCTCATCATCGAATATTTCTCCAGCGACTACGTCACCGCCTATCTGCTCGCCGCGCTTGTCACCTGGTTGTTCCATTCCTCGATCGCCGCCGTTCTTTTGATGGTGACGCTGGCCGGCCGCGGCTTCATCCCGCCCGAACTCGGCATCGTGCTGGTGCTCGGCGTCAATCTCGGCTCGTCGATCATCGCGCCGCTGCTCACCCGAAGTGCCGAACCTGGCGTGCGCGTCGTGCCGATCGGCAATCTGTTGATGCGCGGCATGGGCTCGCTGGTGATGCTGATCCTGTTCATGACGCTGAAGCCGCCGGTCGCCTTCCTCGGCGCCACCGTGCCCGACCAGATCGTCAACGCCCACATACTGTTCAATGTGCTGATCCTGCTCGCCGGCCTGCCGCTTGCCAGCCTGATCTATCGTGCCTCTGAGAAGATCGTCGCAATGGGCACCAAGCCAGGGCCGGCTACAGAGCTCGATGTGGTCGAACTCTCCGCCCTCAACGACGGCGCGCTCGACGTTCCGAGCCAGGCGCTGGCCAACGCCACCCGCGAGGTGGTGCGCGTCTGCGAGACGGTCGAGATCATGCTCAAGCGCATCATCGAGCTGTATGAAAGCGCCGACGGCGACAAGATCAAGGCGCTGGCCGCCCTTGACGACCGCGTCGACAGGAAGCACGCGGCGATCAAGCTCTATCTGGCCAAATTGACCAGGAACTCGCTCACAGAGGACGAGGCGCTGCGCTGCCAGGAGCTGATAGGCGCCTGCGTCAAGCTTGAGCAGGTCGGCGACATCATCGTGCGCAACATGCTGGTGCATGTGAAGAAGAAGTTCGAGCGCGGGCTGGAGTTCACGCCCGAGGGCTGGAGCGAGCTGCTCGCCTTTCACACCTCGGTGCTGGCCAATGCCAGGCTTGCCTTCAACGTGCTGGTGTCGCGCGACCCTGAGACTGCCCGCCAGCTGGTGCTGGAAAAGGACCGGCTGCGCGACCGCGAAAAGGAAACCAGCGCCAGCCATTTCGTGCGCCTGCGCGACGGCACCGCCAAGAGCGTCGAGACCAGCTCCATCCACCTCGACACCATCCGCGACCTGAAGCAGATCAACTCGCTGCTGGCGTCGATGGCCTACCCGGTGCTGGAAGAGCGCGGCCTGCTCGGCGGCTCCAGGTTGAAGGCGAGCTGATCAAGAAAACCTAAACCGGCCGCAAAAATTTCTGCATTGCCGGCAAGCGCCATCCATGATTTGAGGCCAACTCGTTCAAGGATCGCTTCCGCGCCATGCTTCCGCTCATTGCCCTGTTCATCGCCGCCTTCGCTTTCGGCACCACCGAATTCGTCATTGCCGGCGTGCTGCCGCAAGTGGCCGACGGCCTTGGCGTTTCGATCCCGACCTCCGGCTACCTCGTCTCCGGCTATGCCGGCGGCATCGCGGTTGGCGGCCCATTGCTGGCGCTCGCCACCAAGGGCATTTCCCGCAAGACGCTGCTGCTTTGCCTGACCGTCGCCTTCACCATCGGCCAGGCCGCTTGCGCGCTGGCGCCCGATTTTACCTCGATGCTGCTCTTGCGCATTGCGGTCGCCGTCGCACACGGCGCCTATTTCGGCGTCGCCATGGTGGTGGCGGTCGGCCTCGTGCCCGAGGACAAGCGCGGCATGGCCGTGGCTGTGATCCTCTCCGGCCTCACAGTATCCAATGTCATCGGCGTGCCGGCCGGCACCGCAATCGGCAATCTCTGGGGCTGGCGCGCCACCTTCTGGGTGATGTGCGCGCTGGGCGTGGTGGCGTTTGCCGCCATGGCCGCCCTCCTGCCGCGCAAAACGGGCGCATCGAGCCCATCCACCAGCCTTGGCAGCGAGGTTCGCGTGCTGGCGCGCCAGCAAGTCTGGACCTCGCTGATCCTGATGCTGACGTTGATGATCGGCCAGTTCGGCCTGTTCACCTACATCACCCCGACACTGCTTGAGGTGACCCATCTCGACGAGAGCCTGATCCCCTGGGTGCTGCTGCTCAACGGCGTCGGCGCCACCGTCGGCGTCTTTCTCGGCGGCAAGCTTTCCGACTGGAAGCTGATGCCGTCGCTGATCACCATGCTTGCGCTGCACGCGGTGATGTTGGGCGTGATCTATGCCGTCAGCCCCTACCCCGTGCCGATGGTCATCGCCATCGTCGTCTGGGGTGGCCTCAACTTCGCCATCGGCACGCCGATCCAGACCCGCATCCTGGCCTGGACGGCGGACGCCTCCAACCTCGCCTCCTCGCTCATCCCCTCCGGCTTCAATGTCGGCATCGCGCTCGCCGCGTCGCTGGGCGCTGCCATGCTCAATGCCGGCTACGGCTATCGCAGCCTGCCGGTTGTGGGCGCTGCCGCCATGCTGGTGGCGGTGGTGGTGGCACTTGCCTCCTACATCTGGGAGGGGCGCAGCCGGGCAGCGCCGCCGCTGCCGGCACCGGCCGAATAGCGTCGGACTACAAATCGATCCGGAACAACAAACTCTCGGCGCCGCCATACGCGGCGTCCTTGATGAACGGACCGACCACACGGCCACCATTGGCCAGCACCACCTTCTGCGAGGCCGGATTGTCGAGGTCAGTGGTGAGCTCGACATATGGCAAACCAACAGCCCTCGCCTCGTCCAGCATCAGCCGCAGCGCCTCGGTCGCATAGCCTCGTCCGCGCTTCCACGGCGCCACGGCATAGCCGATATGGCCGAGCACATGCGACGGCAGTGCGGCCGTACCGGGCTGCCAGCGAAAGCCGATCGAGCCGGCGGCCTCGCCGTCCCAGATCCAGCGCCGGAAGCCGGGCAGCCGCGGCACTTTCGTGCCATTAGGCAAGGTAATCGGGCCTCCTTTGGCCTCGGGATCGTCGAGGCTGGCAAGGAACGCCGCAGGATCCTCGTCGATCGCCGCAAGTTGCTCGCGCGTCGCTTCCATCAGCCGGACATTGTCCGGCGACCAGCCACGCTCGAGCGCCGCCTTGTAGGAGGGCAGATGTTCGAGCGTGGGTTTGACGATCTCGATCATGGTGGGTCTCTCCGGCAGGTCAAGGCTTGGCTCGCTTAAGCCGGTGCGGACCGTTTCTTGCCCAGAGGTGATGTCCCGCCCCCTGCTCTCCTTCGCCACTGAAGCGGTGTCGGCTCTTACTGCAGCAGGCCTTTGACGATGCCGCTGGCCTTGCCGAAATCCATCTGGCCGGCATATTTCTGCTTCAGCGCGGCGATCACCTTGCCCATGTCCTTTTGGCTGGCGGCACCGGTCGCAGCGATCGCCTCGCGCGCCGCAACTGTTACGGCGGCGTCATCCAGCTGCGTCGGCAGGAAGCCGCGGATGATCTCCATCTCGCCACGCTCCTGTGCGGCCAGATCCGGGCGCTTGCCGTCCTCGAACGCCTTGGCCGATTCCTCGCGCTGCTTCACCATCTTGGCCAGGATCTGCAGGATCTCCTCGTCGCTGGCGGGGTCCTTGGTCGAGCCGCGATTGGCGATGTCGCGGTCGTGGATGGCGGCCTGGATCAGCCTGAGCGTCGGCAGCCGGTGCTTGTCCTGCGCCTTCATCGCGCTTTTCAGGGATTCGGCGATTTTTGCGCGCATGATGCTTTCTCCTTCGAACGGCGCGGACAATAACCGCGGCCCATCCGCAAAGCAAACGCGCCAAAGCCCTGATATCGTTCGGCGAAACAAATGCTCGCCGTTTTTGGCACGGGCATCATTGACCGCTCTGGCGCCTTCCCCTATGTACTCGGCCTTGCACAAGACAAAGAATTGATGCGCGCAGGCTCGAGAGATCGGCCGCGCCGTTTGCTGCGCAGATGGCCCGCCATCGAAGCGCGCAGCGTGACAGGAGCGTCGCCATGGCCGAGATGACCCCCGAACTGACCCCGCCTTGGGCAACCGAAAAGCCGACCGCCGTCCTGGTGCTGGCCGACGGCACCGTCATCGAGGGTCGCGGCCTCGGCGCCACCGGTTCCGCCGTTGCCGAAGTCTGCTTCAACACCGCGCTCACCGGCTACCAGGAAATTCTCACCGACCCATCCTATGCCGGCCAGATCGTCACCTTCACCTTCCCGCATATCGGCAACATCGGCACCAATGACGAGGACATCGAGGACTTGAACCCGGTCGCCCGTGCCGGCGCCGTTGGCGCGGTGTTCAAGGCCGATGTCACCAACCCGTCCAACTACCGCGCCGGCACCGGGCTGGACCAGTGGCTGAAGAAGCGCGGCATCGTCGCGCTGTCGGGCATCGACACCCGGGCGCTGACCGCGCTGATCCGCGAAAAGGGCATGCCCAATGCCGTCATTGCGCACGCGCCCGACGGCATCTTCGACCTCGACGATTTGAAGCGGCGGGCCGCCGCCTGGTCGGGCCTGATCGGGCTTGACCTCGCCAAGGAAGTCACCTCCGGCCAGTCCTCGGTCTGGCGTGAAACTCCCTGGGTGTGGAACGAAGGCTTTGGCGAACAGGCCGAGCCGTCGATGCACGTCGTCGCCATCGACTACGGCGTCAAGCGTAACATCCTTCGCCTGCTTTCCGGCCTCGGCGCCAAGGTCACCGTGGTTCCGGCCGGCACCGGCTCGGAAGAGATCCTGGCCATGCAGCCCGACGGCATCTTCCTCTCCAACGGCCCCGGCGACCCGGAAGCCACCGGCGACTACGCGGTGCCGGTCATCCAGGACCTGCTCAAGACCGATATTCCGGTGTTCGGCATCTGCCTCGGCCACCAGATGCTGGCCCTGGCGCTCGGCGGCAAGACCGCCAAGATGCACCAGGGTCATCACGGCGCCAACCACCCGGTCAAGGATCATACCACCGGCAAGGTCGAGATCGTCTCGATGAACCACGGCTTTGCCGTCGATGCCGACTCCTTGCCCGAGGGCGTCGAGGAAACCCATGTCTCGCTGTTCGACGGCTCCAACTGCGGCATCGCGCTGACCGGACGTCCGGTGTTCTCGGTCCAGCACCACCCCGAGGCTTCGCCCGGCCCGCAGGATTCGCACTATCTGTTCCGCCGCTTCGTCAACCTGATCCGCGAAAAGCGCGGCGAGGAACTGCTGGCCGAACGGGTTTGATTTTACAGGTCTTCGTCTAGCCGTTGCCCAGATCGTGATGCTCCGAATAGCCGGAGTTACAAACGCGGCGCGATTGCCCTTGTCTTGGGTCAATGGAATAAACCGGTCAACCGGTCTGTTTGTGACGGCGCGAAGCGACGAAGGCTTCGAGAGCGCCGACGGCATCCCCTGAGCCCAAGCCCCCCTCATCGCTTCGCTTGCGCGCCGCATTAACGGACGAAGCACACACCTATGGCGGGTTCGAAGTTCGCGCCTGGGTAACCTTATGCCACCGGCCGGCCTTCGCTGGCTTCCAAAATGGCGAACCATTGCTGGCGGTCGAGCGCGATATCGAGTGCCTTGACCATGGCGGCCAGCCGCTCGGGCTTCATCGTGCCCAGCACCGGCACCAGCCGGGCCGGATGGCGCAGCAACCAGGCGATGGCGACGGCGGCGAGATCGCCGGCGCCGATCTCGGCAGCCACCGCCGCGATTGCCGCCCTGACCCGCGCCTCGCGCCCTTCCTTGCCGGTGAACAGCAAGCCGCCGCCGAGCGGCGACCAGATCATCGGCGCATAGCCGAGGCGTTGCGCGTGATCGAGGCTGCCATCCATCAGCGCATTGGTCTTCAGCACCGACATCTCGATCTGGTTGGTGGCCAAGGCAAACGGCAGCCGCGAAGCCAGAAGGTCGAACTGCGACGGCGTGAAATTGGAGACCCCGACCGCTCTCACCTTGCCCGACTTGGCCAGCCCGGCAAGGGCCGCCGCCGTCTCGTCGGCATCCATCAGCGGATCCGGCCGGTGCAGCAGCAACAGGTCGAGATAGTCGGTGCCGAGATTGGCGAGCGAACGGTCGACTGAGGCGGCAATGTGGGCCGCACTGGTGTCGTAATGCTTCAGCCGGTTCTGAGGCCGGTTGGCCGATGCCAGCATGATGTCGCATTTCGAGATCAGCTCGATGCTGTCGCGTTTGCCCTTCCAGCGCGACAAGCCGGCGCCAAAGGCAGCTTCCACCTGGTAATGCCCGTAAATATCGGCATGGTCGAAGCTGGTCAGGCCGAGATCGACCGCAGTGCCGATCAGCCGCGCGATCTGGTCGGCGTCCGGGCGCGCGGCGTTGTCGAGCAGGCGCCAGGCGCCGAACACCAGCCGCGACAGCGACACTCCGTCCTTGGTCAGCTCTATGCGGCTGTCATGGCTCATATCTGGGCTCCGTCTTCCGCAGCGCCGGTGGCAACGCTTCTCACCGCCGTCGGCCTCGCAACTTTCGTCACAAAGACAATGACCGCAAGCGTCAGGAAGCACGCGCCAACCAGATAGGGCGCGCCGCCGAACACCACGGGCGCATTCGGTCCGGTGAACCAGGAAAAGATCGCGGTGTAGAGCAGCGGCGTGATGATCGAGGTGATCGAGAAGATCGACGTCATCGCGCCCTGCAATTCGCCTTGCGCCGACGGCGGCACCTTGGCGGCGGCAAGGCTTCTCAGCGGCGGATCGGCCAGTGCTTCCAGGCAGCCGACGACGATCACCGCATAAATCATCCAGCCTTGCGAGGCGAAGGCGTAGCCGAAGGCGCTGGCCGCCGTGAATGTCAGGCCGATGACCGCCGTCCTCCATTCGCCAAGTTTGGGGATCACGCGCGGCAGCACCGTCGCCATGACGATCGCCCCACACAGGCCGAAGGCGCCGAGCGAGAAGCCGATCTGCTGCTCGCTCCAGCCATAACGATAATTGGACACGAACGACCACACCGCCGGATACATCATGTGGCCGAGCGTCATTAGGAAGAAGGCGAGCCCGATCCAGCCGATGCCCTGATATTGGCGCATCTGCAGCAGCGTGCCGACCGGGTTGGCGCGTTTCCACTCGAAGCGGCGGCGGTGCTTTTCATCGAGCGTTTCAGGCAGGAAGAACATGGCGATGAGGAAGTTCACGAAGGCAAGCCCGGCGGCAAAGTAAAACGGCACTCGCGGCCCGAACGTGCCGAGCAGCCCGCCCAGCACCGGCCCAATGACGAAGCCGACGCCGAAGGCGATGCCGAGCAGACCGAAATTCTTCGCCCGGTTGTCATCGTTCGAGATGTCGGCAATGAAGGCCGACGTCGTCGAATAGCTGGCGCCCGAAATGCCGGCCAGCACGCGGCCGATGAACAGCATCGGATAGGACCAGGCGATGGCGCAGATCAGATTGTCGATCGAGAATGTAAGCACCGAGGCAAGCAGGATCGGCCGCCGCCCGAAGCGGTCGCTCAATCCACCCATGATTGGCGCGAAGAAGAACTGCATCGCCGCATAGACGAAGAACAGCCAGCCGCCTTCGATCGCCGCTTCGCTGATGCCGACGCCGGAAAGCTCCCTGAGAAAGGCCGGCAACACCGGCATGATCATGCCGAAGCCGATAATGTCGAGCAGCAGCGTGGTGAAGACGAGCGCAAGGCCCCGCCTGGCGGTTTTGGGGTTGATCATGATGGCGTCTGCTCCCTGAGACCGCCCTTGGGCGGGCGCCCGTTATAGGCGAGGCGCCACTTTGGAACAATAGGAGAACGCCTCAGGCGTTCTCCTCCTGACATCTGTTGCCGGTGGTGAATCGGCCCGCCGACGGATGCGCTTTGGACCGCGGTCGGCTGGAACTTGCGAGCGCCTCAAACCGGACCGGTCAGCGTGTTGCAATCCGACAGCTTGCCGCTCTTGTAGCCGCGCGCCAGCCAGCTCTGCCTTTGCTGCGACGTCCCGTGGTTGAAGCTTTCCGGAACGACATAGCCCTGCATCTTCTTCTGCAGCGTATCGTCGCCGATCTGCTTGGCGGCGTTGAGCGCCTCTTCGATGTCGCCCTGTTCCAGAATGCCCTTCTGCGCGGTGAAATGCGCCCAAACGCCGGCGAAGCAGTCGGCCTGCAGCTCGATGCGCACCGACATCTGGTTGGCTTCCGCCTCACCCATCGACTGCCGCATCTGGTTGAACTTGGGCAGGATGCCGGTGAGGTTCTGCACATGGTGACCGACTTCATGGGCGATCACATATGCCTGGGCGAAATCCCCCGAGGCGCCGAACTGCTGGTCGAGCTGCTGGAAGAAGGTGGTGTCGAGGTAGACCTTGTGGTCGCCGGGACAATAGAACGGTCCGGCTGCCGTCGAGGCGGAGCCGCAGGCCGAGCGGATCTGGCCGCTGAACAGCACAAGCTTCGGGTCCTCGTATTTCAGGCCCTGCGACTGGAAGATGCCGGTCCAGGTCTCTTCGGTCTCGGCCAGCACGGTCGCCACGAACTGCTTCATCTCGTCGGAAGCAGGCGTGCCGGCGCCGTCGTCCTGGCCGCCGCTGTTGTCGGTAATCTGGCCACCGCCACCCGGCAGCACGCCGCCGCCGTCGCCGCTGCCCAGGATCTGCGACGGGTCGAAGCCGAAATACCATCCGGCCAGCACCACGAGGACGACCAGCAATATGCTGCCGCCGCCGCCGGTGCGGCCGCCGATCGGGATGCGGAACTGGCCAGGGCTGCCGCCGCCCAAACCACCACCGCCGCCGCTGTCGCTGCGCTCGTCCTCGACATTGTCACTCTGACGGCGGCCCTTCCAGAGCATGGCAACTCCCCGTATGCAAATTTTCGGCTGGCCTGGCCGATGTCGTGGCCCAGTCCGACCCAACAGACAATTATCGCAATGGTTGCGCCAAGTCACAGTATTTTTCGTGGCAGCGGCATCGCGTTCGCACTCTGGTCGAGGCGGCATGCGCGCTGTAGCATCCGGTTCGAACGGGGGTGTCGGGACTTGCGGACGATCGGTCGATTTCTGCTGCTGGCGGTGGTGCTATGCCTCGGCCCGTTGCCGGCGCGCGCCGTGACGCTCGATTCCAGCGTCGCCGTGACCGATCCCGAGACATTGCAGGCGCTTGAGCGTGGCGGCCTCTCGATCAGCCGCCTGCTCGGCCCGGCGCTGGGTCTCACGCGCGAGGTCGACAATCGCGGCCTGTTTTCGGTGCGCGCGCTGACCCCGGTGCGCAACGCCGTCAAGCAGGAGATCGCCGATGAGCCTACCAATAGCCCCGATCCCTATGTCGCCGCGCTGGCGAAGACGAGGGACCCCAGCCAGAAATTCAACCCGAAATACATCGACGATGACGGTTCGACGCTCGACCTGACCGGCGTCGTCAACCGCATGGACCGCGGCTATCTCGGCCACACCGAATGCGGCGAGATCAGGCTGATCTACCGCTTCCACTATTCGGTCGCGGAAAAGCCGGCGAATGGAAAGACAGCGCAACGCATCTCGTCGCGGCTGCCGCTGACCATGAGTCTGGTCTTCAACGCCAGGCCCGGTGAGGCTCACGCCCGCGCTTCGAGAGACCGTCCAAGCGCCACCGCCGTTTCCTGTGCCGAAATCGCCAAGCGCTGGCTCGCCGCCGGCCAGAAGAACCTTGCGCCCGAGCAACTGGCAGCCTGGCTGCGCTCCGACGAAGGGCCGCTCTCCAACGCCATGCTGAATTCGTCGCAGATCATGCGACTTGAGCTGAACATGCAGGTTCTCCGGCTGTCGGCCTCGAGCCGCCGCGACTTCGGTGGCCACGCCGAATATCTCCTCAAGATTTTCAAATGGGACCCAACGACGTCCACCTTCCAGGAATCGAAGATGGAGAACCAGATCGACCGGAAAGTGGTTCTGGCCGACCGGCCGGCCTTCGCCAAATGGCTGCTCACCGACCGCAACCTCTACGACCTCGATCGCGGCCGGCTGGTCATCGACGACAAATTCCTGGCGACCAGCGCCGTCTCGGTCGCACCCGGCGGCATGGCCAGGTCGCAAAACAATATCGCCTATGGGCTGCTCGATGATGCCGACATCGACAAGGCACTGCAGGACTATGTCGCCAAGGGCAACGAGCTGCGCAGCGTGAAATCGGTGGCCGGCTTCAATCTGCGTCTCAACGAAATGACCTGCACCGGCTGCCACCAGACGCACGGCATTGCCGGCTTCCATTACACCGGCGCCGATCCGGCCAGCGAGCCGCGCCGCAACGCCGTCTTCGTCCCCGGCTCGGCGGTGTTCTTCGCCGACCTGCCGCGCCGCCGCGCCATCGTCGAGGACTTCGCCGCCGGCGGCCATCCGGATTTCTCACGCGGCTTCGCCGCCCGTCCGGACGCCAAACTCGCCGAAGCGCTGAAAGGCACCGATCTCTACAATGGCTGGGGCTCGATCTGCTACAGCGGCAAGGATGCCAGCTTCAAGGACTGGAACTGCGGCGAAAGCCTGCGCTGCGCCGGCGTCCATGAAAGCGACATCCATCCGGGCTTCGGCACCTGCGTCAGCG
Organism: Mesorhizobium sp. M0062; assembly: GCF_040323125.1. NCBI lineage: Bacteria > Pseudomonadati > Pseudomonadota > Alphaproteobacteria > Hyphomicrobiales > Phyllobacteriaceae > Mesorhizobium > Mesorhizobium sp. M0062. The sequence goes on from NZ_JAMYUO010000002.1 coordinate 75,281, forward strand.
AGGCGGCCACCGCAGTCGGCGACCCCGTCGAGTTCGGCGAGATCAAGATGTCGAGCTGGGGCAGCGACAAATATTGCCGCCTGTCGCCGGCCACCGCAAAAGCCTGCGCCATCGATCCGGCGCGCGACAAGAAACCGGTAATCAAGCTCGCCGGCTATGGCGCGGCGCGCCAACGCTATGACAACCCCGAGCAGAAGACCGGTGGCTTTCCCGGGGGCATGCTGCGCAAGGCAAGCTGCGACAAGCTTCCCGACGAGGCGACTTGCGGCCGCCTGGCCAAGACCGGTTTCAACGACTGCATCGCGTCGGGCAAGGACCACAAATTCTGCACCAAGGAATTCACCAAGACCGCCGGCCTGCGCGCCTGCGACAAGGCGCATCCCTGCCGCGAGGACTATATCTGCACCGCCGGCTACGACGATCTGGCCGCAGCCAAGCCTGGCAAGGGCTCCTGCATTCCGCCCTATTTCATATTCCAGTTCCGCGTCGACGGCCATCCGCGCAGTTGGGTGCAGGACACCGAGGAATGAGCGGCAGGTTGCCGCTTGCGAACAGAATCAGATCTTCTGCTTGGTGCCGGCGCTTTTGCCGTCCGAGCTTTTGGAGCGTTCCTCGAAACGCGCGGCGCCCTTTTTCAGCGCATGGCCGGTTTCGACCTCGGTCTTGCGTTCGTCCTTTGCCGCTGCCTGCCTCAAACCCTCGGCCGCCTGCTTGCCCTTCGCGGTCGGTGCCTGTTCGACGCCCATGTTTTCCTCCTTGGCGCGCAACAATCACGCGCAACGTCAGGAGCAACGAGCCTGACGTGCGGAGGTTCCAGTGGTGCGGCCCCGGCACCCCTCAGCGCGGCGCGATCATCGCCTTGCGAAAGGCTTCCAGCGTCTCGGCGCTGACATGATGCTCGATGCCCTCGGCATCGATGCGCGCCGTCTCGGCGCTGACACCGAGCGAACGCAAAAACGCTTCTACCGTCTGGTGGCGGATGCGGCTCTCTTCCGCCACCTTGCGCCCGGCGTCGGTCAGGAACACACCGCGATAGGGTTTTCTGGAAACGAGCCCGTCGGCGCACAGCCTGGTCAGCATCTTGGCCACCGTCGGCTGGGCGACACCCAGCCGCGCAGCAATATCGACCTGACGCGCCTCATTGCCGTCCTCGATCAGGTCGGCGATCAGCTCGACATAATCCTCGACCAGCGCGCCGCGGCGCGCTTCGCGCTGCTGCCGGAACCCTTTCGAATGAATCTCGGCGTCCGGCAGCGGCTCCTCGCGTCCAACCGGTCTGTGCTTCAGCGCCAACACGCGCTCCTTCCTATCTTTTGACAAGAATCGGCTTTGGGCAAAGCAATCGCCCTTTGCCATTCATAGCACGGGCTTAACTGTTCCAGCCGTTTATTTCCATTCCATGGCAGGCGCAACCGGCGTTTGCGATCCCCTGCCGGCCTGCCGGTCGGCGCAACAGGAAGCACATACAATGAAATATAGCCTATTGCATAATGTTGAGCCCTGGCATAGATAGGATGACGTCAACCGATCCACCCAGTGGAAAGCCCTCCATGTCCGAAGCTGACGCTACCTTGGGATCATCCTGGCGATTTGACAGACCGGAGGACAATCCTCCCAGCCTGCGCGAGGTGAACTCCACGATCGCGGTGCCGCAGTCCGGCGTCTGGTTCCGTCGCCTGTTCGCCTTCATGGGACCGGGCTACATGGTCTCGGTCGGCTATATGGATCCGGGCAACTGGGCCACCGACCTCGCCGGCGGCGCCCAGTTCGGCTACACGCTATTGTTCATCATCATGCTGTCCAACCTGATGGCGATCCTGCTGCAGGCGCTTGCCGCCCGGCTTGGCATCGCCACCGGCCGCGACCTCGCCCAGGCCTGCCGCGCCTATTATCCGCGTCCCGTCAGTTTCGTGCTGTGGATCGCCTGCGAACTCGCCATCATCGCCTGCGACCTCGCCGAGGTGATCGGCACGGCGATCGCGCTGCAGCTTCTGTTCGGCATTCCGCTGATCGGCGGCGCGTTGCTGACGGCGCTCGACGCCTTCATCGTGCTGCTCTTGATGAACAAGGGTTTCCGCTATCTCGAAGCCTTCGTCATCGCGCTTCTGATCATCATCTTCGGCTGTTTCGCCATCCAGATCTTTGCCGCTGCCCCTCCGGTCGGCTCGATCCTGCATTCGATGTTCGTGCCGTCGACGGAGATCGTCACCAATCCGGCGATGCTCTACATCGCCATCGGCATCATCGGCGCCACGGTGATGCCGCACAATCTCTACCTGCACTCCTCGATCGTACAGACACGCGCCTATGAACGGACCGAAAAAGGCAAGCGCGACGCCATCAAATGGGCGACGACCGACTCGACCATCGCGCTCGTCCTGGCGCTGTTCGTCAACGCCTCGATCCTGATCGTCTCGGCGGTGGCCTTCCATGGCACCGGCCATCAGGATGTCGCCGAGATCGGCCAAGCCTTCGAGCTCTTGTCTCCGCTGCTTGGCCTCGGCATCGCCTCGATCCTGTTTGCGGTGGCGCTGCTGGCCTCCGGCCTCAACTCGACGGTTACGGCAACGCTTGCCGGCCAGATCGTCATGGAAGGCTTTTTGCGCCTGCGCATTCCGCAATGGGCGCGCCGGCTGCTGACGCGCGGCATCGCCATCGTCCCGGTGGTGGTCGTCACCGCGCTCTATGGCGAAAAGGGCACCGGCCAGTTGCTGGTCTTCAGCCAGGTGGTACTGTCGATGCAGCTGCCCTTCGCAGTCATCCCGCTGGTGCAGTTCGTCTCCGACAAGAAGAAGATGGGCAACCTTGCCATTCCCCGCGGCGTGGCGGTCCTCGCCTGGGTCGTCGCGGCGGTCATCCTGGTGCTCAACTTCAAGCTGCTCTACGACACCGTCTTCGGCGTCGGCTGAGTTTCTTCTTGAGCAGTTCGCCGTTTCGCCGAAACGGCGAACTGCTCTATCTCTTGTTTTGACGCAATTCCGGGCGGAAAGCCGCCTCACACTTTTCCTGGAATTGCTCAAGACGGCGACAAACCGGCGGCTTGCGCTATCTTACCGGCCATCATGACAAGTGTCGAAGACGCCAGGAAATTTTACGCGCAGCTGATGGCGGCCAATGCCGGCTCGGCCGATCCGCGCCTCGAAGAGGCGTTCGCCACCGTTCCGCGCGAGGCCTTTCTCGGTCCCGGACCCTGGGCGGTAGTCGCCGGCAGGGCGCTCACCACCGGCAACGGCAAGATCATGACGCCGAGCGCCGATCCTGTTCACATCTATCAGGACGTGCTGGTGGCGCTCGATGCCGACAAGGGCATCAACAATGGCGAACCCTCCCTGCACGCCATGTGGATCGGCAGGATCGCCCCCAGACCGGATGAGGCCGTCACCCATATCGGCGCCGGCACAGGCTACTACACCGCCTTGCTGGCGCGGCTGGTTGCGCCCGGCCCGGTGACCGCCTTCGAAATAGAGGCAGATCTTGCTGCCAGAGCAACAAAGAATCTCGAGACCTACGGCAATGTAAGCGTCGTCCACGGCGATGCCGTCACCGGCGATCTGCCGCCGTCCGACATCATCTATGTCAATGCCGGTGTCGTCGCACCGCCGTGTCCTTGGCTTCGGGCGCTGAAAGCGGGCGGCCGCATGATCTTTCCCTGGCGTCCGTCCCAGGGCGTCGGCCTGGCCGTGGTGGTAACCCGCAACGACAAGGGCTTTGCCTGCGACCCCTTCATGCGCTCGTGGTTCATCCCCTGCGTCGGCGCCTCGGCGGCCGGTTCGGCGGCCAAAATCCCCGACCTCCAGAAGGCGGCGCGCAGCCGTTCGATCTGGCTGACATCAGACAGGGCGCCGGACCGGACCGCCACCGCCATCATCGGCGATGTCTGGTTTTCGTCGCACGCGCTTGGCGGCGGGCGACGGCGGTAGGTACCCTTGTCGGCCGGCAGCGTTTTTTTGCCAACGCCTGTCGGGCGGCCGCCGGCCTGTCCGTCCTTAGATCGAAATCCGGCCCTGACGGCGCGGATCCTGGAAAAGGAAAATCCAATGCGAAAGATCATCGCTTCCACCTTCGTCAGCCTCGACGGCGTCATGCAGGCGCCAGGCGGCCCGGAAGAAGACCCGGTTGGCGGCTTCGAATTCGGCGGCTGGACGTTCCACTACTTCGACGAGGTGGCGGGGGTGGCCATGGAGGAATTGTTCTCCAAACCCTTCGCCCTGCTGCTCGGCCGCAGAACCTACGACATCTTCGCCGCTTACTGGCCGTATCAGAAAGATGCCATCGGAGATGCCTTCAACCCTGCGACTAAATATGTGGCGACGCATCGGCCGGATTCGCTCACCTGGGAAAATACGCAATGGCTTGGAGAAGATATCGTCGCGGCGTTGCGCCGCCTCAAGAAGGAAGATGGGCCTGACCTGCTCATCCAGGGTTCGAGCGAGCTGATCCAGACTTTGCTGGCCAACGGGCTGATCGACGAGATCCGGTTGATGATCTTCCCGCTGCTGCTGGGCAAGGGCAAGCGGCTGTTCGATGGTGGTGCGATGCCCGCCGCTTTCAAGCTGGTCAAGTCGCAGGCCACTACCACAGGCGTCATCATGGCGACCTACGAACGCGGGGGTGAGGTCAAGGTCGGGTCGTTCGCTACGCAGAAGCCGTCAGAGGCCGAGCTCGAGCGGCGTAAGAACTGGAAGTAACAGGGACAGGCTTGGCACCTTCCTCTCCCCCGATCGACGGGGGAGAGGAAATGCAAGTTCTGTCAAGCCGCCACAGCCCGCCGTTCCAGCCCATCCCGGATATACCGCGCGAACTCCTGCGCGGCAGGCGCCGCGCCAAACCTCGGCAAATGCAGATTGATGGAAAAATTCGGCAGCGGCGGCAGCCCGGCATCAAAAGCCAGGATGTCAAGATCGGCAGGCACGGTGGAGGCCAGCCAGGCGGTGACGGCAAGGTCGGAGCGCACTGTCGCGGTCGTCGCGTCGATGTTGCCGTTCTCGAACACGGTGCGCCATTCCAGCCCGTGCTCGTTCAGCGCCGACAGCACCACCGGGCGGAAGGCGCAGGTGTCGGCGACGATCGACACCGGCAGCGGCCGCTTGGCGCGGGCGACGCCGCCCTTGGCCCCGACCCAGACCAGCCGGTCAATGGCCAGGCACTCACCGGCGGACGGGCCGACCCGCTCCTCGATAACGGCAAGATCGATGGTGCCGGCCGCAAGGGCAGCAGCAAGGTCCGGCGAAGCTGCACAGAGCAGTGAAATCTCGACCTGCGGATAGGTCTCGGCATAGGCCTTCAGCACCGGCGCCAGCAAGGTGCCGACAAGGTCATAGGGAACACCGAGCCGCACCTGGCCGGCGACCTCGGTGCCCGCCATCTCGGCCCAGATCTCGTCATTGAGGCCAAGCAACCGCTTTGCCTTGCCGAACAGCCGCTCGCCGAGCCGCGTCAGCCGCAAGCCACGCCGGTCGCGCTCGAACAGGCTGCAGCCCAGCGCCTCCTCCAGCCTTTTGATCTGCTGGCTGACGGCGCCTTGCGTCAGATGCAGCGCGTTCGCCGCCGCCGTCATGCTGGCCTTGTCGGCGACAGTGACGAAGGTGCGGATCAGCGCTGTGTCGAGGTTACGGATCATGGCTGGCATTATATCTGCTAATGCCAACCATCGCAAACATTGCATTTACTGAAGTATGCAGAAGTCTACCGTAGGGCCTTCGATGGAGGACGCCTCATGTTGCAGCCCATCTTTCCGCTCATCCTGTTTGCCTTCGTGGCCACCGTCACGCCCGGCATCGCCACCACCCTGTCGACTGCCTCAGGTGCACAGTTCGGTTTTCGCCGTTCCGTTCCCCTATTGGTCGGCAGCGCCGCCGGTCTCGCCACCGTGACCGCTGCTGCCGCCGCCGGGCTCGCCGGTCTGCTGCTGGCCATGCCTTCGCTGCAACTGGCGATGAAAATCATCGGCTCGCTCTATCTCATCTGGCTGGCAATCAAGATCGGCCGCGCCGGGCCGCCCAATCTCGATGTGGCGATGGCAAAACCCAACAGCTTCTTCGGCGGCGCCGGCATTCAATGGATGAACCCGAAGGGCTGGGCGATGGGACTGGGGGCGGCGGCCTCGTTCGCAGCCCTTGCCGACGGGCCGGGACAACTCGCGCTGCTGCTCGGCTCGACGTTCGGCCTCACTGCAGCCGTCTCGCTGTCGATCTGGTGCGTCGCGGGCATGGTGCTGGCACGGCTGCTCAAGACCGAATGGCAATGGCGCGCGCTCAACATCGTGCTGGCGCTGGTGCTGGCTGCGTCGATCATTCCGATGTGGCGGGGAGCGTAAACGCAGAGGTCGGCGCCAGTACCCCCACCCGGACCTGCGGTCCGACCTCCCCACAAGGGGGAGGTAGGGGAGCGCGCACTTTACCCTCCCCCTGGTGGGGAGGGTCGCGAAGGTAGTGAGCGGGGTGGGGTCCTGGTCCGCGAAGCGAACCAGCTCTCTCCTCAGGCCGCGTAGCGGGCAGCCGGCTTGTCGGCGTGCAGGTTGCCGTAGAAGACTTGCCTTGCCCCGAGGAACGTGTCCAGCTTGGCTGTGTCGGCAAGTGCCGGCACGGTGACGGCTTCGCCCCTGGATAGGCCCACAAGCGCGGCATCGACCATATCGTCGGCGGACATGATGATCTCCTTCGGCAGATTGTCGATGTCGCCGCCGGCAAGCTCCCAGAAATCGGTGCGGGTCGCGCCCGGCAGCACCGCCTGCACCTTCACATTGGTGCCGGCGACTTCGCGGTGCAGCGCCTCGGTGAAGTTGACGACGTAGGCCTTGGTGCCGCTGTAGATGCCGCCGAACGAGGTATCATAGGCGAGCACGGAGGCGATGTTGACGATGGCGCCGCGGTTGCGCGCAAGAAGCCCCGGCAGAACGGCGCGGGTCAGGCGGGTCAAGGCGATGACGTTGACCTTGATCATGCGCTCGGCCTCGTCGGCGTCGGCCGTTGCCACCACGGCCTGGCCACCAATGCCGGCATTGTTGACCAGCAGCGTGACGCTGTCGTCGGCTGCGATCGCCTGCTCGACGCGGCGCACATCATTGTCGTCGGCAAGATCGGCTGATATCACGCTGACCTTGCGCTTGTAGGCATAACGCAGCTTTTCAGCCAGTTCCTCCAGCCGGTCGGCGCGCCGCGCCACCAGCACCAGATCGTAGCCCTGCCCGGCCAGCCGGTCGGCATAGACCGCGCCGATGCCGGCCGATGCGCCGGTGACGACTGCGGTACCCTTGTTGTCCTGTCCACTCATTGTCCTGTTCCTTTTTTGCCCGGCGAGACAGGTCGATGAACTCGCCTCGCCCTGATTTCCAATTAGTGGCATGTACCACTTTCCGGAAGTAGGCATATACCACCATCTTGTCAACGGAGGCGGCAGAAACTATTTCTGCGACAGGCCGGCAGCGGTTTTGCCGGCAAGGAGTCGTGATGAGCAAGACCGCGCTGCCGGGATTTAGCCTTTGCAACAACGCCACGCTGCGGCGCGCCGCGCGCAAGCTCGGCCGCTTCTATGACGATGTAATCTCGCTTTCGGGTCTGAAGGGCACGCAGTACGGTCTGCTCTATCAGATCCATGTCAGCAACGAGCCGGCGATGGGCACGATAGCCGAAGCGATGGTCATGGATCTCTCGGCGCTCGGCCATACGCTGAAGCCGCTGATCCGCGACGGCTATGTCGACACCTTCGCCGACAAGGACGACCGCCGCGTCAAGCGGGTGCGGCTGACGCCGCAAGGCCAGGCCAAGCTCGAGGAGACGACGAAATTGTGGACCATTGCCCAGCAGCGCTTCGAGGCGCTGGTCGGCCAGCAGCGAGCGGCAGATCTGCGCGCTATGCTGGATGAAGTCGCGGCGCTGGAGTACGACGTGCCGGCGGCCGCCCCTTCAAGCTGAAAGAGCGGCCGCCGGTCCTTTGCAAAGATCTATTCGGCCGGCATGGCGACCGGCCGGGCCGCCCAGCGGCCGGCCAGCACCACGCCAAGCCCGATCAGCGGGAAGATGGCGGCGACCAGGCCGAGATCGGCCGGCACGCCGTAGCGCAGCACGGCGCCGCCGACCACAGCACCCAGCGCCACGCCGAGATAGAGGGCCGAAGCGTTGAGCGACAGCACGATCGGGGCGGCGTCGGGCGCCAGCTTGATGATGCGGCTGGCCTGCGCCGGCGGAAATGCCCAGCCGACCATGCCCCACGGCACCATCATGGCCATCAATGCCGGCCCGGCGAGATGCTGCGGCAGGAAGGTCGGGATGACCGAGAGCATCACCAGCATGACGGCGCTCAGCGCCAGAGACCAGCCGACGGTGCGCGTCGCACCAAAACGGTCGGCCGCCTGGCCGCCGGCTATGTTGCCGATGACGGCGCCGACACCGAAGGCGAGCAGCATGCCGGGCAGCGCAATCGGGCTGAGGCCGCCGCTCTGGATGGCCAGCGGCGCGATATAGGAAAACACCGAGAAGGCGCCGATCAGGGCAAGAGCGGTGGTCAGCAGGATCGGCATGACGCCGGGGCGCAGCGCCGCAGCCAGCCGCCGCCTGAGCGGCAGCTTGGTGCCGACAATTCCGCGCGGCAGCCGGTACCACAGGATGGCGCCGACCAGCGCGCCGAGCCCGGCAATGGCAAAGAAGGTCCCGCGCCAGCCGGCTATCGTGGCAACCAGCGCGCCGAGCGGTGCACCCAGCGCAACCGCCACCGTGGTTCCGCCGACGACGACTGCAATGGCCCGCGCCCGGTGGTGGTCATCGACCAGCGCCACCGCCGTGCCTTGAGCGGTCGCGGCAAACAGGCCTGACGACAGCGCCATGATGATGCGGGCAATGAGCAGCAGCTCGAAGGACGAGCTCAGCGCCGCCACCACATTGCCGATGACGAAGAACGCCAGCGTCCACAAGATGACGCGGCGCCGGTCCCATTCGCCGGTCAGCGTTGCCAGGATCGGCGTGCCGATGGCGTAAGCCAGCGCGAAGGCGGTGATCAGCGTGCCGGCGAGCGGAATGGAAATGCGGGCGTCGGTGGCGATGTCAGGCAGCAGGCTGGAGATGACGAAGCCTTCGGTCGAGATCGTGAACGATCCGAGCGCAAGCCAGAAGAGGCGCTTGTCCATAGGGCGTGTCCTTAGTTCAAAACTTATTGAACAATTGGACATAACAGAGCGTGATGTCAATGAAGCCAGACGAAAATAGCTGAAGCCTGCTGACAGCCCTGTGTCAGGACAGCCATTGGGCCAATCGCGAAGCGGACTGTGCATGCCCGCGAAACATGGACGCGTTGAAATCGCCACCGACTGTGCTTAGTTTCGGGCCATGACTTTGCCGCACCCCAATACAGACCAGATCAGCCTGCCGGTTGTGCTCGGCGTGCTTGGCGACCCGACCCGGCTCGCCATCGTGCGCTATCTCGCCAGCAAGGAAGGCGTGCCGCTGAACTGCAGCCGGTTCCTCGACCTCGGCTCCAAGACCAATCTCAGCTATCACCTGGCCAAACTGCGCGAGGCCGGCGTCACCCGCGCCGAAGTGGCTGGCACCAACCGGATGATCACGCTGCGCCGCGCCGACCTCGACGCCCGCTTCCCCGGCCTGCTCGATAGCGTGATTGCGGCGGCCGGAGATGATCCGGCACTGCCCATCGTCGGTGGCCACGACATCGAAATGCCGGCCTAACCGGTTTAGAAGTCAAGGTCCTAGCGCTCCCAAAAACCGATATGCGGGGCGAGGAGCTCCTCGTCCATCTCGGGGAAAGGGCCGTGGACATCGACCGGCTTCTGCCCGGAGCCGAGGACTGTGCGCGACGAGAGGTTCATCGTCGGATTCTCGGCGTGGTTGCCAGTCAGCGCGAGAAGCTTGGTCTCCTCGAAGCCGTAGACCAGCCGGCCGATATTGGCCCAGTACAGCGTTCCCGTGCACATCGCACAGGGCTCGCCGGTTGTGACCAGCGTGCAGGACCAGAGGAATTCCGGCGGATAGGCGTCCGCGGCACGCCGGGAGAGCTCGGTTTCGGCGTGGCGCACGGTGTTGATGTTTCCTTGCCGCATCAGGATGCGATCGTCGGGGCCGACGAGCACGCAGCCGAAAGGATGGTGCCCATGCGCGGCAGTCTCGCGCGCGACGTCATTGGCGGCGCGGAGGTGGGCAACCATCTGGTCGCGGGTCATCGCCTGGTCCCTCCCCAGATGAACTCTGGAACGGCGTGGACGCTAGCAGATGGAGTGCTTCCGCGATAGCCAGCTCCCGGCTGTCTCGAACGATCTCAAAGGCTTGATAATGAAGGCAGCGCCTTGATAGGAAGACGGGCCGCAAGCCTCCAACGGGGCTGCACCAAGGAGCCCGCCGCATGCGCATTGCCGTTCTCGCCGACATCCATGGCAATGTGCTGGCGCTGGATGCCGTGCTCGCCGATCTGGCGCGGCGCGGCGGCGCCGATCTAACCGTCAACCTGGGCGACTGCGTCTCCGGTCCGCTCTGGCCGCGCGAGACGTTCGAGCGGCTCGAAGCGCTCGACCTGCCGACTGTGCGCGGCAACCATGACCGCCGCGTCGCCGTCGATCCGGCCGACGATACGATGTGGGCTTCTGACCGGTACGCCCAGGAGCGGCTGACGGAGACGCAGCGCGAGGCGCTGTTCGCCCTGCCTTTCACGCTGGAGATTGTTCCCGGCGTGGTCGCTTTCCATGCGCGGCCCGACCATGACGAGAAATACCTGCTCGACGCGATCGTCGATGGCCAACTGGTGCGCGCGCCGCTTGCCGCTATTCAGCGGCGGTTGCAGGCGCTGGACCCGGCCTGCCGCATCGTGCTGTGCGGCCACAGCCACCGCGCGGAACTGGTCCGTATCCCCGGCGGCCCCTTGCTCTTCAATCCCGGCAGCGTCGGCGCCCCCGCCTATGAAGATGACACGCCCCCGGCGCATGTTTCGGAGCAAGGCAGCCCGCATGCGCGCTACGGCATCCTCACCTTGGATGGCGATGGTCCAGACCGTTTCGAGACCATCGCCGTCGACTACGACCACGAAGCGGCGGCGAGACAGGCCGCACAGGCGGGCCGACCGGAATGGGCGCATGCGCTGAGGACCGGCTTCATGCCGAAACCCTCTTGGCAAGGCTCCGCTTGACCGCATGGCTGCGCCCTGCTTCCGCCTCGCGGCACCAAACATCGGACGCATTTTCAGACTTACATGGCCGCGTATCGTCCCTTATAAAACCGCCTTGGCATACGGCAGGACTGCTGCCGCAAGGGTAATCGGCGCACGGCCAAATGATGAGGCGCACAATCCGAACCATTTTGCATCGACTGACTGGCGCTCCGCTCCTGCGGGCAGCCCGGTTGTTGGCGGGTCCGTTGGTGGTGGGCCCGTTGTTGGTGAGCTTGCCGGCCAATGCCGAGGACGCGCCTGCTGACATCGTTTCCATCGTGACCGAGCTCGGCCCAGGCGATCTCCTCAACATCCGCGCCACGCCGTCGCCGGTCGGCAGAACCCAGGCGCGTCTGCCGATCGGCTCGAGCGTCAGGAATTTCGGCTGCAACGAAGTGGACGGCCACCGCTGGTGCAAGGTCGAGGAGATTGACAATCCACTGGTCAAAGGCTGGGCGCCCGCGCGCTATCTTATCCCCGACAATCCGACCGTGGTCGAAGTAGACGCCGCGCCGCCCCAGGTGACCGCCAGCGCTGAAGCCGGCGGCCCGACGCTCGCGCCCGACATGTCGACGCAGCCGGCCGACGTGGCCGCAGCGCCCCGGACGACTGCACCCGCCGCCTCTGCCGCTCCGGCTGCACCCACTCAGGCTCCACCCACCCCGGCTGCACCCGCGCCGGCTCCACTCGACCTGACGGAGCGCCTTGGCGGCACGAATCCAGGCGCGCCGAAGTCCGCCGCCGAGATCGGCAGGACCGCCATGCAGGATGCTTACGGCCTTGCCTTCGCAGCGAATGAAAGTCCGCCGACGGATGAAATCCCCGCCACAGAGGCTCCGGCAACGGAGGCCACAGGGACGCCGGAACTCGCCGCCGCCGCGTCTGCGGGAGCAGCGCCGGATACAGCGTCCGCGCCGGGGGTACCATCCCCGACGCCACGGCCAGACCAGGCCAAAGCTGCGACCGCTACGCAAACCGTTGCACGGCTGGAACCCCCGCCCGCCCTCGGCGCCACCGCCGACATCCCCTGCGCTCGTTATGTCGGCCAGCCGATGACCCGCTGCGCCGTCAACATCGTCCACAATGGCGCCGACAAGGCAGACATCACCGTGACCTGGCCCGACGGCGGCACCCGCGTCATCTCCTTCTCTGCCGGGATGCCGGCCAACTCGGATTCGCCCAGCGAGTTCCGCTTCACAAGGGAAGGCGCCCTCAACATGATCCGCGTCGGGGTATCAGAGCGGTTTGAGATTACGGATCAGCTCGCGCTGGGGGATTAGGTGTCAGGCAGTAGGGAATGGGCAATAGGCGCCTTAACCTCGCTCCTGCCTAATCCCCACTGCCTGATCCCTACTGCCTAATCCCTACTGCCTAGCCTCATTTTCGGGGTTACATCTCCCAAAACTCTTCCCTATAAGGCCCTCCTAGCCTGATACCAGAATCGCAAGCACAACCGGCCGGGTCTTCCCGTCCCGGTTTTTCGTGCAAGCCGCTCGCCGAACGGAACTCACAACGATGCCAAGACGCACCGACATCAAGTCGATCCTGATCATCGGGGCCGGCCCCATCGTCATCGGCCAGGCCTGCGAGTTCGATTATTCCGGCACACAGGCCTGCAAGGCGCTGAAGGAGGAGGGCTTTCGCGTCATCCTGGTCAATTCCAACCCGGCCACCATCATGACCGACCCGGAACTGGCCGACGCCACCTATATCGAGCCGATCACGCCTGAAGTCGTCGCCAAGATCATCGCCAAGGAGCGGCCCGACGCGCTGCTGCCGACCATGGGCGGCCAGACCGCGCTCAATACTGCTCTGTCGCTGCGCCGCATGGGCGTGCTCGAACGCTACAATGTCGAGATGATCGGCGCCGACGCCACGGCGATCGACAAGGCTGAGGACCGGGCGCTGTTTCGCGAGGCGATGAAGAAGATCGGCCTGGAAACGCCGAAGTCGATGCTTGCCAATGCCACCGATGTCAAGAACGCCGACCGCAAGACGCACGAGGCCGAGCGCGCCGCCGTCAAGGCCGAGGCGCCTGCCGACCTCGATGCCGCGCTCGACGCGCTGGAAACCCGCTGGAACCTCGGCGAAGGCGACCGCAAGCAGCGCTACATCAGCCATGGCATGGCGATTGCCGCCCAGGCGCTCGACCATGTCGGCCTGCCCGCCATCATCCGCCCGTCCTTCACCATGGGCGGCACAGGCGGCGGCATCGCCTACAACCGCGCCGAATTCTACGACATCGTCCAGTCCGGGCTCGACGCCTCGCCGACCACCGAAGTGCTGATCGAGGAAAGCGTGCTCGGCTGGAAGGAGTATGAGATGGAGGTCGTCCGCGACAAGGCGGACAATTGCATCATCGTCTGCTCGATCGAGAACATCGACCCGATGGGCGTACACACCGGTGACTCGATCACCGTCGCCCCCGCGCTGACCTTGACCGACAAGGAATACCAGATGATGCGCAACGCCTCGATCGCGGTGCTGCGCGAGATCGGCGTCGAGACCGGCGGCTCCAATGTGCAGTTCGCCGTCAACCCGGCCGATGGCCGCCTCGTCGTCATCGAGATGAACCCGCGAGTCTCGCGCTCGTCGGCGCTGGCGTCCAAGGCGACCGGGTTCCCCATCGCCAAGATCGCGGCCAAGCTCGCTGTCGGCTACACGCTGGACGAGCTGGAGAACGACATCACCGGCGGCGCCACGCCCGCCTCCTTCGAGCCAAGCATCGATTACGTCGTCACAAAAATCCCGCGCTTTGCCTTCGAGAAATTTCCCGGCGCAGAGCCGGTGCTGACCACCGCCATGAAGTCGGTCGGCGAAGTCATGGCCATCGGCCGCACCTTCCAGGAGTCCCTGCAGAAGGCTTTGCGTGGACTGGAAACCGGCCTGACCGGCCTCGACGAGATCGAAATCCCCGGCCTCGGCCACGGTGCCGTAGCTGCCAACCACGCCGACGACCGCAACGCCATCCGCGCCGCGCTCGGCACGCCGACGCCCGACCGGCTGCGCATGGTGGCGCAGGCGATCCGCATGGGCACCTCGCTGGAAGACGTGCACGCAATGTGCAAGATCGACCCGTGGTTCCTCGAACAGATCGCCGGCATCGTTTCCATGGAAGCCCGCATCCGCGAGCACGGCATCCCACAGGACGCCGTCAACCTGCGCATGCTGAAGGCGATGGGCTTCTCCGACGCCCGCCTCGCGTCGCTGACGAAGACCGACGCCGAAGTGATTCAAAGGATTCGCGAAAAGCTCGACGTTCATCCGGTTTATAAGCGCATCGACACTTGCGCGGCCGAGTTCGCCTCGCCCACCGCCTACATGTACTCGACCTATGAAGTGCCCTTCGCCGGCGCGCTCGCCAACGAGGCGCAGGTGTCATCGCGAAAAAAAGTCGTCATCCTCGGCGGCGGTCCGAACCGCATCGGCCAGGGCATCGAGTTCGACTATTGTTGCTGCCATGCCGCCTTCGCGCTGCGCGACGCCGGCTATGAAGCGATCATGATCAACTGCAATCCGGAAACGGTCTCGACCGACTACGACACTTCCGACCGGCTCTACTTCGAACCGCTGACGGCGGAGGACGTGTTGGAGATCCTGCGCGCCGAACAGGCCTCGGGCGAGCTGGTCGGCGTCATCGTCCAGTTCGGCGGCCAGACGCCGCTGAAGCTGGCCGATGCGCTGGAGAAGGCCGGCATCCCGATCCTGGGCACGTCACCCGACATGATCGATCTCGCCGAGGACCGCGACCGTTTCCAGAAGCTGCTGCACAAGCTCAACCTCAGCCAGCCGAAGAACGGCATCGCCTATTCTGTCGAGCAGGCCCGCCTCGTCGCGGGCGAACTCGGCTTCCCCTTGGTAGTGCGCCCTTCCTATGTGCTGGGCGGCCGCGCCATGCAGATCATCCATGACGAAAGCATGCTGCAATCCTATCTGCTCGACACCGTGCCCGGCCTGGTGCCGGAAGACATCAAGCAGAAATACCCCAACGACAAGACCGGCCAGATCAACACGCTCTTGGGCAAGAACCCGCTTTTGTTCGACACCTATCTCTCCGGCGCCATCGAGGTCGATGTCGACTGCCTCTGCGACGGCACGTCGACCTTTGTGTCGGGCATTCTCGAACACATCGAGGAGGCCGGCATCCACTCCGGCGACAGTGCCTGCTCGCTCCCCGTTCACTCGCTGCCTTCCGAACTGGTCGACGAGCTGGAGCGCCAGACGGCGGCGCTTGCCCGCGCGCTCAACGTCGGCGGCCTGATGAACGTGCAGTATGCGATCAAGGACGGCACGGTCTATGTGCTGGAGGTCAACCCGCGGGCATCGCGCACCGTGCCCTTCGTCGCCAAGACCATCGGCCGGCCCATTGCGAAAATCGCTGCCCGCATCATGGCCGGCGAGAAACTGGAAGACGCCTTCGCCCATTACGGCGCCATGCCCGATCCCCGCAACCCCGGCCACATCGCGGTCAAGGAAGCCGTCTTCCCCTTCGCCCGCTTCCCCGGCGTCGACATCCTGCTCGGCCCGGAAATGCGCTCGACCGGCGAGGTCATGGGCCTCGACCGCGACTTTGCGCTCGCCTTCGCCAAGAGCCAGCTCGGCGCGGGTGTTGATCTCCCCCGCTCCGGCACGCTGTTCGTCTCGGTGCGCGACGAAGACAAGAAAGGCATATTGCCGGCGGTGAAGCGCCTCGCCGGCCTCGGCTTCAAGGTGCTGGCGACCTCGGGCACGCAGCGCTTCCTCGCCGAAAACGGCGTCGACGCCCAGAAGATCAACAAGGTACTTGAGGGACGCCCCCACATCGAAGACGCCATCCGCAACCGCCAGGTCCAGATCGTCTTCAACACGACGGACGGGCAGAAGGCGGTGTCGGATTCGAAATCGCTGCGCAGGGCAACGCTGATGCAGAAGGTGCCGTATTACACGACGCTGTCGGGCGCTGCGGCTGTGGCGGAAGCGATTGCGGCGCTGAAGGCGGGGAGCCTGGAGGTCAGGCCGCTGCAGGAGTATTTTGCCTAGGCGATTAGCCAATCTCCCTCCTTGTGGGGGAGATGGCCGGCAGGCCAGAGGGGGGCGCTGTCCCGCCGACGCCAAACACAAACCCACCCTTATCAGCAGATGTACTAGGGGAGTGTGCCGCGCTGACCAACGTCAGTGCAGAGTACCGGAGCCTCGGCTCGGCTTGCAGCTACTTGAAGTATTCCTATTGTGCTCGACACGCCCAAGATCCGCCAGTAACAATGCCCTAAAATGGCGGCCTGCAATCTTAGCTCCCTGGAGTCTGAGACGCAGTGCTCGGGGGAAGAATTATGTCGTCGCAGATTGATCAAAACGCTTCAATGCAGAGCGAAAATTTTTCCAAATTCTTAGAGCAATTTTCTCCACTCGAAGCACCTCACATCCTGCTGATCACTGACCATAGGACTGGGGCTCATTATTGCGAGTGTCATGTCAAAGCCAACAAGATCATTGCGCTAAGTACGACCGATGTTCCTCTCGATCCAGAAGAACAGGCGGAGTATCGTGCGAACCGCGAAATTGTTGAAAACGCTCCTGCTTACGCCAGAATGATGGAAGATGCAAAGCAACGTCGTAGCTTTAGCAACATAGTTGGCGAGTTTACGCTTGAATTCGATAAACCTCATCCGCTCAAAATTATCGGCGGGCAGCATCGATTCGAAGCGATACGGGCAGCTTTGGCACATGGAATAGATGAATATCACGGCGTTAAAGTATATTTCGACCTAAAGATGGATCAAAGATTAGATGTTCAGCTAATATCTAACACTAACATAGCCATATCCGGAGATCTCTTTGATCGAATGCATGAGACAGCGATGGGACCGCAGTTGCGCGACTGGTTCCAATCGGTTGGAATGCTCAATTCTGGTCAGGATTTCGCAGATCGGCGCTCGCGCGGCGGCCCCATATCAGTTCAGTTGGCAAGAACATTTATCTTAAACTATTTTCAAGGCGCGGGAGTTGACGCCAAAAAATTCGATCTTACTGAAACCACTCCAGAACTCTGCGCTACAGGAGTGGCTGATCCGGAGTGGGAAGCTCTCAGAGATTCGAAGAAAGATAATCTTTGGAGCGATCCAGGGTTGATATTCGCCGGCAAAGAGTTCGCTGCGCTAACTAAAGCACAGCGAGCAGCGTTCGTTAAAGGCTCGAAGAAATTTCCACCTGACTATCCGGAAAAGGCGATCAACCCAGCGGTCGTTGCGGCCTGGGCCTTTATCGCTGGCATGCTTCGTAACAACGAGGTGCGACTGAAGCGGCACTACGACCTGGCGGGTTCTAGTGGACATGATCCGCTGAATGTCGCCGCTTTGGTAAAAGGAAGACACAAAACGGATACAGAGCAATATCGCGGACTCGGGTATCGAACTGACCCAAAAGAACGAGGTCGATTTGCTGAATTATTTTTCCTTCAGTCCGAAAACGGAGAAGGAATTTCAAAATCAAATATTGACGTCGCAATAGCAAAGTATCACGCAAAGGTAGCCACATTAGAAGTCGAAAAACTGAAAGCCAAAGCGGCCAATGGCTGAGATCGATATATTCGCTACTCTTCTTTTAGAAGAGGCAAAGAGGTTTCTCGAGAACGCGAACTCGACCGATGACGCAGTCCGACGAGACGCCTGCTTACACGCAGCCTTAATGCTCGGGTTTTCCTCTCTTGAGGCGCATGTGAACGCTATATGCGAGGAACTCGCAATCCGACCCGAATTTTCGGTACATGAACGCGCGTTTCTGCTTGAGCAAGAGGCTCGACTTGAAAACGGCCAATTCAAGCTTAACGGCTTGAAGATGACTCGGCTTGAAGATCGGATAACGTTTTTACATAGACACTTCTCTGGCCAGCCTCTCGACAAGCAGGCAAACTGGTGGAGTGCGTTGGGAACCTCGATCAAGCTCCGAAATAAGCTAACACATCCAAAGGGCATCCCGCAGATTACGACAGCCAGTGTAAAAAGCGCGATTAGTTCAATTGTCGACGCGATTGACTCGCTCTACCAGACTATTTACAAAAAACCATTTCCTGCAGCCAGTCGAGCACTGCATTCGAAACTTTCATTTTAGATAATACTCCAAAGCCAAGCGCTTGGCTTTTCGTCCGCAGCGCGGACCGCTTATCACCCTTCACGCCACCGCCACACACTCGATCTCGATATCGAACTCCATCGGCCACGACGCCACCGGCACGAAGCTGCGCGCCGGCGGGTTGACGCTGAAGTACCGGGCATAGACCCGGTTGATGGCGTTGTAGAAGCCGGAATTGACGGCGTAGATGCGCACCATCACCACATTGTCCAGCGAGGTGCCTGCCGCCTCCAGGCAGTGTCTCAGCGCCTTCAGCGACGCCTCGGTCTGTGTCTCGATGTCGCCGCGCACCATCTCGCCGGTCGCCATGTCCACCGGCGGCGTTGCCGAGATGAACACGAAGCCATTGGCCCTGACCGCGGTCGAGCAGGGCAGCCCGAGCGCCCGCACCTTGGCCGACATGACAGGCACTTCGATGACTTCTTTTTTCACTGGGTCCTCCCTGGGTTTGCCGGGAGCTTATCCTGCCGGTTGCCGGATGCCAGCGCCGAACCATAGTCCAGCCCTCACCCCTGGGCCGGATAGGGCATGCCGTCCTTGTGCAGGAACCTGCCATCCGAACTCGGGCTCATCATGTCGATGTCGGAGCAAGTGATGAGATCATCCGGATTGCGCGAGCCGACTTCGAGATAGCGCGCCGTTGTGGACGAGCGGTTGATCATGTGGTGGCCGTTGCCGCTGTTCTTGGCAAAGGTCGCGCAGTCGCCGGCCTTGAGCAGCGTCTCGCCGCCATCCTCGACCAGCACCAGTTCGCCTTCCAGCACATAGACGAGCTCGTCCTCATGGCTGTGCCAGTGGCGCTGGCTGGACCAGCCGCCTGATGGCAATGTCATCAGGTTGACGCCGAAATCGGTGAGGCCGCCGGCATCGCCGAGGCGGTGGCGTGTGCGCTCGGCGCAAGGGGCGTCGAAGGGCGCGGGGTAGCCGGAGCCCTTGCGGACAGGCACGGTGGACAGGTCGATCTTGGGCATGGGAGCTCCATTGAATTGGTGGCGGCAGTGTATGTCACTGCCGGCGCAGCCACAGAGCCACTTTGCCGCAATGCCTTGCCAACGGCAGGCATCGGCCGTCGCACTCTACGGCGCCCCCCTCTGTCCTGCCGGACATCTCCCCCACAAGAAGGGAGATTGGCTGTCGCCTCAGCCTTCGCCAATTTTCACCGTCGCAAGAAAAGCACGGCGCCGACGCTGCTGATCTCCCCACTCGTGGGGGAGATGTCCGGCAGGACAGAGGGGGGCGCCGTAGAATGCTATTGCTGGCCAGTCACCCGTCCTCAACCCTGATGCGCGGCCGCGAGTTCCTTCACGTGCTTCTCGTGCATCTGCAGCGTCGGCAGCGTCTTCTTGGCGAATTCCTTCATCGCCGGGTCGTCGCCCGAGTTGGCATAGCTGCTGAACAGGGCTACGGCCTCCTTGTGCGCGTCCGTCTGCATCTGGATGTACTTGGCGTCAAAATCCTTGCCGCTTGCGCTCTTCAACTCGTCGAGCATTGCCTGCTCCTTCGGCTGCAGGGCCGGCCCCGCGGCTTTGGTCGAACCGGTGGTCTGGCCCTGGCTCAGCGCCGCCTTGAACTCCTTGCCGGCTTTGGTGTGGTCCTTGACCATCTGCTTGGCGAATTTCCTGACGTCAGCCGCCTTGGATTTTTCCTCGGCGAGCTTGCTCGACTGGATTTCGAATTCGTTGGAGCTAGGCACCGTCTTGACGAAGGTTGGGGTATCGACCTTGCTGGCGGCCATGGCAGGCGCGACCGCAGTCGAGTTGGCCGCAAAGGCGGCAGGGGCACCGGCGAACAAGGCGACGGCGGCAATGGTGAGAAGCGTTTTCATCTGAGTTCTCCGATTTGAAAATTTCCCTCGGCTAATCAAACGCGGCATTGGCGGCAGGGTTGCGTCCGGAGAACTATTCGTCAGCGACCATCTGCCGAAGAGCCGTCCCGAGCCCCTGGCGGACAAACCTCAGGACAGCACGCCTCGCCATATTGCAGCTGTTCGGTCCAGTTCGGCCGACCTCAGGCGTGACATCCATAAGGTTCCACAGGATCTCGCACGCGCCGATGGCGCGCGGATCCTGGTCCTGATGGACGGCGCGGCATTGGGAACCGGTTGCTTTTCCCGCATTGGGTCCGCAGGCTAGGCTTCCGGAGCTGGGGAGACACATGCAAGAGGATGAAGAGATCGATCTGCGCTGCCCGCAAGTGGTGGCCGACAATGCCGCCAAGGGGTTGAGGCTGCGCAAGCAGTTCGGCCGTGGCGGCACCGAGATCGGCGTCGCGCGGGCGACGGAACTCAAGAACCGCGAAAAGCTGGCGCCATCCACCATCCGCCGCATGGTCAGCTACTTCGCCCGCCACGAGGTCGACAAGCGCGGCAAGAATTACGGCAATGAAGACAATCCTTCGGCCGGCCATATCGCCTGGCTGTTGTGGGGCGGCGACGAGGGCCGCGCCTGGGCGATTGAGCTCAAAAAGAAGATCGGCAATGCGCCCGATATCTGAGGGCGACCGTAAAACGACTGGCGGGCCCCAAACCCCCGCCTGGGACCCGCCAAGGAGCGGCTGAACACATGCCGGTGCAGCCCCTCCACATCTGCCAGTCGTCGATCCGCCATCGGTCGAAAGGCATGGATGGTGAGGTAGCATCCGGTTGCGGCGGCCAATGTGAAGCAGTTCACAATCCGGAGGTTTTCAACAGCGCTCGAGCAATTCCAGGAAAGGTGGGAACCGGTTTTCCCGGGAAAAGCGCGTAGCGTTTTCCCCAGGGAATTGCGGCAAGAAAAAAGCCCTTACCCTTCCCAGGCGACAGGCATCATTCCCAGCCGCTCGTAGAGCCGGAGCGCGGCGGCGTTCTCGACCGTGTTGGTCTTGAGGTCGACATGGGCCGCGCCTCGATCGCGAAAGGCGTTGAAGGCCTGCCACATCAGCGCTTCGCCAATTCCTTTGCCGCGCGCTCCGGGATGGACCGCGAGGTCCTTGACGAAGGCCCTCGTCCAGCACAGCGCTGCCGCCGCCAGCCGTCCCTTGGCGTCGATGACCAGGAAACACAGCGCCGGGTCGAATTCGGCATCGCTGGATATGCGCGGCCACCATTCGTCGAACGGGCCGTCGGTGCCGTCGTCGAACACCTCGGTCAAAAGCGCGTGCAGGGGCTGCGCGTCACCATGTTCGAAGCAGCGCATGGCAAAGCCGTCCGGCCAGTGCGGCGCAACGAGCGTCTCGTCGAGGATCTTGCGCAGCCGGATGTCGTTTGGAGCCGGCGGGCGCGGTTCAGGCATCGCGCTCAGGCGTCGGGCTGCAGCCGGCGGCGCTTGCGGTCGACACCGAGGCCGGTGGCCTCGAGCAGGCCTTTGCGCTTGGCGTCGAAATAATAGCCGGTCTGGTAGAGCCAATCGGCCTTCTTGGCGTTGCCACCCGCCACCAGCCAGGCGCCACGCAGATATTTGACCGCGTATTTCAGATTGGTTTCGGCGTCGAACAAGCCCTTGGCCGGCCCGTCATAGCCCATGCCGCGCGCCGTCGCGTGCTTGATCTGCATCAGGCCCCAATGGCCGTTATTGTAAGCCTTCGGATTGTAGGTGCTTTCGCGGTTGACGACGTGGCGCACCAGATCGACCGGCACCTCGTAGAGAGCGGCGTATTTCTGGATCAGCCGGTCGACGTCGCCGCGCATGCCGGTCGCATGCTCTTCTTCCGGGAGACCGAGCGGCGCGGCGGGGAACAGGCCCAGGGAAGCCGGGTTCTGCGGCACGACATAGGCTACCTGCTGCACGCCGGGCATGGCGTTCTGGCCGCCCTTGGCGGTCGCCGGCATGACAAGGCTGGCGGTCGTATATTGCGCCGCGACCGGCTGTCCGGCGTTGGCGGGCGCAGGCGCCTGCCAGGCATTGGCGGCCATCACCGCAGGCACGGCCGGGGCCGTGGGCGTCGCGCCGGCAAAGGCCGCGGTCGCGGCAACCGGCTGCGCAGCGGCATCGAGCGCTGGCGTGGCCGGCGCCGCTTCGGCCGCCTGGACGGGTGTTATGCCCGAGGATTGCGGCAGCACCGAAACCGTATCGGGCAGCGGCACGGTAAAGCCGGCATCGCTGCCGGCAGCGGTCGCGGTTTCGGTCAGCGCAGGCGTGGCCTTCATCTGCGAGGTCGATTGGCAGCCGCTGAGGGCAGCTGCGCCGACGATCACAGAGATCGCGAAAAGGTTGAATTTTGCTGGCAAGCCGCGCGGGTCCGATTTGTCGGTTGTTAAGAAGTCCTTACACCAGCGATTCCTGGTGGGCAATCGGGACCATCTGGTGGTTTTCGGGTGGCGAGAGCCGGGATCAGATGCCATATTGTTCTGCATATGTACCGGTTGGCATCCCGGTTTTCGCCGCTTTGCGGAAAGGAGCGCATCA
The DNA here is from genome assembly GCF_040323125.1 of Mesorhizobium sp. M0062. Taxonomy (NCBI): domain Bacteria; kingdom Pseudomonadati; phylum Pseudomonadota; class Alphaproteobacteria; order Hyphomicrobiales; family Phyllobacteriaceae; genus Mesorhizobium; species Mesorhizobium sp. M0062. The sequence continues at coordinate 97,915 of NZ_JAMYUO010000002.1, forward strand.
TGGAAACGGCATCTTCGATCACAGCCGGCCACGCAGTGTTAGAAACAGTGATCGGCTTCATGGGCATCGCCTGGAGCGAAAAGGGCCTGATCCGGCTCTGCCTGCCCGAAAGGAGCCGCGAAGCGGTGGAGCGCCGGCTGATGCGGCATGCCGGTGTTGCCGCCAATACCACTGCGAACATTGGGCAGCCGCAATGGGTGGTCGAGCTGATCGCCTCGATCAAGGCGTATGCGTCAGGCGAGGACGTCGATTTCTCCGGCGTGCCGGTCGATCTCGACGGCGTCGACGACTTCCGTCTCGCCATCTACGAGGCGGCGCGGAAACTGCATTATGGCGAAACCACCACCTATGGCGAACTGGCCAAGCGCGCTGGCCAAGCCGGCCTGCCGCGCGAAACCGGGGCAGCGCTGGGCGCCAACCCGGTGCCGCTGGTCATCCCCTGCCATCGGATTCTAGCCGCGGGCGGCAAGATCGGCGGCTTCTCGGCGCCCGGCGGCTCGGCCACCAAGGAAAAGATGCTGGCCATGGAAGGCGTGCGCGTCGGCCCGCCGCCGGCGGCGCAGGTCTCGTTCGGGTTCTAAGAGCTTGAATGGTATGCCGGCTGGGTATGTTGAGATTCAGGTCAGGCCGCACCGAGAACTATGGTCTTCGAGAACCGGAGCGGAGCGTACTTAATGTACGTGGGCGCCGGAAGCGCAGAAGACCATCGTTCGCAGGCCGGCCTCACCCGAATATCAATATGCCCTAATGACGGCGCAGGAAGCGGCGGTGAAAATGGTCGTTCTCGATCCGCTTGCAGAGATAGACCGGGCAGGATTCGGTATCGGCGCTCGGTACATAGGCGCGCTTCCTGACCTCGCCGACATTGCAGAATTGCTGGCTCTGCACATAGCGGTCGAAGAGCGGCAGCCCCGGCACGCGCCTGGACTGATAGCGCAGGATGACCGCGCCCTGGCGGGCGATCGTGCCTTGCACCGTGTCGCAGCTCATACGAGTGGGGTCGTAGCGCGAAATTGCCTGCGCCTCGGCGGACGCCAGCGTCAGGCAGGCGGCAAGCAGAATGGTTTTCACAACCGTTTTCATGACAGTCTCCCAAAACCGGACTAACGCCGTCGGGCGTCCCGGTCTTCCCGATTGCTCGACGCTTTCATGCGATTGGGGCGGCCTTTGGGCGGCGCCACCGCAACGCCATTTTTCGAGCCATCTTGTTTTTGGTGCGAAACCCGCCTATATCAGCTCCATTGATATTTCGGCCGATCGATCCGGGCCTCGCGATCTTCGCGTTTGCTGACGTCTATCTCCAAAATCTCGATACAAACCGGCTGAACCTCGGTTCGGTCAAACCAAAGCAAATGCGAGGACTATTCATATGGCAACTGGTACGGTCAAGTGGTTCAATGCCACCAAGGGCTTCGGCTTCATTCAGCCTGATTCGGGCGGTGCGGACGTTTTCGTTCACATCTCCGCTGTCGAGCGCGCTGGACTGTCGACCCTGGTCGAAGGCCAGAAAATCAACTTCGAGATCGAGCAGGACCGCCGCACAGGCAAGTCGTCCGCTGGTTCTCTGAGCAAGGCAGCCTGATTTTGCGATAGCGCGCGCCGGACGAGAGTTCGGGGCGCGCGGCAAGTCACGGATGTACTGACGGTCGCGCGAGAAGCGCGCTGGAGCGGAAAGACCCGACAAGCTGGATCAGCAGATAGCTGCCGGCCCGGACTTAAAGCTCCGATCAGGCTACCGAAAATGGGAAGGCGGGATTTATCCCGCCTTTTTGTTTGTCTGGAATTGGACGATGGCCATGCTATTAGTTTCGCCCCATGACCAAGCTCGAACAGATTGAAAGATCCATCGCAGCCCTGAACACCACAGAACTAAAGGCCTTTGCCAAATGGTTCGCAGCGTATCAGGCAGAGGTGTGGGATATGCAGATCGAGGCGGACGCCAAGGCTGGCCGGCTGGATAAGTTTGCCGAGCAGGCTTTGGCTGAACTTCACGCGGGCCGAGTTCGCCCTCTTTGAATGCGCGCTACGGCCGAAGGCCGCAAGCCCAACCGGGCATCGCGCCCGTTGGCGTCCCGTCCGGAACGAGCCGCGAAGCGGCGGCAAGCGTGAGGACAAAATCAGCGCCGCAGATGCAGCGGCACCACCTTGTTGTCGGCGCCAAGCAGCGCCTCGATCGACAGCGGCTCCCGGTTGAAGATCGTGCCGGCCAGCGCCGGGCGGCCGAGATGGAACCCCTGTAGCAGGTCGACGCCGCCATCCAGCGCGACGCGCAGATGCACGGATTGCTCGATGCCTTCCACCAGCACCTTGGCGCCGCGATCGTGCAGCGACGAGACGAGCGGCCGGAAGAAGCGCTCGGCGGCAGCGTGGCGGCAGAATTCGGCGAACCAGCCGCCGTCGATCTTCACAATATCCGGTTGAAGCAGGCTCATCCGCTCCGCGGTCGAGTGGCCGGTGCCGAAATCGTCGATGGCGATGCGGATGCCGTGGCGCCGCATCTCGCGCACCAGCGGGGCCAGCACATTATCGTCGGCCGCCTGTTCGGTGATCTCGCAGACCAGCATGGCGGCATGCAGGTCGAGATCGCCGAGATGCCGCGTCATCAGCCGGATCTCGGCCAGCGCCCGCCCGAGATGATCGTTGATCATCGGGTTGTAATTGAAGAACAGGCCGAGCCCGTCGACGCCGATGTTGCGGAAGTTTTTCAGATGCAGCATCCGGCACATCGTCTCGACAAACAGGCGGTCGCCCGGCGCAACACTGTCGAAGAACATGGCGGGTGCAACCGGCATGGAAGCGCGCTGCGGTTCGATCAGCGCCTCGACTGCAACCGCGGCCAACGCGCCGCCGCGTGGCGCAAAGATCGGCTGGTAGGCGCTCTTCAGCCGGAACGTGCCGTAGACGCCGTATTCGATGCCGACCTCGTCGGCAAAGATCGCTTCGCCGATATCGCGACGCCTCTCGCGCTGCCCGGTCATGGCCCGGTCCTGCGCCCGAACACCCTGCCCGGCCGCGCCGGAGGCGCTGCAGTCGGGCCGGCAGGCGTCTTGCCAGGCTCGGCCGCCGCGACAGACGGCTGCCCATCCTTGCCGAAAGCGCGAAAGCTGGTCGGCGCCAGTTCCGGCTTCGCCAGCACGAAGCCCTGCACCATCGATGCGCCGGATTTCTCGGCCAATTCAAGCTGCCAGCCTTCCTCGATGCCTTCGAACACGGTGCGGATGCCCTGTAGTTCGAAGTTCGTCACCATGGCAGTCAGCAGGGCAAAGCCGGCGCCGGATTCCATGAGCTGCGTGATCCAGTGCGCATCGAATTTGACGATGTCGGGCTTGAGCTCCTTGATGCGGTTGATGTCGGATTCATCGGCGCCGTAATCGTCGACGGCAATGCGAAAGCCATTGGCCCGCAGCGCCTCGACAAAGCTGTAGAGCGTTTCCTGCGACGCCGACTTCTGCTCGGTCACCTCGCACACGATGCGGCGCGGATCGATCCCGGCTTCGTGCAGCACCAGCCGCATGTCGCGCAGCGCGTTATCGGCGATGGAGCGCTCGGTAAACACCGACGGATCGAAATTGACGAAGATCGAAGCTTCTTGCGGCAGGCAGGCGCCGGCGTTGAGCAAATGCAGCGTGCGCGTCAGCGCCTCGATGTGCAGGCGGTCGCCGGCCGGACAGGTGCGGAAGAAGTTCATTGGCGATTGCGGCTCGCCGTCACGAAACGGCCGGATCAGCCCCTCGAACGCTGCGATCGAGAGCTTGCTCTCCTTGAAGGCGAAGATCGGCTGAAAGGCGCTCTGCAGCGTGTAGGGACCCCAGACACCTGAAGCGGTGCCGTCATCGTGACGGATGATGTGGGCAAGCCCGGTGCTGCGCGACAAGGGTCCCTCGCTCCGCGAGACAGGCGAAATGGCTGGCGATCCTGCCGTCAAAGGTTTTAGCGGCCGTTGATGAATTTAGTCTTGCCGGGGATAGGCGTCGATTGCAGAGCCCGCAACGCAGAGTGAAACCGTCATGCACGCGCTCCAAAAAGCCGATCTCCACGGGTCCTTGACCCTGGCTCATCCGACAATGCTTGCACTTGCCGGGTCGATGCGACATGAGAGGCGCCGCAGCTGTTTGCGGTTGCGCCGACCCCTCTGGAGATATCTGGTCATGGCCTTTCTTGCCGACGCCCTTGCCCGCGTAAAGCCTTCCGCCACCATCGCGGTGACGCAGAAAGCCCGCGAGCTGAAAAATGCCGGCCGCGACATTATCGGCCTCGGCGCCGGGGAACCGGATTTCGACACGCCCGACAACATCAAGAATGCGGCGATCGAGGCGATCCGCCGCGGCGAGACCAAATACCCGCCGGTTTCGGGCATCGCGCCGCTGCGCGAGGCGATCGCGAAAAAATTCAAGCGCGAGAACAATCTCGACTACAAGCCCGAGCAGACCATTGTCGGCACCGGCGGCAAGCAGATCCTGTTCAACGCCTTCATGGCGACGCTGAACCCAGGCGACGAGGTCATCATCCCCCGCCCTTATTGGGTCAGCTATCCCGAAATGGTGGCGATCTGCGGCGGCACCTCGGTGTTCGCCGATACTTCGATCGACAATGGTTTCAAGCTCACTCCCGCCGTGCTGGAAAATGCGATCACGCCGAAGACCAAATGGCTGTTGATGAACTCGCCGTCGAACCCGTCCGGCGCCGCATACACGGAAGCCGAGCTGCGCGCGCTGGCCGACGTGCTCTTGAAGCATCCGCATGTCTGGACACTGACCGACGACATGTACGAACACCTGACCTATGGCGACTTCGTCTTCAGGACGATCGCCGAGGTCGAGCCGAAACTCTACGAGCGCACGCTGACCATGAACGGCGTCTCGAAAGCCTACGCCATGACCGGCTGGCGCATCGGCTATGCCGCGGGTCCCGTCCAGTTGATCAAGGCGATGGACATGATCCAGGGCCAGCAGACCTCGGGCGCCTGCACCATCGCGCAATGGGCCTCGGTCGAGGCGCTCAACGGCCCGCAGGATTTCGTCGCCAGGAACAAGGCGATCTTTCAGGGCCGTCGCGACCTCGTCGTGTCGATGCTCAACCAGGCGCGGGGCATAACCTGCCCGTCGCCGGAAGGCGCCTTCTATGTCTACCCGTCCTGCGCCCAGCTGATTGGCAAGAAGACCAAAGCCGGCAAGATAATCGACACCGACGAGACTTTCTGCTCCGAATTGCTCGAAGGCGAGGGTGTCGCAGTGGTGTTCGGCTCGGCGTTCGGCCTCGGCCCCAACTTCCGCATCTCCTACGCGACGTCGGAGACGCTGCTGGAGGAAGCCTGCACGCGCATCCAGCGGTTCACTGCATCGCTGACCTGATCAGGCTCCGAGACATGAAACCGGCCTTTCGAGCCGGGTTTTTGTCAAGAGCAGACCTCAGCCGCCATACTGCTCGCTCGTGACCGCTTCCATCCAATCGGCATGGACGCCGTCCAGCGCTTCCTGCATGGCGACGTGGGTCATTGTCGTCTTTGGACCCGCGCCGTGCCAGTGCTTCTCGCCCGGCTCGAACGAGATGACGTCGCCCGCCTTGATCTCCTGGATCGGCCCGCCCCATGCCTGCGCAAGGCCGGCGCCCGCAGTGACATAAAGCGTCTGCCCCAGCGGATGCGTGTGCCAGTGGGTACGCGCACCGGGCTCGAAGCTGACCAGCGTGGCTCTGAGCCGGGCCGGCGCTTCCTTCTCGATGATGGGCGTCTGCAGCACGCGGCCGGTGAAATACTGGTCCGGCGCGATGATGGTCGGCACGCTGCCGCAGGCAATGATCTTCATCTCTGGTGATCCCTAAGTTTGGCAGAACCTACCCTGCCCCGGTGCCGGCTACCACCCCAGCCGGGGCCAGAACAGGCCGGCACGTACGCGATAGTCCGCGTAGGCTCCGGCCAGCGGCGTGCGCGAAAATTTCTTCTCTTCGTCCAGCGCCGCAAACACATAGAGGATAGCGATTCCGGCGACCGGCACCACCGCCCAGATCGACCAGATCGCGATCCCCCACCCGATCCAGAAGACGATGTAGGACGTATAGAAGGGGTGGCGGACATGGCCGTAGGGGCCGTCGGTCAGCAGGCTGTGTGGATCGTCGGGTGCGAAGGCGAAGCGCAATCGCGCCTTGCGCGACGTGACAATCGCCCACCAGAACAGGGCAGAGCTCGCCAGTTCGACGGCAAGTCCGGTGAGCTTTGCCGAACCCGGCTGCGATTGGATCCAAAGGATGGCGAGAAGGAACAGCGCCGTGGCGATGACCGCCGCCGAAATCACCATGGCGCCTGGAGACATCGCCTGCGATTGGAAATGCGCCCGCATCGACCAGACATATTGGCCAAGCGTCGCGATGCTGCAGATCGAGACAAGAAGATCAAGGACTGGTTCCATTGTCGGGATTCCGCGCGTGATTGCCATGGAGCCAGCAATCGTGCCGGCTATCTCTTTAGAAATCCTTTCTTAACCACATGTTTAAAGAACATATAGAGCCAGCGATGCGATGTTGGCGGTCAGGCAAATCTCAAGGTCTAATCCAGCATGAGCATCACTCACCGCACCATCCGCACGCCGCAGGCCGACTTGCGCCTCAGCCAGTCGTCTGGGTCCGGCATTCCCATCGTCATGATCCATGGTTCGGGCAGTTCGCGCGCCGTGTTTGCCCGTCAGTTCGATAGCCCGCTTGCCGACGCCCATCGGCTGATCGCCTTCGAACTTCCCGGCCACGGCGAGTCCTCCGATGCCCGCGACCCGGCGACCGCCTATACGATTACCGGCCTTGCCCAGACCACAGCCCGGCTTCTCGACGCTTTGGGCATCGGCCACGCCATCATCTTCGGCTGGTCGCTCGGCGGCCATGTGGCGGTCGAACTGGCCAGCTTTCACCATGCGGTCAGCGGCCTGGTGCTGACCGGAGCGCCGCCGGTGTCGCGGGGGCCGCTTGGCATGCTGCGCGGCTTTCACGCCAACTGGGACATGCTGCTCGCCTCCAAGAAGGTCTACTCCGAACGCGACATCGAGCGTTTTGAGGCTCTGTGCTACGGCGACACCGCCAGTCCGTCTTTCCGCGAAGCCATCAGGCGCACCGACGGTCGGCTTCGCGCCGGCGTGGCGCGCTCCATGTTTGCGGGCAAGGGCGCCGACCAGAAACAGGTGGTCGAGCACGCTCCGTTCCCCGTCGCGGTGATCAATGGCGAGCATGATCCGCTGGTGCGGCTGAGCTATTTCGAGACCGTCGCCTACAGCTCGCTGTGGGAACAGTGCCATGTCATACCAGGCGCCGGCCATGCGCCCTTCTGGGAACGTCCGGACCTGTTCAACCCGTTGCTGTCGCGCTACGCCGAGATGGTGGTGAAGCAGAGTGCAGCCGCCACGCCCACGCGCCGCACTCAGGCAAGCTGAAATCGCCCGACGGTTCTGATCCCCGGGTCTTGCCTCGGCCGCCTGACGGCGGCGCGATTTCTATTTTCCTTGCCCTCCCGGCTAACCCGTGGGACGATGGGTTGGGCAGGTGGCTAAATGAAAACAACCCCGCCCGCGACGGTCGAACAGGCCGGCCGCCGCTCACGACAGGGTGCGATCGGCGCAAAACCGTTTCCACTTTTGCTGATCGCACTCCAAGGGCAACGCCTGAGTGGAGGTCAGCCATGGGTACTCGCGCCGGAGGACGACGCACGGGACCGAAATGCATTGCCATAGTCGGTCCCTTTGCAAGCGGTAAGACGACACTTCTCGAAGCCATCCTCGCCCGTACGGGCGCCATCCCCCGTCAAAATCCCGTTTCATCGGGAAGCACCGTTTCCGATCATTCGCCCGAGGCGCGGGCGCACGCCATGAGCGTCGAGGCGACCTTTGCCACCACCGAATTCATGGGCGAGCAGATCACCTTCGTCGACTGTCCCGGATCGATCGAATTCTCCTTCGAGGCCGAGCCGGTGCTGGCAGCCTGCGATCTCGCGGTGGTCGTCGCCGAGGCCGACGAGAAGAAGATCCCAGCCTTGCAGCTCATCATGCGCAAGCTCGACGATCTCGGCGTGCCGCGCATCCTGTTCCTCAACAAGGTCGACAAGGCAATCGCCGGCGTACGCGATACGCTGAAGATGCTGCAGCCGACGAGCGCGGCGCCGCTGTTGCTGCGCCAGATTCCGCTGCGCAAGGACAATGTGGTGATCGGTTCCATCGACCTGGCGCTAGAGCGCGCCTACATCTACCGCGAATATGCTGAAAGCCAGGTTGCCGAAATTCCAACTGATGACAAGGCGCGCGAACTGGAGGCTCGCTTCTCCATGCTGGAGACGCTTGCCGACCATGACGACCAGTTGATGGAGCAGTTGCTGGAGGAGATCGAGCCGCCGAAAGACGCGGTCTTCGACGATCTGTCCGCCGACCTGCGCGCCGGCGCCATAACGCCGGTGCTGATCGGCACCGCCGAAAAAGGCAACGGCGTGCTGCGCCTTTTGAAGGCGATCCGCCATGACGCACCGGATGTCGAGGCGACGCGCAAACGGCTCGGCGTCCCCGACGGCAATCACACCGTGGTCCAGGTGATGAAGACCATCCACACCGCGCATGGCGGCAAGCTGTCCGTGTCGCGCGTACTCTCCGGCCAGATCGCCGATGCAGCCGAACTCTATTTGTCGAATGGCGAGACGGCGAAGGTCTCCGGCATCTACAAGATGCTCGGCAAGGACCAATCCAAGCTCACCGCTGCCAAGGCCGGCGACACGGTGGCGTTGGGCAAGCTGGACGAGGTCAAGACCGGCCAGACGTTGAGCTCCACGAAGGGCGGTATCAAGCCGCTGGTCACGCTGACGCCGCCGCAGCCGGTCTTTGCCTTTGCCCTGCGGCCGAAGGAGCGCAAGGACGAGGTCAAAATGTCGGCGGCCATCCAGCGCCTGGCCGAGGAAGATCCCTCGCTCACCTTGCGCCACAACCAGGACTCGGCCGAGACCGTGCTGTCCGGCCATGGCGAGATGCATCTGCGGGTCGTGCGCGAGCGGCTGGAAGGCAAGAATCAGATTCCGGTCGAAGGCCATGCGCCTGCCGTCCCCTATCGCGAGACGATCCGAAAGACGGTCCAGCAGCGCGGCCGCCACAAGAAGCAGTCCGGCGGCCATGGCCAGTTCGGCGATGTGGTGATCGAGATCAAGCCGCTGCCGCGCGGCTCCGGCTTTCAGTTCTCGGACACCATCACCGGCGGCGTCGTGCCCAAGACCTACATCCAGTCGGTCGAAACCGGCGTGCGCGATTATCTGAAATCCGGCCCGCTCGGCTTCCCTGTCGTCGATGTCGCCGTCAACCTCTCCGACGGCTCCTACCACGCCGTCGATTCCTCCGACATGGCTTTCCAGATGGCGGCCAAGCTGGCCATGAAGGAAGGCATGGCGGCCTGCTCGCCGGTGCTGCTCGAGCCGGTCATGAAGGTCGAGATCGTCACGCCGTCCGAAGCCACTTCGAAGATCATCGCGCTGATCCCGCAACGGCGGGGGCAGATCCTTGGCTACGACGCGCGGCCTGACTGGCCGGGATGGGATGTCGTGGAGGCGACCATGCCGCAGGCCGAGATCGGCGGCCTGATCATCGAACTGCGCTCGGCGACCTCCGGCGTCGCCAGCTATCGTTGCGCCTTCGATCACATGGCCGAGCTGACCGGACGGTTGGCCGACGAAGCGATGAACGCCAACGGCAAGGCTGCCTGACAGGCCAAAGGATGATCCGCACAAAAAACGGCGCCCGGATGATCCGGACGCCGCTCTTATTGCGGACCGTCTTCTTGGGAGGAAAACGGCAGGTCCGCCGCACGTACCCGCCGCGCCATACGGCACTGACAGACGAATAGGTTCGGACGCGGTAGCCGCCTGAGCCCGGATCTTCCGAGTGATGCCCCCATCTCCCGGTCGAACCACACCGCGTCCTATGATCTGCTTAAACGATGAATCGCGCCTGCGGCATGTTACCTGAGGTTACATGTCACTGTTACGCGGCGATTTTGCTCGATTTTTCGCTGGCTACGGCAGGCCCGGAAACAAAAAAGCCGGATCAATGAAGATCCGGCTGAGTTTGATTGGAAGTGCCTGTTAAGGCTAACCTCCAGAGGGGAACACTCGAGGGCGCTAATGGGAGGAGAACGCGCCCAGGAGATGATCTATATATGTGCTGTTCATGCCCAAGAAACAAGCATCTATTTTGCAACACACGCATGCAAAAAGGTACAGGCTGTGGTCTAACCCATGTCTAGGGGCCATAGGACCACGAAAAGTTGCCAAATGAATGGCGCGACCGTGCTGTTGCCTTCGCAGAACCGCAAGTCGGGCTGATTCTCGCGCTCGCGGGCAAAAAGCCGAATGACGTTGAATCGGGCAACAGGCGTTTATTTTTGCGGCAGCGGGATGGGAAGGGTCGGCCGGAAGAAGGGAGACCTGACATGCGGACACCCCAGGCGATCGCCGGCAGCGCGGTCTTCTTCATCGCCGCACCTTGTGTCGTCGCCGGGCTGGTGCCCTGGCTGCTCACGGACCGCTACCGTCTGCCGCTGTCGACGGTGCCCGGCTTCGTGCCGGCCGGCTCCATCCTGATTGTCGCGGCCATCGCCCTGCTCGTCCATTCCTTTGCCCGCTTCGCGCTCGAAGGCCTCGGCACGCCGGCGCCTGTCGCGCCCACCGAGAGACTGGTGATCGGCGGCGTGTACCGCCATGTCCGCAACCCGATGTATGTCACAGTACTGTCGATCATCCTGGGCCAGGCGTTGCTGTTTTCAAGCTGGAGCGTCGCTGCCTATGCCGCCATCGGCGCGATCGTCATGGGCTCTTTCGTCAGGTTCTATGAGGAGCCGACTCTCGCCCGCCGCTACGGTGGCGAATACGAGACCTACCGCCGCAATGTTCCCGGCTGGCTGCCACGGCTGACGCCTTGGCGGGGGTGACCAGCACCTCCCAAGGGCATGTTTAAAATGACCAGCTGCGCGCTTTGGCGATGATGAAGTCGCGGAAGACGTGCAGCTTGGCCTGGTTCTTCATTGCATCGGGATAGGCGAAATAGGTGTCGAAGGACGGCACCTCGGTCTCCGGCAAAAGCTGCACCAGATCCGATTCCTTGGAGATCACGTAGTCGGGCAGCATGGCGATGCCGGCGCCGCCCTGCACGGCGCGCTTGATCGACAAGATGTCGTTGATCTGCAGCGTCGGCACCCTTTGCCCACCGTCGAAATCGCCGATCGTTTCCAGCCAGTTCAGCTCCGACAGATGCGACGGCACCGGCACACCGAAAGTGACGATGCGATGGTTCTTCAGATCGGCGACCGAGGTCGGCTTGCCGTGCTTGCCGACATAGGACGGCGAGGCATAGAGGTGGAAATGCACAGTGAACAGGCGGCGCTGGATCAGGTCCGGCTGCTGCGGCTGGCGCAGACGGATCGCGCAATCCGCCTGGCGCATGGTGAGGTCGAGTTCCTCATTGGCGAGGATCAACTGCAGGCTGATTTCGGGATAGAGCTCGATGAACTCCTGCACCCGTTCGGTCAGCCAACCGGCGCCAAGCCCGACTGTCGTCGTCACCCTGAGCACGCCTGAGGGACGGTCCTTTGCCTCGGTCAGCTTCGACTTGATGGTCTCCAGCTTCATCAGCACGTCATGCGCCGTGCGGAACAGCATTTCGCCCTGCTCGGTCAGCACCAGGCCGCGGGCATGGCGATTGAACAGCGGCACCCCGACATCATGTTCGAGCGCGCTGACCTGGCGTGAAATCGCCGATTGCGACAGGTGCAAAGTCTCGGCGGCATGGGTAAACGACCCAGCCTCCGCCGCTGCGTGAAACACGCGAAGCTTGTCCCAGTCCAACGCCATTGAATTCCCCTCGTTCTGTTCTTGGCGTCTGAATGAAAAATCAGGCTTTTGAACGGCTTGCGACGCCGTCTTGATAGATTTTATTCCGCCGCTTCGCGGTGCACCTCGATGCCGGCCAGGTATTTTTCCGCCTCGAGCGCGGCCATGCAGCCGAGCCCGGCGGCGGTCACCGCCTGACGGTAGATGTCGTCGGTTACGTCACCGGCGGCGAACACGCCGGGCACATCGGTGCGGGTCGAATTCGGCGCCGTCCACAGATAGCCGTTCGGCTTCTGCTTCAGCTTGCCGACAAACAATTCCACCGCCGGCGCATGGCCGATCGCCACGAACACGCCGTCCACCTGGAGATGGGTGACCTCGCCGGTCACCGCATTTCTGAGCTTCAGCCCTTCGACCGAAGGCGGCAGCGGCGTCTTGCCGGGCCGGCCGGTGATCTCGTCGACGATCGTGTCCCAGATGACTCGGACATTGTCCTTTTTCAACAGCCGCTCACGCAGGATGCGCTCGGCGCGGAAATCGTTGCGCCGGTGGATGACGGTCACGCTCTTCGCCAGATTGGAGAGATAGAGCGCCTCCTCCACCGCCGAATTGCCGCCGCCGATGACAGCGACATCCTTGCCGCGATAGAAAAAACCATCGCAGGTGGCGCAGGCCGACACGCCGAAGCCCATGAAGGTCTGTTCGGTGGGGATGCCCAGCCATTTCGCCTGTGCGCCGGTGGCAATGATCAGCGCGTCGGCCGTGTAGGTGGTGCCGGAATCGCCCGTGGCGCGGAACGGCCGCACATTGAGGTCAACCTCGGTGATGATGTCGTTGATGATATCGGTGCCGACATGCTCGGCCTGCTTCAGCATCTGCTCCATCAGCCACGGGCCCTGGATCGGATCGGCGAAGCCTGGATAGTTTTCGACATCGGTGGTGATCATCAGCTGCCCGCCCTGCTGCAAGCCTGCTACGAGCATCGGCTTGAGCATGGCGCGCGCGGCGTAGACTGCGGCGGTATAGCCGGCCGGGCCGGAACCGATGATAAGGACAGACGCGTGCTTGGTGGTCATCTAAAGCCTCTGCGGGGCAGACAATCGAGTGTGCCTTGGAAAACGACGTGAAATGTTGCTGGTAATGTAAGGGTTGCCAACCACACCAGCAAGACGATCAGGCCGTCGTCCCCGGAAAGCTTCGGCCTACAGGCTTATTCGCGCAATGGCCGCTTTCGTTACGGTTGCGAAATCGCCCGACCAAAGGGCTGGCATCGACACAAAAGTCGTTTAAGGACGAGAGCGCGAAAGATTCTTGCGCTAAGCCGAGACCGCCATGCCCCTGAAAGCCGACCTCGATGCCATCGACTGGAAGATTCTGCGCGAGCTTCAGGCCGACGGGCGCATGACCAATGTCGAACTGTCGAGCCGTGTCGGCATTTCCGCCCCGCCCTGCCTGCGCCGTGTCCGGCGGCTGGAGGAAACCGGCATCATCAGAGGCTATCGCGCCTTGCTCAACGCGCCGGCGCTCGGCATGGATGTCGTCGCCTTCTGCCTGATCGGCCTGCATCACCAAGCCGACGCGGAGCTCAAAGCTTTCGCCGAGCGCACTCGCGGCTGGCCGATCGTGCGCGACGCCTGGATGGTCTCGGGCGAATCCGACTTCCTGCTGCATTGCGTGGCGAGTGATCTCGGCACCTTCCAGACCTTCGTCATCGAAGAACTGGCTTCGGCGCCGAATGTCGACACGGTGCGCACCGCGCTGACCATCCGCCGCGTCAAGGACGAAGGGCTGGTGGCGTTCAGCGCCTGATAAGCGAGATTAACTTCGAAAAAGCATGTGCGACGCCGACCAAGACATACCCCAACAGACACACTGCTACCTCTCCGACAACTGGCAAAAGAATGAAGCCGTCCCCAGGGCCGGGGCTCTCACCAGGGGACATCTCCGGCAAAGCTAAAAAGGCTAGCAAAATAGGTGAGCAAGCAAGCCAGACGAATGTGATGACATGCGGCAACCATTTGAGACGGAAAATGTTTTTTGACGCGAGAACGCCGCGCCGATCACAATCATGTTGACGACGAATATGAGCCAGAAAGCGAATTCTGGCGCCGAAATCGTAGGGTATTCCGGGTCAGATTGCGTGAACATGAGCGGCCAAGGTTGAATATGCCATCCGGTTTCAGCTACGGAATCGGGAGTACTTTGACCCACCCTGCCAAGGGCAGGATCTGCTACCTGCGCTCCACCGTGAGAACAACAGGCAATCCCCAGGGCACATCTAGCGGTGCTTGAAGCAGTGAGACGTCGCCATCCGCGACCTGGGCTTCCCACTTGGCATAGTGTTTCAACCGGTAGTTCCCGGAGCGGACGCTGAGGCAGGCAACAGGCCCGCCATCGAGGTTTAGCGCCGTCTTGAGATCGAGGTCGGTCTGCAACAGGAAGTTTGCTAGCCGGTCCAGCGAGAAGAAAGCGTCCTTGGTCGAACCGACGATGATCCAGCCCTGACGATCTTCCGCGATAAAGGTGCGGTTGGCCAACCAGTTGCTCTTGGCGCGTACATTGTTGCGGCCGTCCTCACCGACAAGCAATGGATAGGAAACCATAGCGTTTTCGGCATTCTCCGTGACTGCGCGCCAGTCACGTGAATTGAGATCGACCACATGCGTGCCGGAGGCATTCACGAACCAGGCGCCGGCCTTCGCATCGTATTCATCCGGCCCGAGCCTCGCACCCATGCTGACAAAGGGCGTGTCGGCTTCGCCCTTCAGTCCGAAATAACTGCCATTGACGATCAGAACGGTGCCGCCTGTGCCTTGTGGATTGAGTGCCGCTTCCCACTGGTCGATGTCCTTGGCACCACTGGGCTCGTTACGGGCAACGAAACGGAATTTGGCTGGATCGAAACGGTTGAGATAGAGCCGGTCAATTTCACGGTCGCCCGCCATGACAGGGATTTCTCTGACCTGGAATCCAGGCTCGGTTTCATTCCATGAGCTGGCTCCAGCGGTCACATCAGGAATTTCCGATTTCAACGCAAGCTGCATGGCAGGCGAGAGACGCGCATCGTCGGGTGCAACGGCGATCCAGTAGCTTCCGCCGCGGCGAAGAAGTGCATTGAGCCCATACACGCCGTGTTTTTGCCAGACATACCCCACGGCTGAAAGCACAGCCAATATCAACAAGACAACGGCAACAGAGATTGCTTTCTTCAATGAATTCCCCTCGTTCTTCGATGGAATGACATCTGCAAATTTCTTGCTTGAATGATGTCTGATCTCTGCAGTTTTTCCGCAAAAGAGCGTGGTGCTTTCCTGGGGAATAGCGTCAAAGCAAAGAAATGGATCGGCTCGCCGTTTCTGCGAAACGGTGAAACGCTCAAGCTAACCCATTGAGATTGCGTCGCAACAGATCCGGAAAGCTAAATCAGTCTCGATCCGAGCGACTCGACAGCTCTCAAAAGCCGTTCCAGATCATCGGGGTTGCGCAGCGGCAGAACCTCGAAGCCCGGCTCATTACTTCCCTCGCCATCCACCAGCCAGCCGCGCGGCAGGCCGGCACGTTGTCCGGCCTGCATATCCGCGGCCTTGTCGCCGACTATCAGCGAGCGCTTGAGATCGAGGCCGAGACGCTGCCGGGCCTGTAGCAGCATGCCCGGATTGGGCTTGCGCATTGGATGGTCGGCGACCGCCAGTGGCCCGCTGCCCGCCTCGTGGTAGGCGCAGGCCAGAACCATGTCGACGAAGGCATCGCCGGCGGCAAGCAGCTTGAGAACCCGGCCGTTGACCGCGGCAAATTCCTTCCAGCCGAAATAGCCGCGCGCGATGCCGGACTGGTTGGTGACGATGACCACCGGGATGTTGCCCCGGTTGGCCGCCGCGATGACCGGCACGATGCCGTCGCGCAGCGCCATTTTGGCTGGATCGTCGGGATAGCCGGTGTCGACATTGATGGTGCCGTCGCGGTCGAGGAACAGCGCCGGCGCGTTGGCTGGAAACACCCGCGAACCCACCCGCTCAACCCACAGGCCGGGCTCAGCCAGCGGGTATGGACCGTAGGCCCCGGTGTCAGCCATTCGACAGACGGTCTTCCACCACCTCGCAGAGATAGTGGTAGAGGCAGAGATGTCCCTGCTGGATGATCGGCGTCGAGGTCGAGGGCACGTTGAGCAGTATGTCGGTGAGCGGCTTGAGTTTGCCACCGCTGTCGCCGGTGAGGCTGACCACCGTCATGCCCATCATCCGAGCCTGTTCGGCGGCAGCCAGAATGCTCGGCGAATTGCCGCTGGTCGAGATGGCAAGCAGCACGCCGCCGGGCGCGCCATGCGCCTCGACCTGGCGCGAAAACACGGTGTCGAAGCCATAGTCATTGCCCCAGGCGGTCAGCATGCCCGCGTTGGCCGGCAGCGCAATCACATTGTAGGCCTTGCGCTCCTTAAGGAAGCGGCCGACCAGTTCGGTGGCAATGTGGATGGCGTCGCTGGCCGAGCCGCCATTGCCGCAGACCAGCAGCGCCTTGCCCGAGGAAAGCGCGGCGACGACCGCACTCACAGCACGTTCCATCTCGGCGGTCAGGTCACGCTCGACTGTCGCGGTGATCGCGGCCGCCGAGCGGACCAGATAGTCATTCAGTCCGGACATGAAATCCCTCAGTTGGTACCGCCGCCGGCGCGCAATTTGCCGATCGTGCCGGTGGTGCTCTTGCCGGCGACAAGGTCGACCAGGACGACGCGCCCGCCCGCCTTCTGCACCACATCGGCGCCGACAACGGTTTCGACCGTGTAGTCGGCGCCCTTGACCAGAATGTCGGGCAGAAGCGCCTCGATCAGCGCCAGCGGCGTATCCTCTTCGAACACCACGACCGCATCGACCGAGGCCAGGGCGGCGAGCACGCAGGCACGATCATGCTGATCGTTGACCGGGCGCCCTGCGCCTTTCAGCCGACGCACCGAGGCATCGCTGTTGAGGCCGAGCACCAGCCGGTCGCACTGGCTGCGCGCCGCGTGGAGAAGACTGACATGGCCGGCATGCAATATATCGAAGCAGCCATTGGTGAAGCCGACGCTCAGGCCCTCGTCCTTCCACGCCGCCACCATGCGCGCGGCCGATGCGGCATCGAGGATGGCGTCCTTATGGGCGGTGGGGCCGTGCGAGCGGAACAGCGCGCCGGTGAGTTCCTCCACGGTCAGCCGCGCGGTGCCGCGTTTGCCCACCACCACACCGCCGGCGGCATTGGCGATGGAGGCGGCCATGACGCGATCGGCGCCCGCGGCCAGAGCCAGCGCGAAGCTCGCGATTACCGTATCGCCGGCGCCCGAAACGTCGAACACTTCGCGCGCCTGGGTGGCGATGTGGCGCGCCTCATCCGCGCCGACGACGCTCATGCCCTTTTCGCTGCGGGTGGCGACGACGAAGTCGAAGCCATGTGCCGAAATCAGCTGGCGTGCCGCCGCGACGATCTCGTCGTCGGCGAAAACCGGGCGACCGACAGCTTCGCCAAGCTCCTTGCGGTTGGGCGTGATGGCGGTCGCGCCGGCATAGCGCGCATAGTCGCGGCCCTTGGGATCGACCAGCACCGGTTTTCCCGCCTCGCGGCAGATGGCGATCAGGTCGGCGGCGACGCCGTCGAGCAAGATGCCCTTGCCATAGTCGGACAGAATGACGATGTCGGCGCGCGTGAGTGCGGCGCGAAAATGCCGGACCAGGTCCGCCCGTTCCTTGTCGTCGAGCGGCTTGATCTCTTCCTCATCGAAGCGCAGCACCTGCTGATTGAGCGCGCTGAAGCGGCTCTTCGACGACGTCATGCGACCGCGCTCCTGCGCCAAGCCCACGGTGTCGGCGCCGAACTCGCCAAGCATCCGCACCAGATTGTCGCCGGCCACATCGGTGCCGATCACCGATATGGGAATAGCGCTGGCACCCAGCGAGACGATGTTGGCGACAACGTTGCCTGCGCCGCCCATCGTCGAGGTCTCGCCGCGCCCGTGCAGCACCGGGATCGGCGCTTCCGGCGAGATGCGCTCGATGACGCCGTTGACGAAACGGTCGAGGATGAAGTCGCCGACCACCAGCACGGCAACGTCGCCAAAGCGGGCAATGGCGCGGTGCAAAGGTTCGGGCGAAGGCGGATTGTGCTTGATCATGTCACTGGCAATGCGAGGGAAAGGCCGATCTCAATCACCCTGAAAATTGTCAATTTACGGGCCGGATCGTTCATGGCGAAGCCGATATACCGCAAATCCGCGCAGCGCAACGCCAGGGCGGCCGTCAGCTCTTCTGCAGCGCGACGTGGACGCCCAGTCCGACCAGCACCGCCCCGCCCGCCCGCTGCATGATGCGCTGCGCACGGCTGGAGCGCTTCAGCCGGGCGATCACCATGCCTGCCAGCAACACGCAGACGATATCTGCCGAAGAGAACATTAAATTGACGATGGTGCCCAGCACGACGAATTGCAGCCACACCGGGAACCCCGCCGAGGCATCGATGAACTGTGGCAGGAACGCCATGAAGAAGATCGCCGTCTTCGGATTGAGCACTTCGACGGTGATGCTCTCGAAAAATGCGCGGCGCGCCGATTTGCGCTCGATCGCCGGCAGCGCCCTGTCACCGTCCCCGCGCTTGCGGAACAAGGACACGCCAAGCCAGATCAGATAGAGCGCGCCGATGAGCTTGACCGCCATGTAGAGCGGCGGCACCGCATGGAAGAGCACCGACAGCCCGGCGGCAGCCGCAAAGACATGGAAATAACCGCCAAGATGGATGCCAAGTGCCGCCGTCAGCCCCGACCAGCGCCCGCGCGCCATGGTCTGCGCGGCGGCATAGAGCATGGCCGGTCCTGGAATATAGGCAAAGATCGCCGTGGTGGCGAAAAACGCAATGAGCAGTTCGGTCGACGGCATTTTTTGTCCCCTAGCTTGCGGGCCTCGATAAAGCGGGCGCTTCGCGGTCTCACTATGTCGTCGTGGTGCTTCATCGACAGCCCGGCTGCCCTCCCTTATAAGGACCGGAATCGCAAGCAACCAGAGGCCTTCATGATCATCGTCACGGGCGGGGCCGGCATGATCGGCTCCAACATCGTCGCCGCACTCAATGCCGAAGGCCATGATGACATCCTCGTCGTCGACGACCTCACCGACGGCCACAAGATCGCCAACCTGGCCGATTTGCAGATAGCCGACTATCTCGACAAGGACGAATTCTTGGCCACCTTGGAAGCCGGCGACCTAGGCCGCGTCGAGGCCGTCTTCCACCAGGGCGCCTGCTCGACCACCACGGAATGGAACGGCAAGTTCATGATGGACGTGAACTACGCCTTCTCAAAGCGCTTGCTGCATGGCTGTCTTTCGCTGCGCATACCGTTCCTCTATGCCTCCTCGGCTTCCGTCTACGGCGGCGGTTCGGAGTTTCGCGAGGACTCCGCACTTGAGCGGCCGCTCAACGTCTACGCCTATTCGAAGAAACTATTCGACGACTATGTCAGGCGCACTGTGTTCGACACCGATCATTCGCAGGTCGCCGGCCTGCGCTACTTCAACGTCTATGGCCCGCGCGAGGCGCACAAGGGCGCCATGGCCTCGGTCGCCTTCCATCTGTTCAACCAGGTCGGGCGCGGCGAAAACCCAAAGCTGTTCGGCGCCCATGACGGCTTCGGGCCTGGCGAACAGAGCCGCGACTTCATTCATGTCGGCGATGTCGCCGACGTCAATCTGTGGCTGTGGAAGCGCGGCTCGAGCGGCATCTTCAACTGCGGCACCGGCCGCGCCCAGCCGTTCCGCGCCATTGCCGAGACCGTGATCGATACGCTGGGCAAGGGCGAGATCGAGTTCATTGAATTCCCCGATCACCTCAAGGGCAGCTACCAGAGTTTTACCCAGGCTGATATGTCCCGTTTGCGTGCAGCCGGCTATAATGGGCAATTCCGCAGCGTGGAAACCGGCGTCAGAGACTATGTCGAATGGCTGAAAGCCCAACGATCCTCGTGATCGGCCCACGCTGGGTGGGCGATATGGTCATGGCTCAGTGCCTGTTCTCGGCGTTGAAGGAGCTCCATCCCAACGCCGCCATCGACGTGCTTGCCCCGGCCTGGGCGGCCCCGCTGGTCAAGCGCATGCCCGAGATTCGCCAGCAGATCGATTTCCCGCTGCAACCCGGCGCGCTCGAATTCATCATTCGCCGCCGCTTCGGCCGCCTGCTGCGCGGCCGCTACGATATGGCCTACGTCCTGCCGGGCAGTTGGAAATCGGCGCTGATCCCGTTCTTTGCCCGCATTCCGCGCCGTTTCGGCAATCTCCGGGAAATGCGCTACGGCCTGCTGACCGACATCGTGCCGCTGCCCGATGCCGTCAAACGGCTCACCGCGCAGGCCTATTTCGGTCTTGCCCAGGGTGGCCATTTCCGGGCGCCGCACCTGACCGTCGATGGCGGCAATCAGAAAGAGTTGCTCGCCCGCTTCGACCTGCAGCCGGGAAAATTCGTCGCCATGATGCCCGGCGCCGAATTCGGTCCGGCCAAACGCTGGCCTAGCGAAAGCTATGCCGGCCTCGCCGGAGAGATGATGGCGAAAGGATTCGAGGTCGCGTTGTTCGGCTCGAAGAACGATCGCGACGTCACTGCCGAGATCGCAGCACTCGCGCCCGGTGTCGTCGATCTGGCAGGAAAGACGCGACTGGAGGACGCCATCGACCTGATCGCCGCGGCCAGGCTGGCGGTGTCCAACGACAGCGGGCTGATGCATGTCGCGGCCGCCGTCGGCACGCCGGTCGTTGCCGTCTACGGTTCGACCTCGCCGGAAAACACGCCGCCGTTGGCTGAACAGCGCGAACTGATCTGGTTGCATCTGTCCTGTTCGCCCTGCCACCGGAAGATCTGCCCGCTCGGCCACCTCAACTGCCTGAAGACGCTGGACGTTGCCCGAGTGGCAGCGGCGGCGGACAGGTTGCTGGAACTCCCGGCCGCCGCATGAAGGTGTTGATCGTCAAGACCTCCTCGATGGGCGACGTCATCCACACCTTCCCCGCCGTCGAAGATGCACGCCGCAAGCGCCCCGATATCGCCTTCGACTGGTGCGTCGAAGAGGCCTTTGCCGGCATCGTCGCGCTGCATCCGGCGATAGCAAAGATCCATACCGTCGCCATCCGGCGCTGGCGCAAGCATCTGTTCAACGCCGGCACATGGCGGGAGGCGACAAGCTTGCGCCGCGCTCTGCAAGCAGGCGAGTACGACCTCGTCATCGATGCGCAGGGGCTGCTGAAATCGGCCCTGGTGGCGAAACAGGCAGCGGCACCAATCGCAGGTTTCGACCGCGCAAGCGCGCGGGAGCCCTCGGCAACGTTGTTTTACCAGCGCAAATACGCCGTGCCGCGCAACCTGCACGCCATCGAACGCACGCGCCGGCTGTTCGGGCTGGCGCTGGGCTACGAGCCCGATCTTTCGGCGCTCGCATCCGGGATTGTGCCGCCTCCCGGCGGCCTGGCCGGCATTGACGGCAAGACGGCCTTCCTGCTGCACGGCACCAGCCGCGAGGACAAGAAATGGCCCGCCGAAGACTGGATCGAAACGGCTCGCCTGCTGGTTGGTAGCGGAATGACGCCGGTCACCACCTGGTCGAACGAGCGTGAGAAGGCGGTGGCCAATGCGATCGCAAAAGCCGTGCCGTCAACGATCGTGGTGCCGAGATCGCCGCTGGCAGACATTGCCGCGATCCTTGGCCGCTCGACGCTGGTTATCGGCGCCGACACCGGTCTGACCCACCTCGCCAGCGCCTTTGGCCTGCCGACGGTCGCGGTGTTCCTTGCGACCGAGCCGGGTTTGACCGGCCCGCGCGGGCAGTATGCCTCAACGCTGCTGGCCGCATCGGGGGAGCACCTAACGCCGGCGAAGGTGGTGGCGGAAGCTGAGAAGCAGCTGGCGCTCAAATCACGAGCACCAGCCTAGAGCCTTTCAGAAGGATCTGAGGTGCTAGATAAATTGCACCTGGACGATCTCATAACCCCTGGCGCCGCCGGGGGCGTTGACCTCGATGGCGTCGCCGACTTCCTTGCCGATCAGCGCGCGCGCGATCGGCGAGGAGATCGAAATACGGCCCGATTTCACATCCGCTTCCTGGTCGCCGACAATCTGGTAGGTCTTCTTTTCCTCGGTGTCCTCGTCGACCAGCACCACCGTGGCGCCGAACTTGACCTTGTCGCCGCTAAGCTTGGTGACGTCGATCACCTCGGCCCGAGCAATATAGTCTTCCAGTTCGTTGACACGGCCCTCATTGAGGCTCTGCGCCTCTTTGGCGGCATGATATTCGGCATTTTCGGACAGGTCGCCATGCGAGCGCGCTTCGGAGATCGCCTCGATGATACGCGGCCGCTCTTGCTGCTGGCGCCAGCGCAGCTCTTCCTTCAATGACGCGAACCCCTCGCCTGTCATCGGGACCTTGTTCATGATGCCTGACCTTTCCTGCCGCCACCCCCGCATTTCGGGGAAAGCCTTGTCGATGGGTATAAAAAGAAAACGGGTCCGGCAGCCTCGGGCTAACGGAACCGTTTCACCGCAATTTTCCCCAATATAGCGATCCTCGCGCGTTTTTCACGCTGAAAAAGCAGGCTTTTTGAAAAATCATGAGCCGACTTGCGCAATTGCCGTCACGGCATGTGCAGCGTGTTGCAGTTGCGACAACAAAAACCGGCTGCGATTGCTCGCAGCCGGCCCAGAGAAGCCGTTGGGGTGGGGTCAGCTTCTCATGAAATGGTAGATCTGTTCGGCCAGCATGCCGTATTCGCGCGAATCTTTGCCCGTCCGCTTCTCGATCTCGGCCAGCTGCGCCTGGGCGCCGACCAGATCGCCGATCTGCAGATGGGCCTCGCCGAGATATTCGCGCACCAGCGTGTAATCCGGGTTGATGCGGAGCGCTTCCTCGTAATAGCCGAGGCCGACGGTGACACGGCCGGAATGGCGATGCGAATAGCCGAGATAGTTGAGGATGCGTGGATCCTGCTTGTTGGCGGCAAGGCTGAGCACGGCGATCGCCTCGTCATAACGCCCGGCCATGGCCAGGTCGTGACCAGCATCATAGATGTTGTCGTCGTCCAGCATGCCGTACTTCGGCGCGACGCATTTCTGCTTTTTCTTGTCCCAGACCTGCCCCTTCTTGCACTGGGTGGTGGTCTCGGTACCACCGCCACCGCCGCCGGCCGCAAACACCGGAACCGCAAAGAACTGCAGCGCCACAAGCGCCGCAGCCGCCTGGATCAACACTCTTTTATGCATCGAAGCCTCCTTGAGGGATAATGACGATCTTGAGGGAAAATGACGATAATGAAAAGCTAACGCCGGGATGCAGACTTTTCATCCCGGAAACCCGCAGCCGCCGAAACTATTTGTGCGGCCGTGCCTAACCTGAATTCGGTCAAAGGCGGGAGCCAGGGATCAGAACATGACGTGACGCGCGCTGCAAATCCGCTATCATTCGGGAAATGATCAGCGGGGGTGCCCGAGAGTGCAACAGCGCCGTGAGCGGGAATGGGAGCTATCGATCGGCCCGGACACCGTGCGCCTGTTCATTCTCAAGGCAAAGGGACTGAGTGCTGCCGTCAACGAAGACTATGCCGACGGTGCCGAGCATGAGGTCGAGCTCGATGGTGAATCACATGCCAATCACCACCATGACGGTCTGGCGGAGGAAAGCGCGGAAGACCTCACCGAGGAAGAGCTGCGCGAGCTGATCAACGACCTCAACGTCGACGAAGCGGCCGAGTTGATCGCGCTGGCCTGGGTCGGCCGCGGCGACTATGACGCAGCGGAATGGTCCGATGCGGTTGCCGCCGCGCGCGACCGCGCCAACAAGCGCACGGCGAAATACCTGCTCGGCATGCCGCTTTTGGCCGACTGGCTGGAAGAAGGGCTGGAAGCGATTGGCGCGTAACGACGTCGTTACCGTTCGTGATGGGCCGCAGGCAACCTCCAGGCGTTCGCGCCGTTGAGGACGATGGGGTCGCTTGTACTTTCCCGAACATCCAGGGTTGCACTGGTCATGGTCGTCACGGCTCTGCTGCTGACGCCCCTGCTGACGCAAGCCGACGCCAAACAGCGCAAAAAGCATTACACGCCGCTGTCACAGCGGTTGGAGCAGCTGTTTTCACCGCAGGTCGACTCGCATCCTAAGCCGCGCAGCAAGCACCGCCAGAAGCCCAGTCCAAAGCGGCACATCACGCCAAAGCAGGTGGAACAAAAGACCCCGGATAAAAAGCCCTCGCCCGCCGATGTTCCGGTGCAGCCCTCGCGCGTTGTCCCGCTGCCCGAGGCGCGTCCTTCAGAGGCGCCGAAGACCGGCGCGGCACCGATCGAAAAGCAAAAGGCCGAAGGTCCGAACCCCCTTGGCGCGCCCAACCGGTCCAATGACGATCGATTCAACGAAGAAAAATCCGGTTTTAAAAAGCAGGCGCGGCCCGGACCGTCAGCCCCGAAGCCATCGACCGATAGGCAAAGCGAGCCCGAGCCGCCGGCCGCGGCGCCGATTCCGACACAAAAGCCAGACACTTCGGAACCTGAAGCTCAGCCGCCGGCCGTTGCTCCGCAACCACCTGAAAAACCCGATGCCGGCGACAAGAAGATGCTGCCCGATGCGCGCTCGGCCGATGTGCCCGATGCAAAAATGCCGGCGGCGGAAGTCGCCTGTCGCGAGCGGCTGACGGCCCTTGGTGTCGAATTCGAGGAGCATAAGGCGGAAAGCAATCCCGACATCGGCTGCTCGATCCCCTATCCCCTGGTGCTGAAGTCGCTCGGAAAATCCATCGCCATCGGCCCCGCGACCGAACTCAACTGCCCAATGGCCGAGGCTGCAGCCCGCTTTGCCGCCGAAATCATACAGCCGGCGGCGAAAGCCGAGTTCGGAGCCGACCTGAAATCGATCAACCAGGCATCGGCCTTTGTCTGCCGGCCGCGCAACGGCACGCGCCATCTGTCGGAACATGCCTTCGGCAACGCGCTCGATATTGCCAGCTTCACGTTGTCAGATGGCAGAAAGGTCGAAGTCGGTCCAACGCCGCCCGAGAAGGACGGCAAATTCCTCAATGCGGTGCGCAAGGCCGCCTGCGGACCGTTCAAGACCGTGCTTGGACCGGGCGCGGACCCGGACCATTCCCTGCATTTCCATCTCGATCTCGAACCGCGCCGGAATGGTGGCACTTTCTGCCAGTGATGGCCCTTCAGTGATCGTCATGCCGGTGATGGTCTGGCTGCCGCATTTCGGCCGCAGGCATGAACGGGAACGCTGAGTTTTCCTTTACCCTTGATCGTTAAAATCCCACCGATCAAGGACAGGATTCCGCCCATGGCCGCAATATTTCGCGCCGCGAAGGCAAAAAGCGCAGCGATACTGGCCGCCGGTCTTGCGCTGGCCGCCGTTTCGGCTTGCAACACTGGCAGCGTGCTGTCGCTGCAGCCGGCCGTCGATGTCGGCTCGCAGACCGCGGCCGTGCCGCAATATGAAGGCATGCAGAAGCTCGTCCCGTCCAATCCCTATATGACTGCCGCCTATCCGCACATGGACGAGCCGATGTCGGAGTCGGAGCCGCAGCAGATGCCGGCCAGCGAAACCGATTGCCGTGGCGAGCTGAAGCGGCTTCGCGTCGTCTACACCGATGTCCAGCCGATCCACGAGGGACAGTGCGGCATAGACTGGCCGGTCAAGGTCTCCGCCATCGGCGGCATCCAGATGAAGCCCGCCGCAACATTGACCTGCGACATGGCCGCAAGTTTCGCCGCCTGGACCAGCAACGAACTGGTTCCCTCCGCCCGCTGGCGCTATTTCTCGGGCGTCAAGACCATCCACCAGGGCTCAAGCTATTCCTGCCGCAACATCGCCGGCGAAGGTGTCCTGTCCGAGCACGGCAAGGGCAACGCCCTCGACGTCATGAGCATCGAGCTCAACAACGGCGACGACATCGACGTGCGCAAGCCCGGCCTGTTTGCCTTCCGCACCCGCGGCTTCCTCAACAATGTGCGCGCCGACGGCTGCCAGTATTTCACCACCGTGCTCGGTCCCGGCTACAATTACGATCACCGCAACCATTTCCATTTCGACATCAAGAACCGCAAAAGCGGCTACCGCGCCTGCCGCTAAGGCGTTTCACCGTTCAGAAATCAGTCGGATTGGCGTTCCCTATGGAAGCGATGATTTGCTGGGCCACCAGATCCTGGATGCGCCAAAGGTTCCTGTCGCGGATACCGCTCTCTTCCAACTTGCTGACGGTTCGGAACAGGTATTGAGCCGACGAGCCCCAATGCCCGGCAGCCCGCGCCAGCGTGTCGGCAACCTGCTCCAATGGCAGCCGGCCCGCATAGGCCCTGCCGTCTGGCGCGGCGACGAAAGCCAAGGCCCGCAACGGCCCATCCTTGGTCTTGACCTTGATCCAGCATGGCACGTTAGTCGGCGGATTGGCATCGATCTCGCGGCGCATCAACTGGCCAAGTTGCCCGACATGGTCTTCCGCGGGCAGCCGATAGACGATGCCGTTGCAGCTGCCGCCTCGATCGAGCGCCAGCATCAGCGCCGGCAAATCACGGGTTCCGCGCCAACGGGTCAGCGTCAGGCAGAACGAGCGGTGCCATCCTGGCGCCGTGGCCGGGCGCTGCTCGACATGGGCAAATTCGGGGTTCCAGATCAGCGACCCGTAGGCAAAGACCCATAGCGCTTCAGGCCGATGCTCCGACAGAAGTTGCTCGACAAGACTATCGAACTCCGCGTCTGTATGCTCGGTTGTTCCGGGCTCGGGACCCGGATCCGGTTCGACACGCTCGACCCTTGCGACAAGGTCCGCGGTCAATGCCATCGAGCTGCGACCCACCGGCTTCTTATCCATTCCTGCTCACCCCCCGCAAAAACGATGGCCGACGATAGAACGGCTGCTCGCCGCTGGCCATTGATTTCCAGGGTCCGTCAGGCACAGATACCGCACGGATCGAGCCGCTTTCATGAGCCGACGAAGCCTGCAACGACGCGCATTGACCTGGCTCGCCGCTCTTCTGGCGGTCTGGCTGGCCCTCGCCTATGTCGCTGCGCCGGAATTCTGGACGGTTCGCGACCGCGGCTTTCGCACGCAGACTTTCGAGATGGTGACACACACGCCGCAAGGCATTCCCGGCGACCCGATCAATATCGGCCTTGTCGGTACCGAAAAAGAGATGGTCCATGCCTTCGCCATGACCGGATGGGATACGGCCGATGGCGTGACGCTAAAGACCGCGATCGAAATCGGTGAGAGCGTGCTGTTCGACCATCCCTATCCTGACGCCCCGGTCAGCCGGCTGCTGTTCGAAGGCCGCGCCCAGGATCTCGCCTTCGAAAAGCCGGTCGGCGGCAGCGCCGACCGGCGCCATCATGTCCGCTTCTGGCGCAGCGATGCGACCGGCGACGACGGCCGAACGCTCTGGATGGGCTCGGCCAGCTTCGACCGCGGCGTTGGTCTCAGCCACGATACCGGCGCCATCACCCACCATATCGCCCCTGACATCGACGCCGAGCGCGATCTCGTGATCCACGACCTGTCGGCGGCCGGCATGGTGACCTCGGCGAGCGACATCCCGGGCATCGGCGCCACCAGGACCGGACGCAACGGCGGCGGCGATCCCTATTTCACCGACGGCAAGACTCTTGTCGGGGTGCTCAGGCAATTCCCCTGAACCACCGTCATTTCCCAAAAATCATCGCGGACTATTTTCCTGCGGCCCGCCGCAATGCTATTGAGCCCTGATGCTATACGTCGAAATCACCACCGTGGTCGTCCTCATCTGTGTGAACGGCCTTCTGTCGATGTCCGAGCTCGCCATCGTGTCGTCGCGCCCGGCGCGGCTCAAGGCGATGATCGACCGCGGCGTCAATGGCGCCGGGCGTGCGCTGACGCTCGGCTCCAATCCCGGCAAATTCCTGTCGTCGGTGCAGATCGGCATCACTCTGGTCGGCGTGCTGTCGGGCGCCTTCTCCGGCGCCACGCTGGGCGACAGGCTTTCGGTGTACCTGGCCACGACCGGCATGCGCGAAAACATCGCCGACCCGCTCGGCGTCGGCATTGTCGTTGCGATCATTACCTATTTCTCGCTGATCGTCGGCGAGCTGGTGCCCAAGCAGATCGCGCTGCGCGATCCCGAGCGTGTTGCGGCCCGCGCGGCGCCTGCGATGACCATCCTAGCCACCGTCTCGGCGCCGCTGGTGTTCCTGCTCGACATTTCCGGCCGCGCCATATTGTGGCTGCTTGGCCAGCGCGGCGAGAGCGAGGAGAAAGTCACCGACGAAGAGATCAAGATGCTGGTCGCCGAGGCCGAGCACCACGGCACCATCGAATCCGACGAGCGGCGCATGATCGCCGGCGTCATGCGGCTCGGCGATCGCGCCGTGCGCGCCGTGATGACGCCGCGCACCGAGGTCGACTGGATCAATTTGCAGTCCGATGAGGGTGCCATCCGCAAGCTCTTGATGGAGACCCAGCATTCGCGCCTGCCGGCCGGCGATGGCGGCGTCGACGTCATGGTTGGCGTTGTTCAGACGCGCGACGTGCTGGCCGCCCTGCTCGCCGGCCGCGCACTCGATCCGCGCAAGCATGTGCGCGCCGCCCCCATCGTCTACGATCAGGCCGACGCGCTGGATGTGCTGCAGAAGCTGAAGGAATCCGACGTGCCGATGGCGCTGGTGCATGACGAATACGGCCATTTCGAAGGGATCGTCACACCTGCCGACATTCTCGAGGCCATCACCGGCGTCTTCCGCGCCGACCTTGATGCCGGCGACGAGGAAAACGCCGTCAAGCGCGAGGACGGCTCATGGCTGCTCGCGGGATACATGCAAGCCGACGAGATGGCTGACGTTCTCGGTATCGACCTGCCGGAAAATCGCGATTACGAGACCGTCGCCGGTTATGTGCTGTCGCACATGCACCATCTGCCGGCGACCGGCGAATGCGTCGACGCGCAAGGCTGGCGTTTCGAGGTCGTCGACCTCGACGGCCGCCGCATCGACAAGCTGATCGCCACCCGGCTGCCCAGCGGCCATCGCGAAGTGGTGCGTTGACGCTCTGCCGTCAAAGCGAATAGCGCGCTCAGACCGCGGCTTCGATCGGTTCGGCAAGCTTCGGATTGGAGCGCGAGGCGATCAGGCAACTGGCCACGATCAGGGCCGCTCCAGCCAGCGTGGTCCAGGTCGCCGCCTCGTCGAAGAACAGCCAGCCAAACACGATCGCCCAGATGAAGGCAGAATACTCCGTCGGGATCAGATATTGCGCTTCGGCCCGCGCGTAGGACCAGCTCATCAGGAACTGGCCGGAGAGCGACAGCGCCGTCACCCCGGCCAGCGGAAGCCAGAGATTGCCCGGCAGGGCAACCGCGAGCCAGGGAGCGGCGGGGAGAAGGACGGCGGCAACGCACAGGTTCTGGAACAGCATGATCTCGACTGGCTTGGCCACCAGCGCCTGCCGCCGCGAGAGGATCAGATTGTAGGCGTAGAACACCGTCGATGCGAGCACCGCCACCGTGCCAAGCAGGGCATCCCCGGTATAATTCCCTTGCCCGAACTGTCCGGCCATGATGATGACGACGCCGGCGATGCCCGCCAGCGACGCCCAGATCGCCTGGCGCTGTATGCGTTCGCCCAAAAGCAGCGCCGCCAGCAGGAGAGCGAACAGCGGCGCGACGAAACTAAGCCCGATCCCATCCGCCAGCGGCAATCTGGCAAGGCCCCAGAAGAACGACAGCAGAACGATGCCCACGATCACGGCGCGCAGCGCGTGTAGCCGCAGCACGGAAGGCGTGGGAAGGGAACGCGGCCCCGCCGCCCAGGCCGTGCCCGCGACCACGCTCGCAAGCATGCTTCGCCACAGCACCGTGTTGTAGACACCGACGGCGATGACCAGGATTTTCATCGCCGCATCCATGGCGGACAGAAGGAAGATCGCAAGTGCACAGACCAGCACCGGGGTCATGGGGGAAACGACGCCTGACAGGCTGGGTGACTTCACGGGGCATGCTCATGTGATGGATCGCAGCCGGATATATCAGGGGAGGACGGCCAGGCCAGATGGCAGGGCCGTGCATATGGCGGTCCAACCGATCTTCGCAGCCCCTCGATTTGAATTCGGTGCGTCGGCAGCGCCTTTCGCTATCGGCCCCAGCCTGCCCTCACCCATGATTGATCCGCTGGACGAATGGCAAAAGCAGCCAAAGCCTCTATATCGATTGTCATGGATGCATCGAACGAACACGCGCTAAACGACGAGCTTCTCCAAGATATCCAGCGCCTGTCCTTCGAGTATTTTCTCAACGAGGCCAACCCTGCCAACGGCCTAGTCGCCGACCGCAACACGCAGGCGTCGCCTGCCAGCATAGCCGCCGTCGGGCTCGCTTTGTCGTCCTATCCCGTCGGTGTCGAGCGCGGTTTCATGACGCGCGATGCCGCAATCGAGCGGACGCTCGCCACGCTTCGCTTCTTCTGGAACGCCCCGCACGGGCCGGAGCCCGATGCCACCGGCTACAAAGGTTTCTACTATCATTTCCTCGACATGAAGACCGGCCGCCGCGTCTGGAATTGCGAACTGTCCACGATCGATACCGCCCTTTTGCTTGCCGGTGTTCTGGCCGCCGGCGCTTATTTCGACGAGGACGATGAGCTCGAACTGGAAATCCGCCAGCTTGCCGATGCGCTCTACCGCCGTGCCGACTGGCGCTGGGCGCAGAACGGCGGCGCCACCGTCACCCATGGCTGGCGGCCTGGAAAAGGCTTTCTCCGCTACCGCTGGGAAGGATTTGACGAGGCGCTGATCCTGTACGTCCTGGGTCTCGGTTCGCCGACCCACTCGCTAACTCCCGAGAGCTACGCGGCCTGGCTGTCCACTTACAAATGGAAGACCATCTACGGCCGCGAGGTGGTCTATGCCGGCCCGCTTTTCATCCACCAGTTCTCGCATATCTGGATCGATTTTCGCGACATCCGCGATGCCTTCATGCGCGATCACGACCGGGACTATTTCGAAAACAGCCGCCAGGCGACGTATCTGCAGCGCGATTACGCAATCCGCAATCCGAGGGGGTTCGCGGGCTATGGCGAGAATTGCTGGGGCGTCACCGCCAGCGACGGCCCAGGTCCGATCGCGCGGCGAGCCGATGGACGCCGCTTCTTCGGTTATCTCGCCCGCGGCGCACCGTTTGGCCCCGATGACGGCACGCTGTCGCCATGGGCGGCAATCGCCTCCTTGCCTTTTGCGCCGGAAATCGTGCTGCCGGCGCTGCGCCATTTCCACGAGATGGACCTGCGCGACGGCAACCCTTACGGCTTCACCGCGAGCTTCAACCCGACGATCGCTGCCGACGACGGCCGCGCCTGCGGTTGGGTATCGCCGGACCATGTCGGCATCAACCAGGGGCCGATCGCCCTGATGATCGAGAACTACCGGTCCGACTTCCTGTGGCGATTGATGCGCCGCGTGCCGGCCATCACCACAGGACTGCGCCGGGCCGGGTTTTCCGGCGGTTGGCTGTGACAGGCGGCGATCCTTCGCGCGGGATCGTCAAGGCATCAGCGCGACCTTGCCGGTCCGACTCCACCATCCGGCCAAGGGAGCCGAGAGCGCCTCTTCACGTGAATGAAAAAGGGCGGCGCAAACGCCGCCCTTTGGAAAAATCATCGGTCCTTGGGAGGATAAGGCTCAGGCCGCCTGGGCTTCGCCGGCAATCGCGTCGGCCTGACGCGCTGCCTTGAGCACGCGGGCCCACCAGGCAACGTCGTTGACCAGCGCCGTGGCAGCCTGGTTCAGATGCTCGATCTCCTCGAGCTTCTTCTCGCCCTGGCGCACCGCCAGGAAATCGCTCCAGGCAATGTGAACGGCGGATTTGACCGGCGCCATCTGCAATTCGACCGCGGCAAGACGCAAATGTTCGACAGCGCGCGAGCCGCCGACGCTGCCATAGCCGACGAAACCGGCCGGCTTCTTGTTCCATTCATTGGCGGCGTAATCGATGGCGTTCTTCAGCACGGCCGTCGGGCCATGATTGTATTCGGCGGCGGTGAAGATGAAGCCGTCGAATTCGGCGACCTTCTTTTGCCAGCGCTGGGCAACTTCGTTCTGCGACGGCGCCCAGGCGGACGAGGCGACCTCGTCGAAGAAGGGCAGCGGCCAGTCGCGCAGGTCGACGGTCTCGACGTCGATGTCGGCATGAGATTTCGCGATCTTGGCGATCCACTGGGCGGGCACATCGGCGAAACGCGCGGCGCGTGTCGAACCGACGACGATGGCGATTTTGGGCTTGGACATGGGGCTCTCCATATATGCAAAAAGCTGGTATCGTTTGGATACCGGCGCTATATGAGATACTGACAAATGGCAGCGCAAGGAGGCACCGTTATGTTACTGAGGCACCCGCACAACACCGAAGACTGCCGCGCCGTCTCGGAAATCCTGCAGCGCGTCGGCGACAAATGGACCGTTCTGGTCGTCGGCAAGCTGGGCGGCGGACCGCTGCGTTTCAATGAGTTGCGCGCCGCTGTCGGCGGCATTTCGCAGAAGATGCTGACCACCACCTTGCGCGGTCTTGAGCGCGACGGCTTCGTCACCCGAACCGTGTTCCCGACCATCCCGCCACGCGTCGACTATGAGCTGACGGAGCTCGGCCATGAGCTGCTGGTGCCGGTCGGCGCGCTCGGCGAATGGGCGCGGAAGAACACCTCGCGGGTCCAGGCGGCGCGTGAAAGATTCGATGGCGTGCACGCCTGAAAACCGTTGCCCAGCAATAGTTTACGGATTTTGCCGTCGACGACGCGTACCCGGGTTTAACTGGATCCGCCCTGGCATCGTTGGTCGCGCCATCGCGACATAGCTGCAGCGTTTCGTTCGCCGGCGCATGATCATTTTGAGGCTGACGAGGTCTTCCGCTGACGGGCCCTCAGGCCTTTGACGCAGGGTTGCTGCAACACACTGCGCCGCACGTCTCTACCCTTGCAGACCGCTGGGCAGTCCGCTCGTTGCCAACGGTCCGGTCGTGCGTGCAGGCAACGCTTGGAAGCTCTTTCCTGATCTCGGTATAAGCGGTCGTGCCAAGCAGGCAGATCACCGCGACGAGGGCCGCCACGAGCCAGCCGTTCAGCATGTGTTGACGCATTGTCTTCCCTCCGCCGCCCGCAGAATCGGATGTGAAGGCAACCATTGGATGTCGCGCAGCGCATCGCCCGCGCGGGGGATGTTACATAAGCGCAAGCTTGGCAGAATCGACGATGTCAACTTTCGGTTGGAATCGGCTTCGGCTTGCCGTCGCTATCCAGCGCCACCATGACGAAATCGGCGTGGGTGACCTTCTCCATCAGGTCGGAGAGGTAGCGTTGCGCCCAGGCCTCGACCTTGAGCGTCATGGAGGTGCGGCCGACGCGCTCGACATGGGTGTAGATGCACAGCGTGTCGCCGATCTTCATCGCCTTGGCGAAGGACATTTCCTTGACCGCCGCCGTCACCACGCGGCCCTTGGCCCGCTCGGCCGCACGGATGCCGCAGGCAAGATCCATCTGCGCCATCACCCAGCCGCCAAAGATGTCGCCGGCCGCATTTGCATCGGCCGGCATGGCGAGCGTACGCAAGGTCAGATCGCCGATCGGCCGTCCGTCCGCGTAATGCACCATCCGAGATTCCCCTAAAGCGATAGCCCTTGATCCCGTAGCGTCACGGGCCCAAGAGGTCAACGCGACGGGCGAGGCTCCCGGCGCAATGTCGGTTCCATGGTGGCTTTTCCGACCAGGCGTCTCACGGTCGCTTTTTTCACAAGCCATGCCGGAAGCCGCAGGGGCGCGGCCAAGCCGTCGCGGATAGGCTGCGCTCAGTTTTGCGGAGCCGCCAACACCAATCATGCAGACTTATGACTTCATCATCGTCGGCTCCGGCTCGGCCGGCTCGGTTCTGGCCGACAGGCTGTCGATTTCGGGCCGCTTCTCCGTGCTGGTGCTGGAGGCCGGCGGCAGCGACCGCCGCTTTTATGTCCAGATGCCGCTCGGCTACGGCAAGACCTTCTTCGATCCGGCGGTCAACTGGAACTACAAGCCCGAGCCGGACCCCGGCCTTGCCGGCAATGTCGACCATTGGCCGCGCGGCAAGCTGCTTGGCGGCTCCAGCTCGATCAACGCCATGGTCTGGATCCGTGGCGCGCGCGAGGACTTTGACGACTGGCGCGATGCCGGAAATCCCGGTTGGGGCTATGACGATCTGTTGCCGGGCTTCAAGGCGCTTGAGGACAATGAGGCCGGCGCCGACAGATGGCGCGGCACCGGCGGGCCGCTGCATATCACCGACACGACGAACGCCGTCCATCCGCTGACCAGGCGCTACCTCGCAGCCGGCCAGCAGGCTGGGCTGCCGCTCAACCCTGACTTCAACGGCGCCGCCCAGGAAGGCGTCGGCGTCTACCAGATCTCGACCAGGAATGGCCGCCGCATGTCGGCCGCGCGCGCCTTCCTGCGCCCGGCGATGAAGCGCGCGAATGTGCGCGTCGAAGCCAATGCGCTGGCGACCAGAATCCTGTTCGAGGGCAAGCGAGCCGTCGGCATCGAATATCTGCAGAACGGCGAGACCAAGACGGCGCGGGCCGGCCGCGAGGTGATCCTGTCCGCCGGTTCGATCAACTCGCCGCAGCTGCTGCAACTGTCCGGCGTCGGCCCCTCGTCACTGCTCAAGGGGCTTGGCATCCCGGTCGTCCACGGCAACGAAAATGTCGGCGCGCATCTGCAGGACCATGTCGGCATCAACTATACCTTCAAGGGAAACGTGCCGACGCTCAACCAAATCCTGCGGCCCTGGTGGGGCAAGCTGCTGGTCGGCATGCGGTACATCCTCACCCGCTCCGGCCCGCTGTCGCTGTCGATGAACCATGGCGGCGGCTTCTTCCGAACCGACCTGGCGTTTTCGCGCCCCAACATGCAGCTTTATTTCCAGGCTTTCTCGACCGTCATTCCGAAGAGCGGCGAGCGGCCGATCCTGACGCCGGATCCGTGGCCGGGCTTTTCCATCGGCCTCTCCAACTGCCGCCCGTCCAGCCGCGGCGAGATCATGATCCGCTCCAGCAATCCGCTGGACTATCCCAGGATCGTCGCCAACGCCTATTCCACCAACGCCGATGTCGACGAGATGCTGGCGGCGGTGAAATTCGTGCGCAAGATAGCCTCGATGCCCGCCATGGCCGAGATCATCACTGAGGAGGTTTTGCCGGGCCCATCGATCCAATCGGATGCCGATCTGATCCAGGATTTCAGGAAGCGCTCAGGCACCGTCTATCACCCGGTCTCGACGTGCCGCATGGGGCCGGGCGCCGGGGCCGCCGTCGTCGACCCGCGCCTGAAAGTGCACGGGCTCGCAGGTCTGCGTGTCATCGACGCCTCGATCTTTCCCGCCAACATCACCGGCAACACCAACGCCGCCTCGGTCATGACCGGATGGAAGGGCGCCGAACTGGTTCTGGAGGACCAAAAATGAAGATCACCGACGTCAAGACCTGGGTAGTCGGCAACCCGCCGCCCGGCATCGGCGGCAAGTATTTCATCTTCGTCAAGCTGACCACCGATGGCGGCGTCGTCGGTTACGGCGAGGCCTACAACGCCACCTTCTCGGCTCACATAACAGCGAAGCTGGTCGAGGACATGGCCGAGCGTTACCTGATCGGCCACGATCCGCATGACATCGAGACCTTCTTCCGCCGCGCCTATTCCTCAGGATTTACCCAGCGCCCCGACGTTACCGGCATGGGCTGTTTCTCGGCGCTGGAAATGGCCTGCTGGGACATTGTCGGCAAGGAAGCCGACAAGCCGGTCTACAAACTGCTCGGCGGCCAGGTGCACGAGACGCTGCGCTCCTACACCTATCTCTATCCGCACACCGGCAGCGTCCATTCGGAGGACGCGCCGGACGGCCGGAACGTCTACAATGACCCCGAATTGGCGGCCGCCTGCGCGCTCGAATATGTCGAGCAGGGGTTCAACGCCGTCAAGCTCGACCCGGCAGGCCCCTACACCGCCTTCGACGGCCACCAGCCGCGCCTGATCGACATCGATGTCTCCACCCGCATGGTCAAGGCGATCCGCGAAGCCGTCGGCACCCGCGCCGATATTCTGTTCGGCACGCATGGCCAGTTCACCGCATCGGGTGCGCTGCGCATGGCACGCGCCATCGAGCCCTACGATCCCTTGTGGTTCGAAGAGCCGGTGCCGCCCGACATGCCCGAAGTGATGGCTCAGGTGGCGCGAGGCACGTCGATCCCGATCGCCACCGGCGAGCGGTTGACGACCAAGTTCGAATTCGCCCGAATCATCGAGAACCGCGCCGCCACCATCCTGCAACCGGACCTTGGCCGTTCCGGCGGCATTCTCGAAACCAAGAAGATCGCCGCCATGGCCGAGGCATACCACATCCAGATCGCGCCGCACTGCTATTGTGGGCCGATCGTTGGGGCCGCCAACATCCAGCTGGCGGTGACGCTGCCCAATTTCCTCATCCTGGAATCGCTGAAGCAGTGGGACGGCTTCCACGCGACACTGCTCAAGAAGAAGATCGAATGGCAGGACGGCAATGTCATTCCATCGAAGGAGCCGGGCCTCGGCGTCGAGCTGGACGAAGCGGTCTGCGACGCGCATCCCTACACCGGCAAGGACCTGCATTTGCAGATGATGCAAACGCCGCTGATGCCGTGAGCGAACGCTACGCCTTCATCGGCCTTGGCCATCTCGGCGGCAACCTTGCCGCCAGCCTGTTGCGCAACGGTTTTGTCGTCATCGTCTTCGACCGCGACCCCGCCGCCGTCGAGCGCCTCGTGGCGCTCGGCGCCACGGCCGCGACCAGCCCGGCCGAAGCGGCGGCACAGGCCGGCAATGCCATTACTTGCCTGCCCTCGCCCAAGGTCAGCGAAGCGGTGCTGGCTAATGCCGGCGGCCTGCTCGAGGGTCTGCCCAGGGGCGGCTCCTGGATCGAGATGTCGACCAACGGCCGCGACGAGATCCTGCGCCTCGCCGCCCTCGCCGCGGCCAAAGGCATCGAGACGCTGGAGTGCCCGGTCACCGGCGGCGTGCATCTGGCCGCGGTCGGAAAGATCACCGCGCTTGTCGGCGGCGATGCTGCGCTTTACGAGCGCCATCGTCCGGCCATCGAAGCGATGTGCGCAAAGTCGTTCCTGATGGGTCCGGTCGGCTCCGCGGCGGTGATCAAGGTGATCACCAACATGCTGGCCTTCATCCATCTCGTCGCCGCCGGCGAGGCGCTGATGTTGGCCAAGCAAGGCGGCCTCGACCTCGCGCAATCCTACCACGCCATCGTCGCCTCCTCCGGCAACAGCTTCGTCCATGAGACCGAAAGCCAGCTCATCCTCAACGGCTCCTACGACATTGGCTTCACCATGGACCTGGCACTGAAGGACCTCGGCTTTGCGCTTGCGATGGGCAGAGAGTTCAGACTGCCACTCCAACTGGCGCCGCTTGTGAGTGAGATTTTCCTGATGGGCAAACAGGAATATGGCGGCGGCGCCTGGTCGACCCAGATCGTCAAACTGCTCGAGGATGCCGTCGACATGGATCTGCGCGCGCCCGGTTTCCCAGCCAAGCTGGAAAGCTAAGCCGGGTAAATATGTCCTGCGATTTCAGGCCTTTGGCCGGTTCGCCGGAATCGCCGCTCAAACCACCTGAATCAATCCCTCAACGCCTTGATTCAATATCTCAGCGTCAGCGCTCCGGGCAGGATCTCAAACGTCGCGGGTATACGCCCCGGCGACTCGCCATCTATGTCGACCAGCGCGCCGTTCTTCTCGACATCGCCGATAGGTTCGACCACCACTTTCCGGCCACGCAATATGGTGATGGCCGGATGGTTGCGGTGCCGGCCGCCATAGAGCAGCCGAATATCCCAGATCAGCTTCAGCTTGCCGGCCGCGCGCAGGATGACGATGTCGAACTGGCCGTCGGCGAGTTCGGCGTCCGGGGCGATCATCATGCCGCCGCCGAAGAACTTTCCGTTGGCGACCGCCACCAGCGCCATGCGCGCCTCGACCGGGGTGCCATCGTCGACGGTGATCCTGACGTCCTGGAAGCGGTAGCGGATGAACTCGACCACGGTGCGCCAGAAAAACAGCGCCTTGGCCGACATCCTGCCCTTGCGCTTGTCGGCATTGACCGCACGGTCCGTGGCGCCGGATAGGCCGAGGCTGGCGATATTGATGAAGTGCCGGCTGGCCAGCGCGCCATGGTCGTCGATGTAGCAGATGCGCCCTGCATCGACCTTGCGCGCCTTGGCTTCGGCGATCCGCTTCAGCACCGCATCCACCTCTTTCGGCAGCCCGAGCCCGCGCGCGAAATCGATGCCGGTGCCGCAAGGCAGCAAGGCAAGTTCGGTTGTCCGGCCGCTCTCATCGAAAGCCTGCAGCAATCCGTCGGCCACTTCGCTGGCGGTGCCGTCGCCGCCGGCCGCGATCACCAGCTCGAAGCCGCTTGCCGCGAGGTCGAGCGCCAGCCTTTCGGCGTCGCCCTCGGCCTGCGTCTCGCGCAGCTCGAATTCGCCGAAATGCTTTTTCAGCGAAGCAGCCACCTCCGGCCAATGCCGTTTCAGCCGGCCGCCGCCGGCAATCGGATTGAGCACCACCCCGACTTTCAATGCGCACCCTCCCCGCACCGAGCCGATAGGCTCGATGCTTTGCCTGCATTGAAGCCCGCGCCAGCCGGCGGAGCAAGGGGCACAGCCGATCAGGCGCCAAAAAGCGGGCGGGCTGTCTAATGCAGCTGGAGTCGAAATTCCGAGCTTTGTGGCAAACCGTCCCCGATAATCCCGTTATCCACAGGCTCACGCCCATTCCCCAAAACCCTTACCCGGCGTAAGTTTAACTCATCTCAGGCGGCTACCGATCGCCACGCCGAAAGGCAAAGCGAAAAGGCGGATTTCCTGAGGCCCGTACGGCCCGAAGCGAGAGCAGGCTTGCTTGTTCGAGGGACGGATGCCGAGACCTACGGGGCCGCGGAAAGCGTGCGAACGCCAACGGCGGACCGATGCTGCCATGAAGGACGGCGAAAACCTTCGATGGCGCGCCGAACGAAGCTCGCAAGGGTGGAGAACGGCGTGGTCTGGAACGGGCACTGCCCTCGGGCGGTGACTGGCAGGACCGTCAAAATCAAGGCCGGCATGGCGCGACGACTTTACGGAAGTTGCTGCCGCGACCGTGTCCTGATCTGACAGGGAGGCGCTGGGAGAAATCCCGGCGCCGACTGTCTTTTGGGCCAAGGGTCCGGTCGGCGAAGCGACGCGTAAGAAGCCGATACTTTGCTGGAACGCGATTTCGGCGCTGACGGCACCACTTCATCACCAGGCGCGGTCAGCAATTCACCGACATGATCCCGCGCCTGATCGACAGAGGCGTGTCCTTCGTCGAGATCGGTGGCAACGACGCGATCATCCTCACCGTGTTTCGGCGGCGGACTTCGCTCCGCCCAAAGGCTCCCGCACGCCGTTCAGCCAACCGGTTCCGATCGATCCGGCCACCCGTCGCACCGGCTGATCGTCGCCGTGCGCAAGCTGCACATCGTGCTGCCGGCGCTGTTCGAAGCAGGCGCGAGGCTTGAGCGCGTCTACAACTGAAGACGCGCCCTGCACGCGGCCTGCCCGGCGGGCCGAGCTACTTCTTCGGGCCGATGCCCGGGATCAAATTGAGGCCAGCGTTTATATATTCCGGCCGTATGGCGCCGCTGATGAGCGTGAAGGTGGCGAGCATGATGCTGGCCAGCGCACCGTCATGCCATGGCCTGAGGGCCAGCGCGTTGACGGCATAGGCCCAGAATGGGAAGGCGAGCATCGACATGACGATGTTGGCTCCCGGAGCCTCCGCATTGTCGGCTGAATCGCTGACCGATTTCAGATACACCGGCGTCATCGCCAGCGCGACGATCAACATGATCCATGAAATGGTCCAGACGCTGATACCGGCCATTTCAATCTTATAGATGGCTGCCTGCACCTTACCCGGAATGTCCCCCGGATCGCCTTTGGTCTCTTCCGCCACCGCATCGGTCAACGCC
This sequence comes from Mesorhizobium sp. M0062, assembly GCF_040323125.1. Taxonomy (NCBI): domain Bacteria; kingdom Pseudomonadati; phylum Pseudomonadota; class Alphaproteobacteria; order Hyphomicrobiales; family Phyllobacteriaceae; genus Mesorhizobium; species Mesorhizobium sp. M0062. Next base: position 137,787 of record NZ_JAMYUO010000002.1, read on the forward strand.
TTGGCAACCGGCTGCTCAGTGGCATTGACCAGGATGGAGTTGACGAAGATGAAAAATGCCACGACTTCGGCAGGCACGTACTTCGCAACCCGGTCGAGATAGCCGTCGCCGCCTTTCGATCCTTGATCTTCTTGCTTGTCATCGTCGACGCCGAGCGGAGCATCGCCTGGAATGCCCTCGAGCGTTGAATCCCTTTTCGGCACAGGCTCGGCGGACCGGACAATTCTTCCCATGACAAACCCCTCCTATATTGTTGTATCGCCCCGTGAGTATCGTAGTAGAAAACCGGGCCAAGAAACAGTTGTCGCGGCCATAGCCGACAAGATTTATTCAGGCTTCTTCCTGCAAATGCATCACGCTCCCGCCCTATCTGCTACCGGGTGTCTCGAAATCCACCTATAGTGAGCCGTACCCGAAAAACGCATCCCCCGGCTCATCGCGTGATCGCGGCCAAAATCCCGCCTTGTTCGCGCGCGATGGAAGGACTGGCTGCCGGGGGGCAATCCGAAGGACAAGACCGTGATCAAGACCGCCCTTGTCGCCATGACCATTGTCGGCTGCGACTGCGACGCCAAGCTTTGCGAATATATCGGCGAGACGCCGGCGAAGTGGGCGACTATCGCCGACTGCGAAGCGGCGATGAAAAGCCAGATGCTGCACCAGAAGAACTTCGACTATCCGCTGGTCTCTGGCATCTGCCGCAGCAAGGGGTCGGCGTCTTCTTCGCAACTGGCGGCGGCCGCATCCCGCCCGGAACTGAAGCCGGCCAGCCGGAATGTCCAAACCCCGTTGCCGCCGGAACTGAGCCATCGGCCGAGCGTTCCCGTCGGCTCCCCGACGACGGCCATGGAGGCAGCAGCGGTACGGCCCGTCGCCTACGAGCAAGTGGTCGATGGCGGAACAGGCGTGCTCTACCGCACCAGGAACGGCTACGCCGTGGTCAAGACAGATCTCGGCCGCGTCGCGTCGGCAACGGTCGGCATTGCCAAGCGGTCCGCGAACTGGCTGGCGGGGCTGGTGCCGAGCGGGTTGTGAGCGGCCTGCCGTTCGGACCATACCACGCTGTCGCACTGCCGTTGAAAACTCCAGATAGATGCATGATGGTGTCAGGCATCGACACGCAGGAGCGCCATTTCATGAAGCATGCAGTTCGAACCGTGCTGTCCCTGGTGCTGGCCTTGGCGCCGATTCCGGCCGGTGCGCAGGATTCCGGCCAGGGCGGCGACAAGGTTGTAGGCGTCGCCAGGGACGATCCGGACATGGCGGCGGCCATTGCGCAGGCGCGCGCCAGCCTCCATGAATTCCTGTCCTTGTCGGATGCGCCGCCAGCCGGGACAACCAGCTACAAATTGAAAGTCGAGGTCAGGGACGGAGACGCCTCGGAGCATTTCTGGATCATCCCCTTCCACAAGACCGCGACCGGCTTTGCAGGAACATTGGCCAATGAGCCGCAAGCGGTGCACAATGTCGTGGCCGGCCAGGAACTCGAATTCAACCGGGACGATATTTCCGACTGGGGCTACACCAGAAACGGTCGCCAGGTAGGCAGCTTCACCGTCTGCGTGATGTTCAAGACGATGGCGCAAGAAGACGTCGAATATTACCGCCAGAACTACGGCTTCGACTGCTGAGGCGCGGCAGCCTGGCTAATGCATGCGCCCAAACAGGACCGCCGTTTTGGGGCAACGATATGCATGAAAACAAGACCTGAAGCGCGTCGCATGAATTCGTTTCGACGCGCGGCGCTTTAGGCCTCGCCATCCGTCGCGCCGATCTTGCGCACCAGCGCCGCGGTCGCCAAGATCGCGCCCATATCGGCGATCATCGGCGCGATGTGCTTGGTGTAATCGAGCGGCACGGAAATGGCGGGCAGTTCGAAGAAATTCTTCGGCTGCGGCAAGAGCAGGAAACCATCGCTGCCATTAAGTGCCACCCGCGCCGGATCATCGCGCCATGTCTCGTGCAGCCATTTCAGCGCCTGCGCCAGCCGGCCGCTCACCAGCGGCTGCGCGGCGGCGACATTGTCGGTGCGAAATTCGTAGTCGCCGTCGAGCAGCGGATCGCCGCTGGACAGTTCCTCCATCTTGCCGGCGAAGATGCCGCGGAAGAAACCGACCACCGCGTTGCTGCGGCGCGTCGCGACCAATATGCCGGGGAACGGCGCAATGGTCTCGAAGGCGACGACGACGCCCTTGAAGACCGTCGACGAGCCTTTGCCCGACCCTTGGCGCAACTCCGCCTCGTAGAGCTCGAACGGAAAATCCTCGTAGCGGCCTGATACGATGTCGTCGAAGCTCTGCCGGTTGAAGGCGCCGACCACGGCGCGCGGCAGCCGGTCGAAGGAATTCGGCGTCACGCTGTGCTGATAGCGCACATCCCTGATGAAGCCGAAGATGATCGGCAGCAGCGTGTCACGGAACGATTGCTGCAGCCGCGTCGCCGGCCTGATCGCCAGGAAGTACAGCAGCAGCGCCGCGAAGAAACCGCCGACATAGAGGAACACATGCGGCGTCGAGAACCATTGCTCGTTCAAGTCGGCGACCTTGTTGAACAGCCAGGCCACCAGCACGACAAAAACCAGCAGCAGCCCCAGAAACACCGGCACCCGCCAGCGCACCTGGCGGTAGGCCGAAGCCCGTCCAGCCTCATAGATCTCGATATTCTTCCTGATGCCGGCGACCACCGCTTCATCAGGCATGAACTCAGCTGCTTCCATCGCCCCCTCGCAAAGTCCGTTTATGCCTATAATAGCGGGAAAGTGGTCAGTCGCCAAAGATCGCCTTCAGCCTGGCTTCGACCTTGCCCTTCATCCGGCCAGTCAGCGCCTCGACCGGAACCAGCCGCTCATGCCCGCCTGCGCGCAACCGCATGAAGGCATGCATCCGGTAGCCGCCGATCGCGCCGCGCTTGCCGAGATCTGCGCTGACATCGACGACGAAAATGCCGGCGATGCGGCCGGGCCAGGGCTGCCGCGCCAGCGCCGTGCCGAGGAAGTCGCCAAGCCCGTAAGCCACGAGCGTCTTGCCGACCCATTGCACCGGCTGCACGACATGGGCGTGGTGCCCGGCAATCAGCCCCACGCCGTGACCGGCCAGCAACCTCGCCAGCGTTTGCGTTTGCGGCTGCGGAAAATGCCGGAACTCCCAGTCCCAGTGCGGCACCGCACAGGTGAGATCGATGTTCTTGTCGGCCGCGCCTCTCGGCCATGCCGCCGGATCGCCTTGCATCGAGACAAGCTCGGTGAATGGCCCGGCGTCACCATTGCGCCACAGTGTGAAGGCGGCAAAGCCGATCGTCAGCGGCCCGGCCTTGACCTGCTCGACCGGCCCTTTTTTCGCGGTGCCGATGGTGCGGATGCCAAGCCGCTTCAGCGCCGCAGCCGTCTCGTCGAAACCGGCGACGCCCTGGTCGAGCACATGGTTGTTGGCCAGCGACAGCACGAGCTTTTCACGCGCGATGCCTACGGCGGCAAGCGCCGCGGCAAGAAACCGCTCGCTCATCGCATGGTGAGTGCCAAGCCGCGTGCCAAACGCCACGCTCGGCCGCTCGACGACCGGACTTTCGCAATTGCCGATCACCAGATCGGCTGAGCCCAAGAGCTTTGCGATTTCCGGATCGCACTCCGGCGCACTACGGTTGGCCACCGCCGAAATATCGCCGACAAAGGCCAGCCGCACCTTCCGCCCCGGCGGCGGATCGATGATCGTCGTCGCCGCCCTCGGTGCGAAATCCCTGACATCGCCGCCGAGAGATGGTTTCAGGAAGCGCGGCAGCCATGACAGTTTGTAGGAAAGCGGATAATTCGACACGCGACGCCCAATCGTTTGCCCAATCGGTTAGCTTGTGTAGACGGTCTGCCCGGGAAGTGTCGACCGTCAGTCCTTGAAACACTGCCGCCGGCAGACACGGCGCCAAATGCGTGTAATGTCTGCGCATCGCATAGTGGAGGGATGAGATGACACGTTTTGCAGGCCTGCTGGCGTCCGCCCTCCTCCTGTTGGTGCCTTTATCTTCGGCCCGCGCCGCCGCGCCCGAAGCGGCAACCGCTTTGTTCGAGGCCAAAACGGTGACCGAGCGCAACGCCGCGCTTACCACGCTCGAGGCTGCAGCCCAGGGCGATCCGGCGTCAGCCTATGCCGCCGGCGCCGGCGAATTCTTCACCGCGCTGGAAATCCTCGCCGGCGGTCTGCACCGCCACGGGTTCGAAAGCCCGCAATCCTTCATGCTGCCGCTGATGCGGCTGCCGATTCCGGACAATCCCAATCCCGAACCGCTGACCTATGAGCAGTTCCGCGCCATCCTGGTCGCCTTCCGCGACCGGCTGGAGACATCCGCGGCCACTCTGGGCTCGGTACCCGCCGATGCCGATATCGGCATGGTCGTCGACCTCACCCATGCCGGCATCGATCTCAACGAAGACGGCGCCATCGCGCCGGATGAAAGCATGGCCGCCATCATGGCCTCGCTGTCGCGCGGCGGTATCTCGTCGGACGGCGCCGCTTCCTCGCTCACATTCCGCTTCGACCGCGCCGACGGTTTCTGGCTGCAGGGCTATGCCGAATTCCTGATGGCGCAGGCCGATTTCTGGCTGGCGCATGATTTCAGGACCATGTTCGACGGCTCGTTCCACATGCTGTTTCCGCGCGCCAAACTGCCGCTGCAGGACATTCTCGTGCCTCCCGCCGGCGACATGCGCAGCAGCATCTTCTCATCGGAATGGCGCATCGCGGATTTCATCTCCATGGTTCACCTCGTGAACTGGCCGGTGGTCGAGCCCGAGCGCCGTCAAGCGGCGCGCCGCCATCTGCTCGAAATGATCCGGCTGTCGCGCGAGGACTGGAAGGCGATCCGCGCCGAGAACGACAATGACCGCGAATGGCTGCCGGGACCGCAGCAGAAGGGCGAGAACCCGCTCACCGGGCTCGAAGTCGGCGAGGAGCAGGTCGAGGCCTGGCTCGCCACTCTGACCATGGCCGAAGACCTTTTGGAAGGCCGCAAGCTGCTGCCGCATTTCCGCATCACGGCCAGCACCGGCCAGGGCATCAACATGAAGCGTTTCTTCGAAGAACCGAAGCCTTTCGACCTCGTGCTGTCGATTACCGGCCCGGCCATCGCGCCCTACCTCGAGAGCGGTGAGATCTTGACCAGCGGCGAGTTCGACCAGATCCAGCGCCAGTTCGGTGGCGGTGGGTTTTTGACCTTCGCGCTGTGGTTCAATTGAGCAGGCGACCTGGCTTCGCGTAACACATCTCCTGACACCCTTGTGTCAGGAGCTTCGACCCGCTTAGCGCCCTTCGCCACTGCACTCTTTCCATTTTGGCGGACTCTGCCCATATTTGGGGCATGGCCAAACTCCCTGACAAAAAGACACCGTCTCCGGCGGGTGACAACGGCGCTTCGCCGCCGAAGCGGCGCAGCCCGCTGACCGATTTCCTCGATGCCTCGGAGCCTCTGCACAGAGGCGGCTTCGCCGAGGCGCCGCAGGCCGACTTCACCGGCACGCCGCTGAGCGGCTCGATTGCCGACTGGGCAGAGCAGATAGAGCAGGAGGCCGAGAAGGAAGGGCGTAGTTCCGGCGGCGCCAAGCCGCCGAAGGTGGCGAAGAAGATTCCGGAACGCTCAACCTCCCCCGGCCGCAGTTCGCGCGGCACCTCGATGGGCGGCGCGGCCACGGCCCGCGAGCGCACCGCCGCCGGCCTCAACCCGGTCGCCGGTCTCGACATCTCGCTGGAAGACGCCGAGACCATGGCCTCGGGCAGCGTCACCGCCACGGTCGCGGCGCTGTCGGCGCTGATCGAATCCGGCAACCCCTTGCACAAGGACGGCGTGCTGTGGACGCCGCACCGCCCTGCCCGCCCGGAAAAATCCGAAGGCGGCATCGCCATCAAGATGGTGTCGGATTTCGAGCCGGCCGGCGACCAGCCGACCGCCATCAAGGATCTTGTCGAGGGCGTCGACAACAATGACCGCACGCAGGTGCTGCTCGGCGTCACCGGCTCCGGCAAAACCTTCACCATGGCCAAGGTGATCGAGCAGACGCAGCGCCCTGCTTTGATCCTGGCGCCCAACAAAACGCTGGCCGCGCAGCTCTATTCCGAGTTCAAGAAATTCTTCCCCGACAATGCGGTCGAGTATTTCGTCTCCTACTACGACTACTACCAGCCGGAAGCCTACGTCCCGCGCACCGACACCTTCATCGAGAAGGAATCCTCGATCAACGAGCAGATCGACCGCATGCGCCATTCGGCCACGCGTTCGCTGCTCGAGCGCGACGACGTCATCATCGTCGCCTCGGTGTCCTGCATCTACGGTATCGGCTCGGTCGAGACCTACACGGCGATGACCTTCCAGATGCAGATCGGCGACCGGCTTGACCAGCGGGCTCTGCTCGCGGATCTCGTCGCCCAGCAATACAAACGCCAGGACATCAATTTCGTCCGCGGCTCGTTTCGCGTGCGCGGCGACACGATCGAAATCTTCCCGGCTCACCTTGAAGACCGCGCCTGGCGCATCTCGATGTTCGGCGACGAGATCGAGGCGATCACCGAATTCGATCCGCTCACCGGCCAGAAGACCGGCGAGCTGAAGAGCGTCAAGATCTACGCCAACTCGCACTACGTGACGCCGCGTCCAACGCTCAACCAGGCGATCAAGTCGATCAAGGAGGAGCTCAAGCACCGGCTGGTCGAGCTCGAGCGCGCCGGCCGCCTGCTGGAGGCACAGCGGCTCGAACAGCGCTGCCGCTTCGATCTTGAGATGCTGGAAGCCACCGGCTCCTGCGCCGGCATCGAGAACTATTCGCGCTATCTCACCGGCCGCCAGCCGGGCGATCCGCCGCCGACTTTGTTCGAATACATCCCCGACAACGCGCTGGTCTTCATCGACGAAAGCCACGTCACCGTGCCGCAGATCGGCGGCATGTATCGCGGCGACTTTCGCCGCAAGGCGACGCTGGCCGAGTATGGATTCCGCCTGCCCTCCTGCATGGACAACCGGCCGCTGCGCTTCGAGGAATGGGACGCCATGCGACCGCTCTCCGTCGCCGTTTCGGCAACGCCCGGCGCCTGGGAGATGGAACAGGCCGGCGGCGTGTTCGCCGAGCAGGTCATCCGCCCGACCGGCCTGATCGATCCACCGGTCGAAGTCCGCCCGGCGAAAAGCCAGGTCGACGATGTCGTCGGCGAAATCCGCGACACCACGGCCGCCGGCTACCGCACGCTGGTCACCGTTTTGACCAAGCGCATGGCCGAAGACCTGACCGAATATTTGCATGAGCAAGGCGTGCGCGTTCGCTACATGCACTCCGACATCGACACGCTGGAGCGCATCGAGATTCTGCGCGATCTCCGCCTCGGCGCTTTCGACGTGCTGGTCGGCATCAACCTGCTGCGCGAAGGCCTCGACATTCCCGAATGCGGTTTCGTCGCCATCCTCGACGCCGACAAGGAGGGTTTCCTGCGCTCCGAGACGTCGCTGATCCAGACCATCGGTCGCGCCGCCCGCAACGTCGACGGCAAGGTCATCCTCTATGCCGACCAGGTCACCGGCTCGATGGAGCGGGCGATGGCCGAGACCAACCGCCGCCGCGAAAAGCAGATGGAATGGAACGCGGCCAACGGCATCACCCCGGAATCGGTGAAGTCGCGCATCTCCGACATTCTGGATTCGGTCTACGAGAAGGACCATGTCCGCGCCGACATCTCGCAGTTCACCGACGGCGCCGGTGCGATGATGGGCAACAATCTCAAGGCTCATCTCGACGCCATGGAAAAGCAGATGCGCGACGCCGCCGCCAATCTCGACTTCGAGAAGGCCGCCCGCATCCGTGACGAGATCAAGCGGCTGCGCGAGATGGAACTGTCGATCTCGGAAGACCCTCTGGCCAAATACGCTGACATGGAGAGCCCGGTATCGGGCCGCGAGAAGGGCAAGCACAACAAGGGCGTGGCCAAGCACCGTACGGCTGAGGAACAGGAGCGTTTCCGCAAGTTCGACGACGCACGCGCGGCTGAAGAGGCGGCCAGGGCTGCCCGGTCCAACCTCTTCCGCAAACCGGCGCTCGACGAAATGGGTGCCGACGGCGCCGTGCCGGTGAAGAAGCCGTTATTTGCCAAGCCGTCGATCGACGATATGGGGCCTGGCACCGACATGCCGACACCGTCAGGGGCGGTGTCGCGCTCGCTGTTCAAGAAACAGTCGGCGCAGGAAGCGCACGGCTCCGACTTCGGCATCCCGGGCGACGCCACCAAGCCGCTGTTCAAGAAGAACTCACTGGACGAGATGACGGTTCGGCGGACCGAAAAGCCGATCGAAGGAAAAGTGCCGGCCAAGCCGCAGCCAATCTCCCCCCAGGTGGGGGAGATGTCCGGCGGGACAGGCGCGAAGGATCGCGACGCCAAGCCAATCATTCGCCAGCGCGCCGGCATCGGCTCCTATGAGGACCCAGGCGACGCGCGTCGCGAGAAACGACGGCCTGGCAAGACGGGCAGGCCGGGAAAGTAGCACCTCTTTCCTTCTCCCCTTGTGGGAGAAGGGAAGAGCGCTCCACCGCGGCCGCATCCGTCGCCCACTTGCCTCCACCCCCGCCTTTGGTGTAATCGCTCCACACACTCAAAGTTTTGTCTTGAAAGGAGGGCTGCGTGTCTATCGATCACCATCATCAGCGTGGCCCGATTTCTGCCCTGCGAGTTCGCTTGCAGGGTTGACCAGGGACATTACGGGTTTTTTCCCGTTTCGATTTTTTGGTCTGCCCTTCGTGGTGCGCAAAGCTGAGCCTGATGGCCGGCAAGCACACCGTCAAAGTGCATCCGGAGTTGTCTCCGGCGAGACCAGAGAAATCACAATGGCCCTGATCAGCCTCAAATCCTTCGGCGTCACCATGAGTGCGCCGCTGTTTTCCAACCTCGACCTCACCATCGGCACCGGCGACCGGCTCGGCATCGTTGCCGCCAATGGCCGCGGCAAGTCGACCTTGCTTAAATGCCTGACCGGCGCGCTGGAGCCGACCTCGGGCGACATTTCTCGCACGCGCGGCCTGCGTGTCGGCCATGTCGAGCAGTCGGTTCCACCTGCCCTTCTTAGCCGCACCTTCCATCAGGTGGTGGCCGATGCCTTGCCGGCCGAGCAGGCCGACAGCGAGATGTGGCGCGTCGACGTGGTGCTGGATTCGCTCGACGTGCCCGAGCCGATGCGCGAACGGCCGATGCAGGCGCTGAGCGGCGGATGGCAGCGGCTGGCGCTGATCGCCCGCGTCTGGGTCACCGATCCGGATGTGCTTTTGCTCGACGAGCCGACCAATCATCTCGACCTCGCCAAGATCAGCCAGCTGGAAAGCTGGCTGAACGCCCTGCCGCGCGAAGTGCCGGTGGTCATCGCCAGTCACGACCGCGCCTTTCTCGACGCCGTCACCAACCGCACGCTGTTCTTGCGCCCGGAGGACTCGCCGGTGTTTGCACTGCCCTATTCCAGGGCGCGGCAGGCCCTGGACGAATTGGACGCCTCGACGGCGCGCCGGTTCGAGCGCGACATGAAGGTGGCGCAGCAACTGCGCAAGCAGGCCGCCAAGCTCAACAACATCGGCATCAATTCCGGCAGCGACCTTTTGACGGTGAAGACCAAGCAACTCAGGGAACGGGCGGAGAAGCTGGAAGACGCCGCGGTATCGGCGCATCGCGAGAAATCGGCCGGCGCGATCCGGCTGGCCAACCGCGGCACCCATGCCAAGGTGCTGATTACGCTGGATGACGCCGCAGTGGAAACGCCGGACGGCACCCTGCTGTTCAAGACCGGCAAGCGCCACATCTGCCAGGGCGACCGCATCGTGCTGCTCGGCCGCAACGGCGTCGGCAAGTCGCGTTTCGTCGATCTGATCCGCAACGCCATCGCCGAGCCGGACACGGTGCCGAACGTCAAGGTGACGCCGTCGACGGTGCTTGGCTACAGCGACCAGGCGCTGGCCGGCATCAGTGGCGACGACACGCCGCTGGCCCTGGTCTCGCACCGCTACGATGTCGGCGAGCAACGCGCCCGCTCGCTGCTTGCCGGCGCCGGCGTTGTCATTGAGATGCAGGAGAAGAAGATCGGCGTGCTGTCCGGCGGCCAGAAGGCGCGGCTGATGATGCTGGCGCTGAGACTCGCCAACCCCAACTTCTACCTGCTCGACGAGCCGACCAACCATCTCGACATCGACGGCCAGGAAGCGCTGGAGGAGGAACTGCTCAAGCACCAGGCGAGCTGTGTGCTCGCCTCGCACGACCGTTCCTTCATCCGCGCCATCGGCAACCGCTTCTGGCTGATCGACAAGCGGAAGCTGACCGAAGTCGAAGACCCCGAGGATTTCTTCCGCTCAGTGGCTGAAACGGCGGGCTGAGGAACTACCACCATGGGCCGCACTGTGTTGCGGCCCATGGTTTCACATCTCCCAGAATATTTTCAGCGCTCTGTCGGATCGCCTGAACCTGCTGCGTCCTTGGGATGCCGACACGATGATGCCGGCTTCATCTGAGGAGAACGCATCATGTCCATCCTGTCATCCATAGGCCGCGTCGCCGCCCGTTACGCACAGAACCGCGCCCGCTATCGAAGCGAGCGCGAGCTTCTGGCCCTGCCGATCGAACTGCGCAAGGATATCGGCTGGCCGGAAATCCTCATCGACGCGCAAAACGGCCCGCGGATCTGCAGGGCGCCCTGACCATGCGGTCGGGAAAGATCGATGCAGGCCGCCGCGGGGCGACCGTTGCTCAGTCATGCGTATCGCCAGACAGCGGCGTCGCCTGCATCGATCGACGCTTTTCGAACGCCTCGAACCAGCGCGTCAGCCGCGCCCGCGCGCGAAAGGACGGCAGCTGGCGGAACGCCATCCAGGACAGCGTGGTGGCAAGCGCTATATGGCCGACATGGAGCGATGTCTCGGCGTCCAGCGCGCTTTCGATCCAGTCATAGCTGGCCTCGATTTTTTCCCGGTAGCCTTCGGCAAGCGCTGCATAGCGCAACTGTTCGGGCCGCCTTTCCGTCTCCCAGCGCAGGCCTATGCCCGTCTGCGCCAGGCCTTGGGCGACCGCCTGCAGCCGCAACGCCTGCCAGCGCGCTTCGCCGTCCTGCGGCAGCAATTTGCGGCCGTCATGCAGCGTATCCAGATAGGCGCAGATGACATCGGAATCGAAGAGCGGCGGCGCATCCGGCCGCAGCAGCACCGGCACCTTGCCGAGCGGGTTTTCGGCGTAGACACGGGCATTGCGCAAGGTCGGGCTGGTCTCGTGATGAATGACCTCGAGCCGGTCGGCAAGCCCGACCTCATGGGCGAAGACGAGCGCCTTGCGCGCAAAGGGCGAATGGGTCTGGTAATAGAGGATCATTGTCGTCTCAGCGGGTTGGAGAAGCAGTCCCCTTTTCTAGCCTGCTCATACCGAGGATTGCGCTCTGATTGGGCGCCGCCGACGCAAGTTCATTTCACCCCAAAAATCGCATCGGCCCAAAAAATCGCATCAGACATGTAGGATTGCCGCCGCCTCGTTCGTCCTGAGGTTCGCAAAGGCCAGACCAAGCGCCCAGACCAAACCCAAAGAGGAACAAGACATGACCGACCAGACCCCCATTCAGCCGGCCGCGAAAGTTCTCGGTGGATTGACCCCCTATCTGCAGCTGGACGGCGCCTTCAAGGCCGCCGAATTCTACAAGAAGGCCTTCGGCGCCGAGCAGGTGTTCTTCTATCCGCCCGATGAGCAGGGCCGCACCATGCACATCCATCTCCACATCAACGGCTCGACGCTGATGATTTCCGATTTCTACCCCGAAAACGGCATGCCTGCCGTCAAGCCGCAGGGCTATACCATGCAGCTCCATCTCGGCGCCGACGAGATCGATGACTGGTGGAAGCGCGCGGTCGATGCCGGCTGCGAAGTCGCAGTGCCGCTGCAGCTGATGTTCTGGGGCGACCAGTGGGGCAACATGCGCGATCCCTTCGGGGTCGAATGGGCGATGAACGCGCCGGCGAAGAAAGACTGACCACTGCTGACAAAGCTCCTCACCGGCTGACGCCGGTAAGGAGCCTTGTGAGATACTCCAAGGAGAACCTGATGTCCTATGTCGATGGTTTCGTGCTCGCCGTGCCGAAGGCAAATATCAATGACTACAAGAAGCTGGCCAACCTCGCAGGCCCGATATGGAAGGAACACGGAGCGCTCGCCTATGTCGAATGTATCGCCGACGACGTGCCCTATGGTGAGTTGACCTCGTTTCCGCGTGCCGTTCAGGCAAAAGACGACGAGATCGTCGTCTTTGCTTGGGCCGTCTATTCGTCCAGGCAAAGCCGCGACGCGGTAATGGCCAAGGTGATGGCCGATCCCCGTTTGACACCCGATTTGGGGCCCATGCCCTTCGATATGAAGCGCATGATCTTCGGCGGCTTCCAGCCCTTCATCGAGCTTTAGCCGCTGGTCAGTCCAGCTTGTCCAGCAGCGGCTTCAACCTGTCGCCATAGCGCTTCCAGAGATCGACCGAGCCCTGATACATCGGCTGGCGCACCTGCGCGGCCGAGGCCGTGCGCACCGGGCGGTCGGTCTCGTGGAACGACAGCGCCTTGTCGTCCCAGGACAGGCCGAGATGCCCGATCAGCGCCCGCGTCTGTCCCTCCTGGTCGGCCACGAAATCCTCGTAACGCACGTCATGGACGACGCCCGGCAGAACATCGTGCCAATGCGCCATGATGTCGGTGTAGATGTTGTGGAAATCGGCGAGCTCGCCCAGATCATAGCCGTAGCGGTGGTTGTCGCCGCGGAAATGCACCTTGTAGATAGAAAGGCAGGTCGCCGCCGCATCGCGCGCGCAATGGATGATCTTGGCTTTCGGCAGCATCATATGGATGAAGCCGATGAGCAGGAAGTTGCCGGGCATCTTGTCGGTGACATGCCTGAAGTTGGGATAGCGCTCATGCAGCATGTCGAGATAGGCTTGGCCCGCCTCCGCAAACTCCGCGTCGGATACATCGACCAGTCCCCAGGGGAAACCTCCCGGCATGGTCAGCGGAAATTGCTTGCCGACCGCGGTTTTCAACATGCTGAGCTCGCCCGCGCCATAGACTTGTGGATGGCTGGCGATGATCTGTTCGACCAGCGTGGTGCCGGAGCGCGGCATGCCGACGACGAAAATCGGCGTGTCGTCGGAGATTGCACTTGGCTTGTGCTTTTCGAAAAAGCCGGCGTTGAACACCGTCTTCATCGCCTCGAATTCGGCCCGCGTCCTGACCGGATCATAATCGATGCCCTTGCGGCGGATCGCATTGCCTTCAGCGAAATAGTCGAAGGCCCTGTTATAGTCCTTCAAATCGTCATTGGCCTTGCCGAGACCGAAGGACAGCTGCATGCGTGCCAGGCTGTCGGCCGGCGCCTTGGCATGCTGGGCCTCCATGCCGGCGAGTTCGGCGTCGCGCTCCTTCTGGCGCTTGACCTGCGTCAGCATCAGCCAGGCCTTTGCCATGCCTGGCGTGATCGCCAACGCCTGCCGAAACAGGTCTGCCGCTTCATCGAGCTTGCCTTTTTCCATCAGCCCGACGCCGAGCCCATGCAACATGTCGGCATCCTTGGGCCGGATCGTCAGCGCCTCGCGAAAGGTCGCCAGCGCCTCATCCAGACGACCGGCTTCCTGCAACGTTTCGGCAAGCCCGATGCGGGCGCGGACATGGAAGGGATTGCGCCCGATTGTGCCGCGATAGATGTCCTCCGCAGCCTCGAACTGGCCGAGCTGTTTCAACGCCGAACCCAGATTGTCGCGTGCCGCGAGCTGGTCGGGCTTGAGATCGACCGCGCCGCGGAAGAAATCGGCGGACGCGGCAACGCGGCCGAGATCGCGCATCACCGTGCCGAGATTGTTGAGGAAATCGGGATTCTTCGGCTGCAGACGCACAGACTGCTCGATCAGCTCCAGCCCTTCGGGGCTGCGCCCGGTCTGGTGCAGCAACAGGCCCAGGAAATGCGCCGCTGCCGGGTGATTGGCCTTGCGCGCCAGCACCTGCCGGTACAGCGTCTCGGCCTCCTGCCGGCGCCCGGCCTGATGCAGCTGCAGCGCCTGCTGCACATATTGGTCGAGGCCCAGCGGCGGCTGTCCGCCAGCTCCAGCACCCGCCGCTCTTCTCTGATCTCTGTTGATGGGAAACCTGCCGTGTTTTGTCCGCTTGCCGCGATCTAGGCCATCGGCGCTGCAGGTTCAAGGGAAGAGTGGGCTCGCCAAGGGCGCGGACCTCTTCGAAACTCTAGAGGAATTCCAGGAAAATGTAGCGTTCAAATCAGCCGGTTGCTCTCGGCGAGCCGGCGCTCCCGCCGTAGCGTGCCGTCGGTGTCGGCAATCTTGCGCCGTGCCGCTTCGTCGCTTCTTATCGTCAGGCGCACTGATATTGCCTTGGGGAAGAGGACGATTGGCTCGATTGTTGCGGTCGGACGATCCGGCGTTTTCATGAATCTCATATATTTTTGCCTTTCGTAAAAAACAATCTTAGGGGCACCGGAATAATTATTCCGATGCTCTCTAAATAAGAAATTGGCTGATATTGTTCCACGATAGCAGATTTATTAGGGGTTTATACGAGAAATTTTTTATACCGGTCGAGCCGTGGCGGAAATCAGCTTGAATAACCAACAATTTCGGATTATTGATCTGAGATCGTTTTTTGGGTCAAGCTTGGCATATAGCGGCGTCGGAGATACTCGACCCGCCAAACTCATTCCAATCGCCGATGGTTGAGTTCCCGGTTGATGCCGGAAAGCATCGACGAACCAGAGCCAAGCCAATGCCGGATCGCACCACCCGTTCCATCGCCCATTTCGCGGCACCCTTCGTGCTTAGCGGGCTGGAAGGGCAACTGCCGGCCGGCGACTATGACATCGATCACGACGAAGAGCTGATCGAGGGCATGTCGCGGCTTGCCTGGCGTCGCGTCGCCACCTTCATCCATTTGCCGGCAAGGGCGGTGAAGAACCCGGCCACCAGCCAGCTTGTCGCCATCGACTACCTCGAACTCGAAACAGCGCTGAGGCGCGACCAGGAGAACGCAGCATGATCCGCTTCCAGCAGAATGCGCGTCCGCGCACCGATACGCCCTCGCACCTCTTCGCCATCGGCCAGACCGTGCGCATGAAGAGCCGCAGCGGGCTCGCCCAGCAGACCGCCGAGCTGTTTCAGATCAAGAGCAGATTGCCGGTCAAGGATGGCTCGCCGCAATATCGCATCCGCAGCGAGGAGGAGACCTATGAGCGGGTCACCACGGAAGACAACCTCGAAGTGGCGGACGCCCCGGCTGTCCCCGACAGCCCGGCCGTCTGACACCGCACCCACCCAGCGCGTACGAAGGAGCAGACAGATGGCCAAGGGTCAGCAGCGCAGCAATCGCGAAACGCGCAAGCCCAGGAAAGACAAGGTGGTGGCCAAGGCCGCCTCCCCGTTCGGTTCCTCGGTCAAGCAAGCCGAGAGCAGCCTGAAGCCGAAGTCGAAGGGCTGACCAGCCAGGGGCGCGCCTGGCGCACCTGCCGGCAATGGACTGACGATCTCGGACTGACGATCTCGCGCAAAACTCTGCAACGGAGGCTTGCTTGACGTTCTTCGTCGAGCCGCTCGCGCGACGCCGACGAAGCCACGCTCGACAAGGTATCGCTGGACGCGCCGAACCTGCGCGCCGCCCTGCAGGGCGCCACCGCGCTGTTCCACAGCCTCGCCATGCCGCAGATCCCCGACCGTCTGCGCATTTGCGACGAGGACAGCGCAGAGCTTTATGCCGGCCCGGCCGACGGGGCGTATTCGGCGTAGGCAACCACTCCGATCCGCGACCTTGCCTTCTCCCTTGGGGGTGAGAAGCGGTCCGCGCAGCAGACGAAAAGCCAATTGTTGGCTTTTCGAGTTTCGAACGCCCTGAGCCTGCGAAGGACCAAGGGTGGTCCGGTCCACCCGCCCGGTCCCCGCTGCTTCGCAGGGTCCCGGCATTCGCCGCCTTTTTTATCGTGCCAGTGGGACGGTGAATTCGCCTCCGGCGGACTCACCCGACAGGGGAGAAGGAAAAATCAGCAGGGGCCGTCCTCGACGACGCGGTAGTCGGCGGCACGGGCCTCGCAGGCGTTGGGAAAGGTGCGCAGCTCGCCATGGCGGCGGGCGCAGACCGGGGCGTATTCGCGCGTGCAGAATGTCGGCTCTTCGCCGCCACCACCGCCACCACCGCCGCCGTCGCGGCAAGGGCCGTCGCGAACGATGCGGTAGCCTTCCCGTTCGGCAAGGCAGGCATTGGCGAAGGTCTGGCGGTCACCGCCGCGCCGCGCGCAGACCGGCTCGTATTGCCTGGTGCAGAATTCCGGTTCCGGCCGTGGCGGGCGCGGACGTGGTCCCGGCCCGTCATCGACGACGACGGTGCAGGCCGCAAGAAGCCCCGACAGGAAGAGAATGGTAAAACCCTGGCGCGAGAAGATCGTCGCAAGAAATCTCATGAATATGCCTCCCTCGAGCCGGCGCAAAACGCGCCTGTCGATCCTCGCCATTCCCTTGCCAAATGCAACCCCCGTTTGCGGCGCGGGAGCCATGCGATGCCCGGCCCGCGCATTGGTTTGGCCCTGGACCAGACCGCTGGACCATGCGTGGCCGGGCCCTGGCTGATGAACTCTTAAGAACCCAGGTTTATCGAAGCGCCTGCGTTGGGATGCGTCGATGGACGCGGCCCGCGGCGCTATCTTGCAACGATCACGTTTCCGTGCGATAAATTTTGTGTTCGGGCATTTGCGACCCGGAGAGCGGAACGTTTTGGACGACCTTTCCCCGATACTGTGAATCTCTGACGGCCCCGTTTTCGGCGGGGGGTTTTACCATGCGCAAATGCAGGACTGCCGAAGCAACCACCGGGACTTGCCCACGATGCCAGGCGGCGGGCAAACCACAAGACTGACACGGGTGAAGGAGTTTCCCCAATGGCCCAGACCGGCACCGTTAAATTCTTCAACGCGACCAAAGGCTTCGGCTTCATCACGCCCGACGGCGGCGCCAAGGATGTGTTCGTCCACATTTCTGCGATCGAGGCCTCGGGCCTGCGTACCCTCGTCGACGGCCAGAAGGTCACCTTCGACGTTGAACCCGACCGCATGGGCAAGGGTCCGAAGGCGGTCAACCTCCGCGCGGCCTGAACCGGCGGTGCCCGCGCGCCCGTCAGGGCGCTCGAAAAAGCACCTCAAGCGTGCTTGAACCGGCGTTGTCAGCCGTCCAGAGTTTCGAAGGCGCGACGTTTCCCGTTGCGCCTTTTTCATGTCCGCCGTCGCCGCAGGCAAAGGACGCTTTTCCGGTCAATGCCGTGGCTGATCGCCGGAGCAATCGTCTGGCGCGAATTGCCTTCGGTGCCACGATCTATTTGAGCAGCCTTCAGCGTTGCCGCCGTCGCCAAAACTTTCTCTTGCCGATAGCGCTAAAATAAAGGACAAATTTCCCTTCGGGCATTTGCCGGCCCGAAACTGGACTTTGTGGGATCAAAGGGAGCTTCCCATGCCGCAGACCGGCACCGTCAAATTCTTCAATCATGCCAAAGGCTTCGGCTTCATTACGCCCGACGACGGGCAGAAGGATGTCTTCGTTCATATTTCGGCCGTGCAGGCTTCGGGTCTTTCCGGTCTGGAGGATGGACAGAAAGTGACATTCGACACCGAGCCGGACAAGCGCGGCAAGGGTCCGAAGGCCGTCAACCTGTCGGTCGGCTAAGCCGGCTCAAGACAGTCCGGACGGAGATTGACGAGGCGGAGCGCCTTGCGTACGCGCTTGGTTTTGCCGCAAGAACTGGATCGTATCAGCCAATTCCGTTCAGCCCCCGTTCAGCCACGGTCTTCTATTAATCGTCCCCTAGGCTGGACCGCATCCCCGAAAACTGTCCGGGCCGGCACGAAGGAGACCAAAATGAATCGCATTTTCAAGACCGCCATCCTGGGCGCCGCTCTCGCCGCGACCACCCTCGCCACCTTGCCTGCCGCCAATGCCAAGGACTGGAGCCGCTGGCATCATGGCCATGGTCGTCATCATAATGGCGACGCGCTTGCGGCCGGTGTCGTCGGCCTTGCGGCCGGCGCTCTGATCGCCGGTGCGCTGAGCAACCCGCAGCCGCGCTACAGCAGCTATGACGACGACTATGACTATCGCGAAGTGCGGCCGGCGCCGGTGCGCCGTTACTATGCCGAACCGCGGGTCGTCTATGCCGACCGCTATGCCGAGCCGTGGACCCGCGACTGGTACGAATACTGCTCGGACCGCTACCGGAGCTTCAATGCCCGCAGCGGCACGTTCACCGGCAATGACGGTGAGCAGCATTTCTGCGTCGCGAATTGAGGCTTCCCTGCCCCAAAAAAAAGCGCTGACCGCAAGGCCAGCGCTTTTTTCGTTGGCAGAAAGACATCGCTAAGTCAGGAAGGGATTGGTCCGCCTTTCCTCGCCAAAGCGGCCACCCGGGCCGTGGCCGCAGATGAAGCCGATCTCGTCACCGAGCGGCAAAAGCTTGTTCTTAATCGAGGCGATCAGCGCCGCATGGTCGCCGCCCGGCAGGTCGGTGCGCCCGACCGAGCCGCGAAACAGCACGTCGCCGACATGAGCGAACTTCGCCGCGCGATTGTAGTATACGACATGGCCGGGCGCATGGCCGGGGCAGTGCAGCACCTCGAACATATGTGAGCCGAACGAAACCGTCTCGTCCTCTGCGAGAAACCGGTCGGGCACGCAGTTGCGCGCCCCGGCAATGCCGTAGCGCTGGCCCTGGTTCTCGAGATTGTCGAGCAATAGCTTGTCGGCTTCGTGCGGGCCGATGATCTCGATGCCGAGTGCCTCCTTCAGCTCCATGGCGCCGCCGGCGTGATCGATGTGGCCATGGGTGATCCAGATCGCAGCGGCGGTGATCGCATTGTCCTTCAGCACCGCCAGCACCTTGTCGATGTCGCCGCCCGGATCGATGACGACGCCATGCTTGTCATCCATGTCGAACAGGATGGTGCAGTTCTGCTGGAAAGGCGTGACCGGCACGATGCCGGCATTGAGCTGACCCATGATTGTCCTTTCGCTGTTCAAGCGTGATGTAGAGGCGCGGGCGAAGGCCGTCCACTGCTGAAAGGCAAACAGTCCGTCCCAAAACAGAAAATGGGCGGCCCAACGGCCGCCCATTTGACGAAGCCTGAGTCTCGAGCAATTCCAGGAAAACTGTAAAGCGGTTTTCCGTCCGGAATTGCGTAAAACAACAAACTAGATCATTCGCCGTGAAACGGTGAATGATCTAGAGGCTTACTTCTTCATCGCGCCCATGACCGCACCGATGATGCCGGTCAGGATGGCGCCGCCGCCGGCGCCGCCGAGCAGGTTTTTGAGGTTCAGCGTATCACCCAATCCGCCCGCTGCCGTGGCAGCCGCTGCCGGGTCGGCCGTGCCGCCGAGCAGGCTGCCGAGGATCGCCGCGCCGCCGACGCCGCCAACGGCGCCACCGATGATTTTGGTCAGCTGGCCCATCGCCGCATTCTTCAGCGCAACGCCGACCGCCTGACCACCGACAACACCTGCAATTACCTGTACAACGAGCGCAATGAGCGTATTCGTATCCATGTACCTAGTCCCTCCATAGCTGCCAGCCTCCCGGGCCGACACCATCATGAGACGCTGAATTGTACGAAAGTCAAATGCACAGATGCTGAAATAAAGAGGCCGGCCTCAAAACCGCCCCTGCTTGCGAAAAAAGCTGTGACTTTCGTTATTCTGCGGCTATCGCATGCTTAGGTTGCACCGCAGCAGAATAGTCGTTCATCAAAGTCTTGGCGATCTCGCCGACCTCGAATCGGTACGGACCGATCTCGGAGACCGGCGTCACTTCCGCTGCCGTTCCGGTGAGGAAGCACTGTTCGAAGCCTGCGAGTTCCTCAGGCATGATGGCGCGCTCGACGACTTCAAGGCCGCGGTCTTTCGCGAGGCCGATGACGGTGCGGCGGGTGATGCCGTCGAGGAAGCAATCGGCCTTCGGCGTGTGGATCTTGCCATCCTTGACGAAGAAGATGTTGGCGCCCGTTGCTTCGGCGACCTGGCCGCGCCAGTCGAGCATCATGGCATCGGCATAGCCCTTGGCCTCGGCGGCATGCTTGGACATGGTGCAGATCATGTAGAGGCCGGCGGCCTTCGACTTCGACGGCGCGGTGCGCGGATCGGGCCGGCGCCATTCCGCCAGATCGAGACGGATGCCCTTGAGCTTCTGCGCCGGGTCGAAATAGCTCGGCCATTGCCAGATGGCGATGGCGCAGTTGATGCGGCTGTTCTGCGCCGACACCCCCATCTGTTCGCTGCCGCGCCAGGCGATCGGCCTGACATAGGCGTCCTGGAAACCCTGCTTCTTCAGAAGCGTGGTCGAGGCGTCATTGAGCTCGGCCACGGAATAGGGAATATTGAAGCCGAGCAGGCGCGCCGATTCATGCAGACGCTCGGTGTGCTCGTTGAGCTTGAAGATGGCGCCGCCATAGGCGCGCTCGCCCTCGAAGACGGCGCTGGCATAGTGCAGGCCGTGGGTCAGCACGTGGATCTTGGCGTCGGCCCATTTGACGAACTCGCCGTTGATCCAGATGAAGCCGTCCAGTTGGTCGAAGGGAACGGATGCCATGGAAACCTCCCGCGGGCGGCGACCCGCACATCATTAGTGTTGTTTTTTGTTGCGCGACAGCCGCGTCGGGCGGCCCTTGAAGCGTAAGCGGAGAATCGAACTCTGGCAAACTCAGGAAGTTCCGGAAAAACCGCACTCCCTTGCCTTTTCGTTCGCATTCACCCGAAAAGCTTGTCAAAAATTACCATTGCGGGGAAATTACGTCAATAGTACTGACATAATTTCCCTCTATGGACGGAGAAATGATGACGGATCGAAGCCCAGCTGCCGGAAAACCGATCAAGACGCCGATCACCGACGAGGACGGCATCGACTTCGCCATCATCGAACTGTTCTTCTTTGCGTATCGCGATTTCACTTCCGATCCGGACCAAATCCTGGCCGATTACGGCTTTGGCCGCGCCCATCACCGTGTGCTGCATTTCGTCAACCGCCGGCCGGGACTGACGGTCGCCGAACTGCTCGACGTGCTCAAGATCACCAAGCAGAGCCTGGCGCGGGTGCTCAAGCAGCTGATCGACACCGACCATGTCGTCCAATTGCAGGGTCCGCGCGACCGCCGCCAGCGGGAGCTCTATCCGACAGCCAAGGGCCGCGCCTTGGCGCTGGCCCTGGCGCGGCCACAGTCACGCCGCATCCGTGCTGCATTGGAAGATTCCGGAGCCAGCGAGCGTCCCTTGATCGAACGATTCCTGGAAGCCATGGTCAATCCGGAACTAAGGGCGCAGATCGACATTGTGCCTGCAAACATGTCAGGGAAAAGCCATGGAGACCATTGAGAGGGTGGACCAGCCGACGGCGCCGGACGATGACGCGCCGCATCTGCTTGTGGTCGACGACGACACCCGCATCCGCAATTTGCTCAAGCAGTATCTGACCGAAAATGGCTTTCGCGTCACTGTCGCCGGAAATGCCGGCGAGGCCAGGCGCAAGCTCGCCGGGCTCGACTTCGACCTCCTTGTCCTCGACGTCATGATGCCCGGAGAGACCGGCGTCGACCTCACCAAGGCGCTGCGGGCGGAGAAGAACGTGCCGATCCTGATGCTCACCGCGCTATCGGAAACCGACAGCCGCATCACCGGGCTCGAGGCCGGCGCCGACGACTATCTGCCCAAGCCCTTCGACCCGCGCGAACTGATCCTGCGCATCAACAACATCCTGCGCCGCGGCGGCCCGGCGACGACGCCCAAGGTCGAGCAGCTGGTCTTCGGCCCCTACACCTTCCAGATCGCCAGGCGCGAGCTGAAGCGGGGCGGCGAGGCGCTGAAGCTGACCGACCGCGAGCAGGAGATCCTGGCGATCTTTGCCGCGCGGGCCGGCGAAACCATCCCGCGCCATGAGCTTGTCGGCGACGATTCGGAAGTCGGCGAGCGCACCATCGACGTTCAGATCAACCGGCTGCGCCGCAAGATCGAGCGCGATCCGTCCAATCCGGTCTGGCTGCAGACGGTGCGCGGTATTGGGTATCGGCTCAGCGTGGAATAGAATGCCGCTGACGGCCGTCCTTTGGCCATAGATATGTGGCCATCGACCAGCGGCCATTGACCCAGCGGAAGGATAAATGGCGACCACGCAACTGGAACGGCCGGAACAAGGCGGCTTTGGCGCGCGCGTATCACGCGCGCTGAAAGCAATGCCGCGTGCCTGGAAGCGGTTCTGGCGGCTGGTTGCGTTCTATATGCCCAAGCGGCTTTATGCCCGCTCGCTGATCATCGTCATCGCGCCGATGATCCTTCTGCAGTCGGTCGTCGCCTTCGACTTCATGGAACGCCACTGGGCAACCGTGACGCAGCGCCTGTCGCAGGCCACCGTGCGCGACATCGCCGCGATCATCGACATGATCGAGACCTATCCGCATGATGGCGACTACGCCAACATCATCCGCATCGCCCAGGACCGCATGCAGTTGAAGGTCGACCTCTTGCCGCCCGACCCGTTGCCGGCGCCTGGACCCAAGCCCTTCTTCTCGATCCTTGACGACGTCCTTTCCACCGAGATCACCCGCCAGATCAACCGCCCGTTCTGGATCGACACGGTCGGCAATTCCAACATCGTCGAGGTCCGCATCCAGCTCGAGGGCAAGGTGCTGCGCGTCTTCGTGCGCCGCAGCCAGGCCTATGCCTCCAACACCCACATCTTCCTGATCTGGATGGTCGGGACGTCGCTGGTGCTGCTGACGATCGCCATCCCCTTCCTTCGCAACCAGATCCGGCCGATCCTGTCTCTGGCCGAGGCCGCCGAAAGCTTCGGCAAGGGCCGGCCGATGCCGCGCGATTTCCGCCCACGCGGCGCCGAGGAGGTCCGCCGGGCCGGCTTTGCCTTCATCCAGATGCGCGAGCGCATCGAACGCCAGCTGGAACAGCGCACCGCCATGCTGACCGGCGTCAGCCACGATCTCAGAACCATCCTCACCCGCTTCAAGCTGCAGCTGGCGCTGGCCGGCGGCAAGCCCGAGACCAAGGCCGCGCTCAACCAGGACATCGACGACATGCAGTCGATGCTGGAAGGCTATATCGCCTTTGCCCGCGGCGAAGCGTCGGAAGATGCCGGCCATTTCGATCTCGAGGCTTATTTCCAAAAGCTCGGCGAGGAGGCGTCGCTGCACAAGCGCAAGCTATCGACCGTGCTTGCCGGTGATCCGGACGTGCATGTGCGCCCGCACGCTTTCGCCCGGCTGTTGTCCAATGTCGCCGGCAATGCCTTGCGCTATGCCAAGACGGTGGAGATCAGCGCCGATCACGGCCGCGGCTCACTCGTCGTTACCATCGACGATGACGGTCCGGGCATCCCGCCGGAAAAGCGCGAAGACGTGTTCAAACCGTTCGTGCGGCTCGACGAGGCGCGCAACCTAGACGCCAGCGGCACCGGCCTTGGTCTCTCTATCGCCCGCGATATTGCCCGCAGCCATGGCGGCGACATCATGCTGGAAGACAGCCCGCTCGGCGGCCTGCGGGCGGTAATCAAGGTGCCCGCCTGACCAAAGCATGATCTGGAAGGCGGGGCTCGGCCAAAAACCACCTTCATCCGCCCGTCATGAAACCATGGTCAAGAGCGCGCATGAAGCGCGCGACCTCAGTTGATTCGGCTCAGCCGCCTTACTTCGACCTCGTGCCTGCCCGGGTGCGGTGGAGCGAAGCGAGGGCAGCCGGGCCGTACCGCTATCGCATCAAGGCAACCGTTGATCCGAGCAAAGGACCGCCATGCGCATCCTGATGGTCACCGACGCCTGGCGGCCGCAAGTCAACGGCGTCGTCCACACGCTGGAGCGGCTCACCGAAACGCTGAAAACCTTCGACGTTGCGGTCGACTTCCTGACCCCGAACATCTTTCGCACCTTGCCGTTGCCGACCTACCCCGACATCAGGCTGGCGCTGACCACGCCCGGTCATGTCGCGCGGCTGATCGAGGCTCGCAAGGCCGACCATATCCATATCGTCACCGAAGGCCCGCTCGGCATCATGGCGCGGCGCTATTGCCGCAATGCCGGCCGTCCCTTTACCACCAGCTATCACACCCGCTTTCCCGAATATCTGAGCGCCCGCCTGCCAGTGCCGGAGAGCTGGGCCTATCGCTGGCTGCGTGATTTCCACAATTCCGGACAAGGCACGCTGGTCGCCACCCAGTCGCTGGCGGAGGACCTTGCGTCGCGAGGCTTCACCAAGCTCAGGCCGTGGACGCGGGGCGTCGACACCGATCACTTCCGCCCGGACAAGAAGAAGGACCTCGGCTTTCCCGGCCCGGTATTCCTGTGCGTCGGCCGCGTCGCCATCGAGAAGAACCTGAGCGCCTTCCTCGATCTCGACCTGCCCGGCAGCAAGGTGATCGTTGGCGAAGGACCGGAACTGGCCAGGCTCAGGGCGAAATACCCGCAGGCGCATTTTCTCGGCCATCGCCCGAACGATGAGCTGGCCGAGATCTACGCCTCGGCTGATGTTTTCGTTTTCCCCAGCCGCACCGACACGTTCGGCAACGTCATCATCGAGGCGCTGGCCAGCGGGACGCCGGTGGCCGCCTATCCGGTCACCGGACCGATCGACATTGTCGGCGACGGCATCGGCGGCGCGGTGTCGACCGATCTGCGCAAGGCCTCGCTCGCCGCGCTCAATGTCGACCGCGCCGAGGCGCGCGAACGCGCCATGCGCTACAGCTGGAAAGCCTGCGCCGAGATGTTCATGGACACGGTCGAAGAGGCGCTCGGCACCACGCGCAAGCTGGCCGCCTGACGCAATCTTCCTAAAATAGTCGCCCGCCGTCCGGCACCTTGCGCTCGATGGCGCCAAGCACCACGGCGCCTTCTTCATCAGGGAAGCCGAGCGTGAGCACTTCCGACATGAACGGACCGATCTGGCGCGGCGGGAAATTCACCACCGCAAACACCTGCCGTCCCACCAGCGTTTCCGGCGCATAGTATTTCGTGATCTGTGCCGAGGATTTCTTCACGCCGATCTCAGGGCCGAAATCGATCTTCAGCTTGAAGGCGGGTTTGCGCGCCTCGGGGAAAGGCTCGGCCTCGACGATCGTGCCGGCACGGATGTCAACACGATCAAAATCGGCAAAGCTGATCTCGGGCTTGCGCGCGCTGCTCGAACTCATGGAAGCTCAAGCGTTGCCATAGGTCTCGAACAGGACGCCGGCCAGCGCATCCTTGGCCGAGGTTCCCGACCAGACAACGAACTGGAAGGCCTGGAAATAGCACTCGCAGGCTTCAAGCGCCGACGACAAAAGCACCTCGACCTGCTGGCTCGACGGTTCGACCCCGCCGGCGAGCAGCAGCGACTGGCGAAACATGATCGCGCCCTCCTGCTCCCAGAGATCGAAATGGCCAAACAGCATCTGCTCGTTGATCAGCGACAAAAGCCGCATCACTTCCAGCGCGCGGGCTTCCGGCACCTTGATGTCGAAAGCACAGGCCAGATGCAGCGCCTCGAAATCCTCCATCCATGAGAAGGAGACGTGATAGTCGGTCCAGCTGCCGGCAACCGAGATCGAGATTTCGTCATCGCCGGCCCTTTCGAAGGACCAGTCATTGTTATGGGCGACCTGCTCGATGACATCCACCGGATGGATTTCGCGGGAGAATTCGAGTTCGAGAAGTTCCATGGAATGCTTCCTGTGTTCAGGGGAGCGCCACACGCTCCGCGGGGCACACACGACGAACAATCTTGTCTTGAACTCGGACGGCCAGGACTTCACGACACAAAGACCCCGGACCGGACCCCACCGCCCGGCCGCATGACCCTGCTCCGAATCATGCAACAAATTCAGTCTATTGATCGGGAGTCGCGTGAACAGCCTAATTTTTCGCACTGCGTCATCAGCATGTGGAAAGGCGCTGTCACAAAGATTCATGCATTGCCGGTAAACGATTCACGGCAAAGCATTTTTTCGGATTGTGCTTTGTGGAAAAGTTCAAATTTTATTTTTTTGCTTTGGGCTTTGCCGCAGCCACAGGTGCGGCCTGTCCGGTCAATTCGGCAAGCCTGGCCTCGAGCGCATCGATGCGGGCGGCCAGCCTGGTGTTTTCTTCGCGGGCCTTGGCAGCCATGTCGCGGGCAGCCTCGAACTCCTCGCGCTGCACCACATCCATGGTGTTGAGGATGCGCTCGGCCTGCCCCTTGAAGGCAGTCTCCACCTCGCGGCGCACGCCTTGTGCGGCACCCGCGGCATCGGTCATCAGCTTGGCGAATTCATCGAGAATGCGGTTCGGTCCGGTCGACATGGCAAATCCTCGCTTGCTGGAATTGACGTAGTGGCACTGCCTGCGGAATGCAAGAACGTTGAAGCTGGTGCGGCTTCATGTCGGACGCGATTTGGCTCACGGTCCGGCCGACAGATTGCTATTATCGCAAATGGATTCTTGGAACGACGGTTGCCGTGACGGACAGTGCGGACTTGGAGAAGCGCTTTGCAGCACTCGATGCAGCACTCGCAAAGGGCATTTCGGATGCCAGTGCGGGCCGGGTCTAGCCTGGCGACGAGGTGCTGGACAGGCTTGAAGCCAAATACAGGGCAATGGCAGAGAGAACCAAGTGAAGTTACTGGTCTTCACAGACCAGCGGCCTAGTTTTCCTCACGACTTGCTCCAGGCAAGAGTCACTCTCATTCAGGATCAACCAATGGCAACGCCCCCGCGCCGACCGACCAATCCGATGGAAGCCGCTGAAGCGGCCTTCAAGCCGGTCAAGAAACCCGCGCCTCCCATTCGCGAACCCTCCGCCGCACCAAACGTTCGCGAGCTTGTCTCGATCAGGATCGATCGCGCCGTGCTCGACCATTTCCAGGAAGATGGCCCCGGCTGGCAAGACAGGATCAACGATGCGCTCAGGCAATTGATCGCCGGCAAGCCGCAGGGTTGAGCCCATTATCTCTGACGATCAGGCTGTCGTCACCTTGCCTTGACCCCGCCAAAACCCTGCCGCATGGTCCGCGCCCTAACGCGAGCCCTCCCAGGAGATCCTGTTGAACGACTATTTCCCGCTGCCGATGGCGTCGCTGTCCTTCCCCAACATCGACCCGATCCTGGTTCAGATCGGCCCGCTGGCTGTGCACTGGTACGGCATCGGCTATATCGTCGGCATCCTGTTCGCCTGGTGGTACGCCAAGCGGCTCGTCACCAACACAAGGCTGTGGCCTGATGGCGTCTTGCCGATGAAGCCGATCGACCTCGAGGATTTCATCGTCTGGGCCGCCGTCGGCGTCGTGCTCGGCGGACGCACCGGCTATGTGCTGTTCTACGATTTAAAGCGCTATATCGACCACCCGCTCGACATCTTCGCCGTCTGGCAGGGCGGCATGTCGTTCCATGGCGGCCTGCTTGGGGTCATCCTCGCCATCACGCTGTTTTCCCTCAAGCGCGGCATCCGCACCTGGACACTGTTCGACGTGGTGGCAGCCGGCGTGCCGGTCGGGCTCGGCCTCGTCCGCATCGCGAACTTCGTCAATGCCGAACTCTGGGGTCGCGTGACCGACGTGTCGTGGGGCGTCGTCTTCTGCAACGAGCGTCTCCAGCAGACCGTGGCGGGTTGTGTCGCGGGCCTGGAGCCTCGCCATCCGAGCCAGCTCTACGAAGCGCTGCTCGAGGGCGCGGTGCTGTTCCTGGTCCTGCGCTTCCTCACCCATTCGCGGCTGAAGCTGAAGACGCCGCGCTTTGTCGGCGGCGCCTTCATTTGCGGCTACGGCCTGTCACGCATCTTCGTCGAGTTCTTCCGCGAGCCCGACCAGCAGCTCGGCTACCTCCTCGGCGGCTGGCTCACCATGGGCATGGTGCTGTCGCTGCCGATGGTGCTGGCCGGCATCTGGGCGATGGCCACAGCCAAACCGGCGCCGCAACCACAGCCGGCATGACACGGCTGAAGACCCGCATCGTCGACCTGATCGGCGCGCTCGGCCCCCTCCCCGTCAACGAGTACATGGCGCTCTGCCTGTTCGATCCCAGCGACGGCTACTACACCACGCGCGAGCCGTTCGGCGCCGCCGGCGACTTCGTCACCGCACCCGAGATCAGCCAGATGTTCGGCGAACTCGTCGCCGTCTGGCTCTATCAGGCCTGGCTGGCGATCGGCCGACCCCTGCCGGTCACCATCGCGGAGATCGGGCCTGGCCGCGGCACGCTGATGAAGGACATGCTTCGCACCCTGACGCGGCTCGATCCGGCTATCGCCGCCGGAGCATCCTTCGCTCTGGTCGAGACCAGTCCGCGGCTGACTGAAATCCAAAAGCAGACGCTTGCCGAAACTTCGGTTGAGCTCGGCTGGCACGAAACCATCGCCACACTACCGCAGGCGCCGTTGCTGATTGTCGGCAACGAATTGTTCGACGCTGTGCCGATCCGCCAGTTCATCCGCGCCGGCGCCGGCTGGCGCGAACGGGTGATCGGCCTCGATGTCTCAGACGAGTTGAGCTTCTTCGCCGGCGCCGGCTCGGTCGAGGCGACGCTGCTGCCGGAAGACGCCGCCGAGGCGCCACAAGGCTCTATTTTCGAAATAGCACCGGCCCGCGCGGCACTGATGGCGACCATTGCCGAACGCATAGCCGACCACGGCGGCGCCGGGCTGTTCCCCGATTACGGCCATCTCCAGCCCGGTTTCGGCGACACATTGCAGGCCGTGCGCAGGCACGCCCCCGAAGATGTGCTGGCCAATCCCGGCGAAGCCGATCTCACCGCCCATGTCGACTTCGCGGCACTGGCCGCCGTCGTGCGGGCGCATGGCCTCGATGTGGAATTGGCGACGCAGGGCGACTTTCTGCTTGGCACGGGATTGCTTGAGCGAGCTGGCCAGTTGGGCAGCCAGGCAAGCCAAGAGGCACGACAAACCATTGCCGATGCCGTCGAGCGCCTGGCCGGCCCCGACGGCATGGGCACGCTGTTCAAAATCCTGAAAATCCTGCCGCATCAGCCAGTCTGACCCTCAGAGATCGTTACAAGCCGTCTCGCCATGTCGCTTGTGGTCGCATGCCTGCTTTTGGCCAATGCAAAGTCGACGCGGCAGCACTGTCGCAATCACTCGGCCGAACTTCGCCTTGACGAAAACGCCGGCGCGGACAACAAACCCATCCATGCTGAATCAGACCAAACCGGATCCTGTTCGCTCGCCGCTGCTGGAAGCGGCCAAGCCGCGAGGTATCCGCCATGGCTATTTCACCCGTATCGGCGGCGTCTCCGGCGGCATCTATCAGGGACTTAACATCGGCACCGGCTCGGATGACGATCAGATGCTGGTCGCCGAGAACCGCCGCCGCGTCGCTGCCTGGATGGGTGTGCCGGCCAGCCATCTCCTGACCGCGCATCAGGTCCACTCGCCCGATGTCGTTATTGCCAGGGAACCCTTTCCCGGCCCGCGGCCCAAGGCCGACGCCATCGTCACCGACCGGCCGGGCATCGCCATCGGCGCCTCGACGGCCGATTGCGGCCCCGTGCTGTTCGCCGATGCGCAAGCGCGCATCATTGGCGCTGCACACGCCGGCTGGAAGGGCGCTTTCACCGGTGTGCTTGAAAACACCATTGCCGCGATGGAAAGCCTCGGCGCCCGCCGTGAGCGCATCATTGCGGTTCTCGGTCCTTCGATCGGCCCCGACAATTACGAGGTCGGGCCGGAATTCGTCGCCCGTTTCGTCGAAGCCGATGCCGAAAACATCGGCTATTTCGCGCCTTCGGCCAATCCGGCGCATGCAATGTTCGATCTCAACCTCTATACGGTCGACCGGCTGAAGAAGGCTGGCGTGACCGCGCAGGGGCTTGGCCGCTGCACCTATGCCGAGGAGGATCTCTTCTTTTCCTACCGGCGCGCGACGCATCGCAAGGAACCGGACTACGGTCGGCAGGTTTCGGCAATTGTTTTGGAGAACGGATAATGGCGCTGCATTTCGAACGGTCGGAATTTGACGCCCGGCGTGACCGGTTGATGATCGAGATGACGGAAAAGAGGCTCGATGCTGTACTGCTTTTCGCCCAGGAGAGCATGTACTGGCTAACCGGCTACGACACGTTCGGCTTCTGTTTCTTCCAGTGCCTGGTTGTGAAGGCTGACGGCTCGATGGTGCTGCTCACCCGCTCGGCCGATTTGCGCCAGGCGCGCCACACATCGATCATCGACAACATCGTGCTGTGGACCGACCGCGACGGCGCCAACCCGGCGGTCGACCTGCGCAACCTGCTCAACGACCTCAATCTCCTCGGCGCCCGCATCGGCGTCGAATACGACACCCATGGCCTGACCGCCTTCAATGGCCGCCGCGTCGACGAGCAGCTGCAGACCTTCGGCCAGATCGCCGACGCCTCCGGTATTGTCGGCCGTCTGCGCCTGTTCAAGAGCCCGGCTGAAATCGCCAAGGCCGAAAAGGCCGCCAACCTTTCCGACGACGCGCTCGACGCGGCCCTGCCGCTGATCAAGCAGGGCGGCGACGAAGCGCTGATCCTTGCCGCCATGCAGGGCGCGGTGTTTGCCGGCGGCGGCGACTATCCGGCCAATGAATTCATCATCGGCTCGGGCATCGACGCGCTGCTCTGCCGCTACAAGGCCGGGCGCCGCAAGCTGACCAAGAACGATCAGCTGACGCTCGAATGGGCCGGCGTGTTCCATCACTATCACGCGCCGATGATGCGCACCGTGCTGACCGGCAAGGCGTCGAAGCGCCATCAGGAGCTGTTCGACGCCGCCCGCGCGGCTCTTCTGGCGGTCGAGAAGGCGATGACGCCCGGCAACACCTTCGGCGACGTCTTCGACGCGCATGCCCGCACGCTGGAGGCGCACAGCCTGACCAAGCATCGGTTGAACGCCTGCGGCTATTCCGTCGGCGCCCGCTTCACCCCGTCCTGGATGGATATGCCGATGTTCTACCAGGGCAATCCCGAGCCGATCGCGCCCAACATGACATTGTTCGCGCACATGATCATCATGGACTCCGAAACCGAGACGGCGATGACGCTTGGCCGCACCTACCTGACCACCGAATCCCAGCCGAAGCCGCTTTCACGCCATGATCTCGACTTGATCGTACAGTGAATCCATAATGGTTGGTCCACGCGGGGGGTTCGCGACTAAGGAGTTTTCGGGCAGATGAGACGATCGCATGTGACGACCGTGTCATTGCTCGCAGCGCTTGTGCTGGCCGCTTGCACCAATGCCAAGGACGTCCTTGAGCCGTCCGCCATCACGCCGCCGGCAGCCTCGGCCCAACCGGCTCAGCCCTTGGCTGCCCCGGGCATCGCGCCCGCCGCCACACCAGCGCCGGCCGTCGGCGCCACGACACCCGCCAACCCCGCGCAGAGCGCCGCCGCTTTGTCGAAGACCCGGCTGCAGATCGCGCCGATCGTCGGCGCCTCCGTGGAAGCGGCAACGCCGCTGACGGCCGAACTGCAGACACGCGCCAAGCAGCGCGGCATCACCCTTGCCGGCAGCGCCGACCAGGCCGCCACCCATGTGCTGAAGGGCTACTTCTCGACGATGACGGAAGGCAAGGATACCACCGTTATCTATGTCTGGGACGTCTATGACCCCGCTGGCAACCGGCTACACCGCATCAATGGCCAGCAGAAGGCGCCCTCGGTCAACGCCGCCGAAGGCTGGCCCGCGGTTGCACCCGCTACCATGCAGGCGATCGCCGACCAGACGATCGACCAGTTCGCGGCCTGGCTCGGCGGCAGCGCCGGCTGATCCGCCTGTTACCGGCTTCCGTTCACTATTGACGTTTTTGAGATTAGCCGGCGGATTCCCGTCAACGAGGCTTGCAATACCGGCACGGCTCGCTACAAGCCCGATTAAGAGGACCTCCCCATCCTTCGCCAGGAACGGTGCATGAAGCTTTTCGCGGGCAATTCCAACCGGGTGCTGGCCGAAGCGGTCGCCCGCTATCTCAATGTCCCGCTGGGCAAGGCCAGCGTCAGACGCTTCGCCGATCAGGAAATCTTCGTCGAAATCCAGGAAAACGTGCGCGGCGAGGATGTCTTCATCCTGCAGTCGACCTCGTTCCCGACCAACGATCATCTGATGGAACTGCTCATCATGATCGATGCCTTCATGCGCTCCTCGGCCAAGCGCATCACCGCGGTCATCCCCTATTTCGGTTACGCCAGGCAGGATCGCCGGGCCTCGGGCCGCACACCGATCTCGGCGAAGCTGGTCGCCAACATGATCACCCGCGCCGGCGTGGACCGCGTCTTGACGCTCGACCTCCATGCCGGCCAGATCCAGGGTTTTTTCGACATTCCGACCGACAATCTGTTCTCGGTGCCGGTGATGGCCCGTGACGTGAAGGCAAAATACAAACAGCTTGCCAATGTCGTCGTCGTCTCGCCCGACATCGGCGGCGTGGTGCGCGCCCGCGCGCTCGCCAAACGCTTCGACGCACAACTGGCCATCGTCGACAAGCGCCGCGAACGTCCCGGTGAATCCGAAGTGATGAACATCATCGGCGCGGTCGCCGGCAAGGATTGCCTGCTGATCGACGACATCGTCGATTCCGGCGGCACGCTGTGCAATGCCGCCGATGCGCTGCTCGCCAACGGCGCTACCAGCGTCACCGCCTATATCACCCACGGCGTGCTGTCGGGCGGTGCGGTCGCCAGGATCAGCGGCTCGAAGCTGCAGGAACTGGTGATCACCGATTCCATCCAGCCGACGCAAGGCGTGCTCGACGCCCCGAATATCCGCGTCATCTCCATCGCCGACCTGATGGGCGAGGCGATTTCGCGCACAGCGACCGAAGAGTCCGTGTCGAGCCTGTTCGATTAATCCATGTTGCCCAAAAGCGTGCCCCCGGGCCTGGCTCGGGGGTAATCTCGTTTTTGGAATCTGCCCCAAACCGTCGTGAAAGGAGCGCAGCTGATGCGCAATCGAATCAAGGCTGCAGGCATCGCAGGAATGCTTCTCGCAATCGGCATCGCCAGCGCGGCCTATGCGCCGACAATCGCTCCGGTTTCGACCGCGCAGGCGCAGACGGAATATCTTCCCACCGAAAAGGATTTCATCGGCAAATGGAGCATCGCAGGGTCGGCAATCCGGCCACCACGTGATCTGAAAGAGCCGGCGAAGCCCGACCAGGAAGCGGCTGCGACCGAATTTCAGCAGACTGTGACCGCCTTTTATGGCGCCTTCGACTATCTGGAGATCACGGCGGACGGCCGCTACAATTTTCACCAACCGGGTGACCCGGCATCGGGGCCTTGCGTCTGGTGCGGGACATGGTCGTTCAAGAACGATTCCGTGTGGCTCGAACTGGACACGGCACCCAGGCTCGACATCTACACCGAGGGCGGCGACATGCAGATGACCTACACGGCCGAGCCTGAAGAGACGTCACGATACAAATGGCTTGTTTTCAGCTGGACCAAGGCTGATTGAACTG
Organism: Mesorhizobium sp. M0062; assembly: GCF_040323125.1. Lineage (NCBI taxonomy): Bacteria > Pseudomonadati > Pseudomonadota > Alphaproteobacteria > Hyphomicrobiales > Phyllobacteriaceae > Mesorhizobium > Mesorhizobium sp. M0062. The sequence goes on from NZ_JAMYUO010000002.1 coordinate 171,253, forward strand.
AGGGGTGAGGCGTTCTCGCGCACGCCAACCGAAGCATCGGTGTCAAGCCCGATCTCCTGAGGCGGGCAGTCAGTCCATGGTTGCATTGTGCGAGGAGTTCACCATGGCCATACTGCCCTCCAATCAACGGAGGAGTAGCAGATGCGGCGTAGGACTTTGCTCGGGCTCGCGGTTTCCATCGCAGCCACCCTTTCAGTACCGGCGGCCTGGGCCGCCGATTTTCCGGACCGGACCATCACCATGGTTGTCCCCTTTTCCGCCGGTGGCTCGACGGATCTGGTCGCGCGCCTAGTCGCCAACAAGATGTCCGAAAAGCTGGGCCAGCAGATTGTCGTCGAAAATGTCGGCGGCGCCGGGGGCAGCATCGGCGCTGCCCAGGTCGCCCGAGCCGAACCGGACGGCTACACGATCCTGATGGGCACGGTCGCAACCCACGCGCTCAACCCGCTGATCCTGAAGACAAAGCCCTACGACGCGGAGAAGGATTTTGCGCCGATATCGTTGCTCGTGCTGGTGCCAAACGTCCTGGTCGTAAACCCTGAATTCCCCGCCAAGGACGTCAAGGAACTGATCGAGATGCTGAAGAAGGACCCGGACAAATATGCCTACGCCTCATCAGGCAATGGCACCCCGCTGCATCTCTCCGGCGAGCTTTTCAAGACGATGGCCGGCGTCAGTATGCAGCACATTCCCTACAAGGGCGCCGGACCGGCCTTGAACGACGTTATCGGCAATCAGGTGCCGATGATGTTCGACAACCTCCCCTCTTCATCGGGCCATATCAAGAGCGGGACGCTGAGAGCGCTTGGCGTCACCACCAAGGAGCGCGTTCCCTCCTTCCCCGACATACCGGCCATTGCCGAAACCATTCCCGGCTATGAAACCTACAGCTGGAACGCTCTGTTCGCGCCCGCAGGCACGCCGCCGGAGGTCGTCGCCGTTCTTCAGAAGGCGGCAGTTGAAGCCCTGAAAGACCCTGATGTGATCGCCCGCATGGCCCAGTTCAGCGCCTCGATCGTGGCCTCCACCCCGGAAGAGCTTGGAGTGCATGTGAAGGCCGAACTCGCCAAATGGGAACCGATCGTCAAGGCCAGCGGCGTTCAGCTGGACTAGGGCCTACGGCAAAGTACTGCGGGCTTTTCCTGGCGCTACGGCGCCGGGGCCTCAAGTCGAGGCTGAGCCCGCCGAATGCCTTCGTCGCGGGCGCCGCGCATATAGCCGCGCGGCGAGGCGCCGAGCATGCGCTTGAACATGGTTATGAATGCCGGCACGCTGTCATAACCGAGGTCGAGCGCCACCCTGGTGATCGGCTCGCCATCGGCGAGCCTGGGCAGGGCCGCAAACAGGCAGGCCTGCTGGCGCCAAGTCGACAAGGACAGTCCGGTCTGGCGCTGGAAGGCGCGGGTGAACGAACGGCGGCTCATGCCTGCGGCATCCGCCCACTCGTCGATCGTGGCGTGCGGCGAAGGTGCCGCGACAAAGCGTCGGCAGAGCGCCGCCAGCTTCGGGTCGGACGGGAACGGCAGCCCGAGCGGCCGTTCCGGCAAGGTCGGGATCTCGTGCAGCAACAGGTTCATGATCAGCCCGCCGCGGCCTTCCAGTTCGCCGCCTTGCGGCAGCTTTTCCGATTCGACGATCAGGCTGTGCATCAGCTCGGTGATGCCGACGACGCGCAAACCTTCCGGCAGGCCGGGGATAGCGCCCGGCATGACATAGACCGAGCGCATCGAGACATCGCCCAGCATTTCGACAGAATGCTCGGTGCCGGCCGGTATCCACATTGCGTGGTCGGGCGGCACCATCCAGCGCCCGTACCTGGTCGTCACCAGCACGACACCGACCAGCGCATGCAGCAGCTGGCTGCGGCTGTGGCGGTGTTGCGGCACGAGGTAACCGTCGGGATATTCGGTCGGCAAAGCCACCGCCGGCCCGGAAACCTCCTCCAGCCACTGCCAGCGGCTTTCGTGCAATCGGCCGAGATCGGCATTGCCGGCGCGGAAGATGTCCCTGCCATGTGGCATCGGCTATGGCCCACTTGCGAAACTATTGGACCAAACCACGAAAGAAGTCGCCTCGCAAGCGGCTTATAAGGCAGCCATCCCCAAGGCGCTCCGCACGGGCGTCGCCCAAGCGCTTCAGACGAGCGTCCTTAAGGCGGTCCGCGGGAGCGGCCGCCAAGCCTGCCCGCGGGCAAACACCCGCCAAAAAGACCTCGGAGCCTGCCTTGACCGATACGACAGCCACCAGCATTGCACCGCAGCCAAGCGCCAGCCTCCCTTCAGCCCAGGCGACCGCCTTCACCGTCATTCTGGCGGTGAGCTTTTGCCACGGCATCAACGACATCATGCAATCGCTGCTGCCGGCGATCTATCCGCTGCTGAAAGAGAATTACGGTCTCGATTTCTGGCAGATCGGTCTTCTGACCTTCACCTTCCAGGTCACGGCGTCGCTGCTGCAGCCGGTCATCGGCATGATCACCGACAAGCGGCCAATGCCCTATTCGCTGCCCTACGGCATGGCGTCCTCGCTGATTGGCCTGATCGTTCTGGCCTATGCCGGCCACTATGCGCTGCTTCTGGTCGGCGCCTCGCTGATCGGCATCGGCTCGGCGATCTTCCATCCGGAATCCTCGCGCATTGCCCGCTTTGCCTCCGGCGGCCGCTTTGGCCTGGCGCAATCTTTGTTCCAGGTCGGCGGCAATTTCGGCCAGTCGATGGGGCCGCTGCTCGCTGCCTTCATCGTTGTGCCCTTCGGCCAGACCAGCATTTCATGGTTCGCTGTCGGGTCTCTGATCGGCATCATCGTTTTGTCGCGGGTCGGCGGCTGGTACAGCCGGATGCGCGCCGCGCAGGGCAATCGCAAGGCGGCAAGCTTCGTCTCCCCCTTCCCGCGCAAGAAAGTGATGGGTGCGCTCATCGTCCTGACGTTGCTGGTGCTGACCAAGAATGCCTACATCGCCTCGCTCTCCAGCTACTACACCTTCTATTCCATCCATAAGTTCGGCGTGTCGGTGCAGATGAGCCAGGTCATGCTGTTCCTGTTCCTCGGCGCCTCGGCGCTGGGCATCCTGCTCGGCGGACCGTTCGGCGACCGCTACGGCCAGAAGGCGATGATCTGGTTCTCGATCGTCGGCGTGCTGCCGTTCACGCTGGCGCTGCCCTACGCCAATTTCGAATGGACGATGGTGCTGACGGTGCTGATCGGCCTGATCCTGTCCTCGGCCTTCTCCAACATCGTCGTGTTTGCGCAGGAGTTGGTGCCGGGACGTGTCGGCACCATCGCCGGGATCTTCTTCGGCTTCGCCTTCGGCATGGGCGGCATTGCAGCCGCCGTGCTCGGCGTCGTCGCCGACATGAAGGGCATCGATTTCGTCTTCCAGATCTGCTCGTATCTGCCGCTGCTCGGCCTGCTGACGGTGTTCCTGCCCAACATGAAGGAAGCCAGGAAGGCGCAAGCGGCGGCCAGATAAAACCGGTCGATTTTGCGGATTTGACGCAGGGCGCGGCATTGCTGCGCCCTCTGTGATTCTTTCACCATGCGCTGGTTGAAAAGCCTGCTAGAGATAGTCATCAACGAAGGCTTGGGGCCTTCGACGTCTCTGGGGGATGACATGCGCAAGATCGTATTGGCCGTATTGGGTGTGCTTCTTGTTACCTTGCCGGCGACGGCACGCATCGTTCCCTTTCCGCCGGGTTTCAAGACGCAGTCCGTCGAAACCAACGGCACCAAACTCTATGTGCGCGTTGGCGGCAAGGGTCCCGCCGTCGTGCTGCTGCACGGCTTTGCCGATACCGGAGACATGTGGGGCGCCGCGGCCATCGCCCTCGCAAAGGACCACACCGTCATCGTGCCGGACCTGCGCGGCATGGGTCTGTCGGCCCACCCGGAAGCGGGCTACGCCAAGAAGAACCAGGCCGTCGACATCGCCGGCGTGTTGGATGCCCTGAAGATCGACAAGGCAGATCTCGTCACCCACGACATCGGCAACATGGTCGGCTATGCGCTCGCCGCTCAGTATCCCAAGCGCATCACCAAATGGGTTATCATCGACGCGCCGCTGCCCGGCATAGGCGACTGGGAAAAGATCAAGCAAAGCCCGCTGCTTTGGCACTTCAACTTCCGCGGCCCTGATATGGAGCGGCTGGTCGCGGGGCGCGAGCGCATCTATCTCGACCGCTTCTACAACGAGTTGTCGGCTGACCCCAAGAAGATCGACGAGGCGACGCGCAGGCACTACGCCAAACTCTATGCCCGCCCGCATGCGATGCATGACGCCTTCGAGCAGTTCAAGGCGTTTGACCAGGACGCGATCGACAACCAGGCGATGCTTGCCGCCGGCGGCAAACTGACCATGCCGGTACTGGCTGTCGGCGGTGAAAAATCCGCCGGCACTACGCAGGCCGATCTCCTGCGGCTTGTTGCGACCGATGTCACGGGCGGCATCGTGCCCGCTTCCGGACACTGGATCATGGAGGAAAACCCCGACGACACCGTCAAACTGATCACTGGTTTTCTCGATAAATAGGCACTGTCCCGCTGACATTTCGACGAAAGCAAATGCACCCGCCCGGCGGCGGGTGCCTTGCCTATCCAACTGGACGATGTCTATTCAACTGAACGATTCTACGCCTTGAAGAACGCCAGCAGGTCGGCGTTGATCACATCGGCGTGGGTGGTCGCCATGCCGTGCGGGAAGCCCTTGTAGACCTTGAGCTCGCCCTTTTTGAGCAGCTTGACAGCCAGCAGCGCGGAGTCGGCGATCGGAACGATCTGGTCGTCGTCGCCATGCATCACCAGCACCGGCACCTCGATGGCCTTCAGATCGTCGGTGAAGTCGGTTTCCGAGAACGCCTTGATGCAATCGTAATGCGCCTTGGTGCCGCCCATCATGCCCTGGCGCCACCAATTCTCGACGACAGCCTGCGACACCTGGGCGCCGGGGCGGTTGAAGCCGTAGAACGGGCCGGCCGCAACATCGTGGAAAAACTGGGCGCGGTTGGCTGCCTGGGCGGAGCGGAAACCATCGAACACCTCGATCGGCAGGCCACCCGGATTGGCCGCCGTCTTCAGCATGATCGGCGGCACCGCGCCGAGCAATGCGGCCTTGGCGACACGGCCACCGGAGCCGTACTTCGCGACATAACGGGCCACTTCGCCGCCACCGGTGGAATGGCCGACATGGATGGCGTCTCTGAGGTCGAGATGCGCCGCAAGTTCCGCGACATCGGCGGCATACGTATCCATCTCGTTGCCGGTATCGGTCTGGGTCGAGCGGCCATGGCCGCGCCGGTCATGGGCAATGACGCGGTAGCCCTTGGAAAGGAAGAACAGCATCTGGGCGTCCCAGTCGTCGCTGCTCAGCGGCCAGCCGTGATGGAAGACGATGGGTTGTCCCGTTCCCCAATCCTTGTAGAAAATTTCGGTGCCGTCCTTGGTGGTGATCGTGCTGCTGCCGGGCTTGGTCATCTCGCTCTCCATTGATTGCTTCCGCGATAATCAATATCGCGATAACCATAAGATTAGCGCAGGTCCAAATCCTTGTCTACAGAAAAATATATCGCGATATCATTTTTCGTGGTACATATTGATGTGCTCAGTCGGCAAAGGAATGCCTCGTGCCTCTCCCGTTGGACAACCAGCTCTGCTTCACGCTTTACGCCACCAGCATGGCAATCAATCGCACCTACAAGCCCATGCTGGACGAGATGGGCATCACCTATCCGCAATATCTCGTGCTGAACGCACTTGCCGAAGCCGGCGGGATGTCGGTCGGCTCGATTGCGCACAGGCTCGCTTTGGAATCGAGCACCATCACGCCGCTGGTGAAGCGCATGGAACAGGCCGGTCTCGTCACCCGCCAGCGCAGCCAGACGGACGAGCGCCAAGTGCAGGTCGACCTTACGCCTGCCGGCGGCGCGCTGCTCGTCCAGTGCAACTGCCTCAACGAAACCCTGATCGAACGCTCGGGCATGACGATGGCTGATCTCGATGCCTTGAATCGGCGGATTCAGGCGCTGCGCGAAGCGTTGAGCAGCAAGCCGGACTAGCTGCCCTACAAACACGCCAGGCTTAATCCTTGCCGGCCAGCCAGCGCACGACGTTGCCCATCAGCTTGCCGTAGAGCGGCCATCCCAAAAAGTCCTGCGACAGCCAGTGCGGGCCGATGTCGGTCGCCCACGCGACGGTGCGGCCACGGCCATGCTCACGAACCGCAAGCAGCGGCCAGTCCGTGCCACGATAATGGCAGGTCGCCAGAAGCTGGGACGAGCCGTCGCGCCTGAAATCGAGTTTGTTCATGCCGAGGATCGGCGGCAACGGACCCGCGACACCGGCAAGGATCGGATGCGACGCCTGAAGGATCGACGGCTGCAGGCCTTGCGGCACTTCCAGCCCGTCCGAGAATGGCAGGCAGCGCACGGGCAGCACGTCCTCGACCGGGGTGTCGTGGAAACGCGCCGTGCCGAACATGCCTTGGAACCCCATATAGCCGCCGGCCAGCATCAGCCCGCCGCCGCCTTCGACATAGGCCTTGAGGACGTCGAGGCGGTTGACGCCGATGCGCCCGGCGCGGGCCTCCGGCGTGACCAGCAAGGTCAGCGCGCCGACATCGGAGATCACCACCGCCTGGTATTCGGCCAGCGCGTCGAGGTCATACGGAAATTCGGCCGCACAGCGATCGCCACCGATCTGCGTCACCGCTATGCCCTCTGCGGCAAGGGCGGCATTGAAGGCCGTCGCGCCATTCACCCATGTCGCACTTGTCAGAACGTCGCCGCCGGCAGCGACCGACGTCGTCGCCGCGAAGGTCTCGCCTGCCAGCAAAAGTTTCATCGTCGCCCTCACGCTTTTCGACTGAGGATTGAAAGGCGAGCGCCGGCTCGAGCCGGCGCCCGCAAAGCCTTGGGAGGCTTAGAACTTAAACTCGGCCAGATTTTCCGGCGTCACGATCTTGGCCGGGCCGAGGATCAGTTCACCGCTGGCGCCGATCGTGTACTCGCCGAGCCTGCCTGCCGTGAACTTCTCACCTTCCTTGCCGGTGATCTTGCACTGCGCCAGCGCCTGGGCCGCCTGATAGGTCAGGTAGCCGAGATCGGTGACATTCCACCAGATATCCTGGGCAGCGCCATCCTTGATGTATTTCGAAATCAAAGTGGCCGGCGCAAGGCCGGTCAGCTTGACCTTGCCGATCATACCGGCTTCCTCGAGTGCGCGCGCGGCCGCCGGAAGGCCTATGCCTGCCGGCACGATGATCACCTTGAGATCCGGAAACGCCTGCACCAGCGCCAAGGCCTGCTGCTGGTTGACCTGCTCGCTCTCCTCGCCATAGGCGACCTGCACCAGTTTCATCTTGGCGTATTTCGGCTCTGCCGCCATCTTCGCCTTCATGAAGTCGATCCAGGCGTTCTGGTTGGTCGCCGTCGGCGTCGACGACAGGATGGCGAACTCGCCTTCGCCGCCGCTGAGGTTGAATGCGCTTTCCAGCATCATTTCGGCCAGACTGTCGCCCTTCACCTGGTTCACGAACACCGCGCGCGCATCGGCCGCGACGTCGGAATCGTACGAGATCACCCGGACGCCTTGCTGAACGGCGCGCTTCAGCGCAGGCGCAACGGCATTGGCGTCGTTGCCGGCGATAGCGATGACGCCGACCTTCTGCGACACAAGGCTGTTGATGAATTCGATCTGTGCCTCGGCCGTCGCCTGCGACGGGGCGACCTGGGTGGCGGTGCCGCCAATTTCCTTCGCCGCCTCTTCGGCGCCGCCGAAAGCCACCTTGAAGTAGGGATCGGTGTCGAGCTTGGGCAGGAAGCCGACGGTCACCGGTTCCTTGGCGCATTCCTGGCTGTAGGCCAGCGAGGCCGGCGCAAGCAGAACCGCGGATGCGAGCAGGGCTATTCTAAACGCTTTCATTGTGTCTCCTCCGTCAGAATTCGGGCTTGAAGAAAGGGGCCCGAGATCACCCCTTGGTTTCGCGCAGGACGCGCGATCTTGACAGCCGCTCCTCCAGGGAGCGCCAGTAATTGCCGACCAGCAGCGAGCCGATCAGAAGCAGGCCGATGATCATGCCTTGAGCGTCGCCGCCGATCTGGTTGAGCGCCAGCACATTTCGGATGATGGCGATCAACAGCAGCGCCAGCATGACCCCCGTGAGCCGCCCCTTACCACCGAAGACGCTGACGCCGCCGAGCAGCACGATGGTGATGACATCGAGCTCCATGCCGAGCGCATTGTTGGCGCGGGCGTTGGAGAGGCGCGCGGTGTAGACGATGCCGGCGATGGCTGCGACCATGCCCGAAACGACGAACAGCTTCAGCACCATTTTGCGCGTATCGATGCCGGAATAACGCGCCACTTCGGGGCTGCCGCCGAGCGCATAGATGCGCTTGCCGGTCGGCGTCTTCTGCAGCACCACCGCGAAGATCGGCGCCAGCAGCAGGAACGGCACGATGGTCCACGGGATTTGTGTGCCCGGCAGATTGCTGATGCCGAAATCGACGACCGCCGGCGGCAATATGTTGACCGAACCGGTGCCGAGCAGGATGTAGCCAATGCCCCGATAGAGCGCCATGGTGCCGAGCGTCACCACCAGCGACTGCAGCCCCAGCCCTGAAACCAGATAGCCATTGAAGGCGCCGAGCAGGCCGCCGAAGACCAGCGTCAGCGGAATGGCCGCCAGCGTCGGCACGCCGCCCTGGACGAGCAGGCCAAACACCACGGATGTCAGCGCCAGCACCGAGGCGATCGACAGGTCGATCTCGCGGGTGATGATGAGCAGCGTCATCGGCAGGATCAGCAACGCCTTTTCCGAGGCGCTTGCGGCCAATTGCGAGAGGTTGAAGCCGGAGACGAAATTCGGCACGAAGACCGCCGCATAGATAAAGACGGCGAGGCAGGCGGTCGCCAGCAGCAGATCCCAGAAGTCGATCGAGCGGATAAACTTTCTCATCTCGCCCTCGCCTGTCTCGCCTGTTCGGCGCGCCGCACGATGAAGGTGTCGATGCCGATGGCAACCAGGATCACCAGGCCATAGACGCCCTGCAGCCAGAGCGGATCGACGCGCACCAGCGTCAGCCCGTTCTTGATGACCAAGAGCGTGAGCGCGCCAAGGATGATGCCGAGCAGCGTGCCCGAGCCGCCGCGGATGGCGACGCCGCCGACCACCGCAGAGGCGATCACCGTGAGTTCGAAGCCGAGCGCGACGCGGGCATCGATGGTGGCGTAGCGCGAAGCCCACAGGGCGCCGCACAGGCCGCCTAGCAGGCCGGCCATGCCGAAGGCCAGCAGGATGCGCCGGTCGACCGGAATGCCGATCAGCCTTGCGCCGTCCGGGTTGGAACCGGTGGCAAACAGCTCGCGCCCGGTTGCGGTGCGATAGAGCAGCACATAGCCGGCGCACAGGATGGCAATAGCGATGATGACGATCAGCGGCACGCCTGCGATCTTCAGCCCGGTCATGTCGAGCCAGGCTTGCGTGACTTCGTCGGCGCTGACCTGGTCGCCCGCCGCCCAGATCGAGTTGAAACCGCGGAAGATCGACATCGAAGCCAGCGTAACGACGATGGCCGGGATCTTTCCCCTGGTAACGACAAGGCCGTTGAGCAGTCCGGCAAAGCCGCCGACCGCGCAGGCGGTGATCAGGCCGATGCCGATGTCCAATCCGGGATAGGCCTGAACCATGCTGGCCGCCATATAGGCGGAGAGGCCGATCACAGCTGCGATCGACAGGTCGATGTTGCGGGTGATCAGCACCAGCATCTGCGCCAGTGCGGCGACAATCAGCAAGGCCGCGTCCATCGACACAGCGGTGAGGTTCGCCGCGCTCACCATGCGCGGGTTGATGATGGTGACCGGAATGGCGACGGCGAGCATCGCCGCAAGCAGGCCGAATTCCCGCCGCTTCAGAAAATCGAACGGTCCTTTTGCCTTTTCCTCCTCGGCGGCGCGTTCTATCTGCGCTGCCTGGCCGGCACGTTCATCGGTCCTGGTCGCCGATTCCAGTACCTTTTCCTGCGTGGCTTGCCCGCGCGAAAACTCAGCAGTCTGGCGGCCTTCGCGCAGCACGATAATGCGGTCGCACATGCCGATCAGCTCGGGCATCTCTGACGAGATCAGCAGGATCGCCATGCCTTGCGCGGCAAGGTCAGCGATCATTGCATGCACTTCCGCCTTGGTACCGACATCGATGCCTTGCGTCGGCTCGTCGAGGATGAGCACGCGCGGCTCGGTGCGCAGCCACTTGGCCAGCACCACCTTCTGCTGGTTGCCGCCGGATAACTCTTTCACCGGCTGCCCGTAGCCGGAAAAGCGCAGCTTCATGCGCTTCAGCCAGTCCGCCACCAGACCGATGGCGCGGTCGGTGCCGTAGAGACCGCGTTGTGCGGCCTTGTCGAGAACAGGTAGCACCGCATTGTCGAGGATGGAGAAATCCATCACCAGGCTCTGGCCCATGCGATCTTCCGACACATAGGCGATGCGCGCATCCATGGCGTCGCGCGCCGAGGCGAACTGCACGGGCTTGCCGTCGATCAGGATTTCGCCGGCGTCGGGCCGGTCGATACCGAACAGCACGCGCGCAATCTCGGTGCGTCCGCTGCCGACCAGACCGCCAAGGCCGAGCACCTCACCTGCGTGAAGCTTGAGGTCGATGCCGGTAAAGCCGCCGGCGCGCGAAAGTCCCTTCCCCTCCAGCACCAGCGCGTCTGAGGCATGGCGCCGTTCGGGATAGAGGTCGGTGACTTCGCGGCCGACCATCATGCTGATGGCGGCAGCGCGGCCAAGCTCGGCTTTCGGCTTGACGCCGATCAGGCGCCCGTCACGCAGCACCGCGATGCGGTCGGCGATGCGGAAGATTTCATCCATGCGGTGGCCGACGAACATCATCGCCACGCCGTGCAGCCTGAGATCGGCAACGACGGAAAACAGCCGCTCGACCTCGCGTTGCGACAATGCGGCCGTGGGCTCGTCCATGATCAGCACGCGGGCATCCAGCGACAGCGCGCGGGCGATCTCGACCAGTTGTTGTTCAGAGGTACGCAGTGTTCCCAGCCGCGTTGCCGCCGGCACGTCGAGCCCGACGGTGGCCAGCACCTTGCGGGCGCCGGCCAGCATGGCGGCATTGTCGATGCCGCCGAAGCGGTCGCGCGGCATGTGGCCGAGATAGATGTTCTCCGCCACCGACAGATCGGGAAACAGGCCAGGATGCTGGTGCATGACCGCAATGCCGGCCGCTTGCGCGTCATGCGGCGAATGGAAGACGGCTGATTTGCCGTCAACCTCGACATGACCGCTGGTGGGAGAATGCACACCGGCCAGAAGCTTCACGCAGGTGCTCTTGCCGGCGCCGTTTTCGCCAAGCAGCGCCAGCACCTCGCCGGAGCGCAATTCGAAGGAGGCGTCCTTGAGCGCAATCGTGCCGCCGAAAGCCTTCGCCGCCTGAACCAGCGCAACGGGAACAGCCCGCACCACCGCAGCGTCGGCTTCGCTTTGTGTGCCCGAGTGCAGCACGTCTCCTCCCGGTCTAGTTATTTTTTCAATTTGCTATATTAAATAGCGCAAAGGCGCAACGGCAAAAATTGACTTCCATGGTTCCGACGCGCACTGTCGCCGCCAACATAGGCACCGCAGGGTGCGCTCGGCCGCAGGTGGTTTGCGGGCTTCGCGCCGGGAGCGGGACATTTGGGGAGTGCGGGTTTTGTCAGGGAAAGGTAGCAATTCTGTCAAAGTTCGGCACTATAATGAGCGTTTCGTGCTCGACGCCATCCGCCGCCTCAAGGAAGCGTCCAAGTCCGATCTGGCGCGCGCGGCAAGCCTGACGCCGGCGGCGGTCGCTGCCATCGTCGACGGCTTGGAATCCTCCGGTTTCGTAAAGCAAGTGGGGAAAAGGTTCGGGCAACGCGGATCGCCCTCCACGCTTTACCGACTGACACCAGAACGCATCTACAGCGTCGGCATCAAGATCGGCCGGCGTGCGCTGGAAGCTGTTCTGGTCGACTTCGCCGGTGAAATCCGCGCAAGAGAGTCGCACGAATACCGCTTCCCCGATCCTGATCTGGTGCTGAAGGCCGGCAACATGGCGCTGGCCACGTTCGAGAAACTCGTCGACGGGCTTGGCGATGCAAGCATCGTCGGCGTCGGCATTGCCTCCCCCTATTTCCTCGGCGGCTGGAGCGAGGAACTCGGCTTTCCCGACGATCTCGGCAGCCGCTGGGAAACGATCGACCTGACGACATGCTTTGCCACGCCGGCAAAGACGCCGGTGTTCGTGGAAAACGACGCCACGTCGGCGGCGCTGGCCGAACTTGTCCAGGGCGCCGGCGCCCGCTTCCGCGATTTCATGCACATCTCGATCGACACTTTTGTCGGCGGCGGCCTGGTGCAAGGCGGCAGGGTCCACACGGGGCCGCATGGCAACAGCGCTGCCCTCGGACCCTTGCCGGTCTCGCCCTCAAGCCTCGATTCGGTGGCGGCGAAGCCTGCGCGCTACCAGAGCCTGCTGCATCGCGCCTCGATCTATGTGCTGGTCAATCACCTGAGGTCGCGCGGCGTAGTGATCAATCGTGTGCGGGAACTCGATCCGTTGCCACCCGAAGCGCGCTTGCCGCTGTTCGAATGGATCGACGATTGCGCGAGCGCGCTGGTCGAGGCGATCATCGCCATCACCTCCATCATCGACATCGAGGCCATCGTTCTCGACTCGATCCTGCCCAGGCCGATCCATCTCGAACTGCTGGCAAGGGTGCAGACCCAGTTCAACCAGGCCAGCGCAATCGGCATCGTGGCGCCGGAGATCGTGTCGGGGCAATTCGGCCCTGAGGCCTCCTCGATCGGCGCTGCCATGCTTCCGTTCTCGGCGCTGCTGGCGCCCGACAGCGGCGTGCTCATGATCGGCAAGGACCGGACGAAACTGCTGAGCGCTCTGTCCACGCTCGGTGGCGCCAAGGGAAACGGATCAAATCCGCCCACCGACCTGCCGGCCTGAGCGCAATGCGGCGCGCCCAACGCAGGCATCGGCCGCCCTTGCCCGCCATGGCTTGCACGCCTGCCCGCCTTCCGCTATAGAGCCGCCACCCGCGTAGACACCCTTGGAGGCAACGCGGCGGAAGGCTGCCTTCCCTTGTGATCCCGAACAAAGCTCCGCGTATGCGGTTTCTGGCATTCGGACATCCAGGCCTGGCGGCTTTCGACGTTTACGGTCCAGGCACACTGCCACCGCAAACGCTCCATAAAACGCGAAAGGAAATGCCATGAGCCACGATACTTACGAGCTCAAGGCCGAAGCGCGCGAACAGGTCGGTAAGGGGTCCGCCCGTGCAGTTCGCCGCAACGGTAAAGTGCCTGCAGTTATCTACGGCGACAGACAGCCTCCCCTGGCGATTGCGCTGAACTACAAGGACGTCTTCTACAAAATCCATGGCGGCGGGTTTTTGACCACGATCGCCACGATCGATGTCGACGGCAAGAAAATCCAGGTTCTGCCCAAGGATTTCCAGCTCGACCCGGTCAAGGATTTCCCGGTCCATGTCGACTTCCTGCGCATCGGCAAGGACACCGAGGTCAACGTCGACGTGCCCGTCCACTTCATCAATGAAGACAAGTCGCCCGGCATCAAACGCGGCGGCGTGCTCAACATCGTGCGTCACGAAGTCGAGTTCCACTGCCCGGCCAATGCGATCCCGGAATTCATCACCGTCGATCTCACCGGCGCCGACATCGGCGATTCGATCCACATCTCGGCGGTTACCTTGCCGGCCGGCGTCAAGCCGGTGATCTCCGATCGCGATTTCACCATCGCGACCATTGCCGGCTCCTCGGCGATGAAGCCGGAGACGGAAGAGACGGCGGAAGCGGCAGCCCCCGAAGCGGCGGCTCCTGCTGCCGAAGAGAAGTAATTTTCGGGCCCGGAGTTCACGATGCTTGTCTTTGCAGGCCTCGGCAATCCGGGCGCGAAATACGCTGATAACCGGCACAATGTCGGCTTCATGGCGGCGGACGCAATTGCCCGCCGCCATTCGTTTTCGCCCTGGTCGAAGAAGTTCCAGGGCCTGATCGCCGAAGGCACGATTGCCGGCGAAAAGATTCTTCTGATCAAGCCGCAGACCTTCATGAACCTGTCGGGACAGCCGGTCGGCGAAGCCCTGCGCTTCTACAAGCTCGGCCCCGAGGCGCTGACCGTCTTCTACGACGAGATCGACCTGCCGGCCGGCAAATTGCGGGTCAAGGTCGGCGGTGGCGCCGGCGGACACAACGGCATCCGTTCGCTCGACCAGCATGTCGGCAAGAACTTTCGCCGCGTGCGCATCGGCGTCGGCCATCCCGGCGTCCGGGAAATGGTGCAGTCCCATGTGCTCGGCGATTTCGCCAAGGCCGACCGCGAATGGCTGGACGTGCTGCTCGACACCATCGCCGACGATGCCGGGCTGCTGGCCAAGGGCGACGACAGTTCTTTCATGAACCGGGTGACGCTGGCCTTGCGCGACAAACTAACGCCAACCGGCGACGACGACCGGCCGCCGCCAAAGGCGCCGAAGGCTGAGGGCCCGAAAGCTCAAAGCCACATCCGCCAGGCACGGCCACAGCAGGCGCCGGCCAAGCTGCCGGAAAGCGGCCCTATGGCCGCCATGCTGAAGAAACTGTTCGGCAAGAAGGACTGAGCGTCGATAGGATCGGGACCGCGGGGCTTGACGTTGCTCACCCCTATCGCCCATAGCCCTCATCAAATTTCTAGTTTCCCGATAGGACCGGACACATGGGTTTCAAATGCGGCATCGTTGGCTTGCCCAACGTCGGCAAGTCGACGCTTTTCAACGCATTGACCAGGACGGCGGCGGCGCAGGCCGCCAACTATCCGTTCTGCACCATCGAACCGAACACCGGCGAGGTGGCGGTGCCTGATCCGCGGCTGCAGAAGATCGCCGCAATCGCCAAGTCTAAGGAGATCATCCCGACCCGCATCTCCTTCGTCGACATCGCCGGCCTGGTGCGCGGCGCCTCCAAGGGCGAAGGGCTGGGCAACCAGTTCCTCGCCAACATCCGTGAGGTCGACGCCATCGTGCATGTGCTGCGCTGTTTCGAGGATGACGACATCACCCATGTCGAGGGCAAGATCGACCCTGTCGCCGACGCCGATACGGTCGAGACCGAGCTGATGCTCGCCGACCTCGACAGCCTCGAGCGCCGCATCGTGCAGATCCGCAAGCGCGCCGGCAGCAAGGACAAGGAAGCAACCACCGTGCTGCCGATGATGGAGGCCGCACTCGAGCTCCTCCAGGCCGGCAAGCCGACCCGCATCCTGCTCAACGGCATTTCAGCGGAAGACCTGCGCATCCTGCAGGGACTGAACCTCTTGACCTCGCACCCCGTGCTCTATGTATGCAACGTCGCCGAAGCCGACGCCGCCACCGGCAACGAGCACACCAGGGCCGTGGAAAAGATGGCGACCGCGCAGGGCGCCGGCACCGTGGTGATCTCAGCCGCGATCGAAGCCGAAGTCGCCCAGCTCTCCGACGAGGAAGAGATGGAGTTCCTGTCCTCGCTCGGCCTCGACGAACCTGGCCTCAACAAGGTCATCCGCGCCGGCTACGATCTGTTGCATCTCATCACCTATTTCACCGCCGGGCCGAAGGAGACCCGCGCCTGGACGATCCACAAGGGCGACAAGGCCCCGCAGGCGGCCGGCGTCATCCACACCGATTTCGAGCGCGGCTTCATCCGCGCCCAGACCATCGCCTATAACGACTACGTCACACTGGGCGGCGAAGTGGCGGCCAAGGAAGCCGGCAAGGCGCGCGACGAAGGCAAGGAATATGTCGTCCAGGATGGCGATGTCCTGCTGTTCAAGTTCAACACCTGAGGCGCCGAGGCTCTCGCGGCTCGCGCGCTGACGGCGGCCGATCACGGCTTCGTCAAGTGGAGGAGCCGGCATGCCGCTTCGCTTGACTGCCCTTGGCACCGGGTCTATGGCCGTTTGCATGCGACTTGGCCGTCCCCGTGGGAACGGCGGCGCGTGCAAGACCCATCGCTATTAAACGAAACCTTGGGCTCAACCAACGGAGACCGGCGATGATCAAGGCCTTCGTCGTCGACAATGATCGCCTGCGCCTCGCCGACGATCTCGTGGCCAATGGCGATCAGGTCGTCTGGGCCGACCTTCTCAACCCGACCAAGGAAGAAGAAACAACGATCGAGACCTGGCTCGGCGTTGCCATCCCGACGCGCGAGGAGATGGAGGAGATCGAGATTTCGAGCCGCCTCTACATCGAGGACGGCGCCTACTTCATGACCGCCACCTTGCCAGCGCAGACCGAAATCGATGATCCCTTGATGTCACCGGTTACCTTTGTGCTTGCCGGCCCGAGACTGGTCACCATCCGTTATCATGAGCCGAAGGCGTTCAAGACCTTTCCCCTGCGCGCCGAGAAGGTGGCGACAGGCTGCACCACCGGCAACACCATCCTGATCGGCCTGCTGGAGGCGATCGTCGATCGCCTAGCCGATATTCTCGAACGCGCCGGCCGTGACATCGAGACGATCTCGCGCGATATCTTCGAAGCGCGGTCGACCAAGGTGAACAAGCGCAATCGCGACTTCCAGGAACTGCTCAAGGCCATCGGCCGCAAGGAGGACATTGCCTCCTCGATCCGCGACAGCCTTATCTCGCTGCAGCGCCTCACCGGCTTCCTTGCCCATGTCGCGACCCAGATCAAGATGAGCAAGGACGTCCGCGCCCGCATCAAGACAGTATCGCGCGACGTGCTGTCGCTCGCCGACCACGCCACCTTCCTGTCGCAGAAGATCTCGTTCCTGCTCGACGCGACGCTCGGCATGATCTCGATCGAGCAGAACGCCATAATCAAGATCTTCTCGGTCGCCGCCGTCATCTTCCTGCCGCCGACGCTGGTAGCTTCGATCTACGGCATGAATTTCGACGTCATCCCGGAGCTGAAATGGGAGCTCGGCTATCCCTTCGCCATCGGCCTGATGATCCTGTCGGCGATCCTGCCGTTCTGGTATTTCCGCCGCCGCGGCTGGTTGTAGGCCCAATAGAATTCGCTTGACCAAACGCCGCCCGGACGGCATCCGGATGCCCGGTGATCGTACAACCGGATTGGGATCATGACCGCAAAAAGCTGGGCCTACGAGGATTTCACCGAGGGCGCATCGATCGACCTCGGCGCCAAGCAGGTGAGTGCGGCCGAAATCATCGAATTCGCCACCGAATTCGACCCGCAGCCGATGCATCTCGACGAAGCCGCCGGCAAGGCCAGCATCCTTGGCGGCTTGGCCGCCTCCGGCTGGCACACCTGCGCGATCTTCATGCGCATGCTGTGCGACGCCTTCCTGCTCGACTCGACCGCGCAAGGCGCGCCCGGCATCGACCAGGTCAAATGGAAGAAGCCGGTGCTGGCCGGCGACACACTGGCCGGCAGCACCAGCGTGCTTGCCAGGCGCCTGTCGAAATCCAGGCCTCAGCTCGGCCTCGTCACCTTGCGCAGCGAACTGTTCAACCAGCGCGGTGAAAGCGTCTTCGAACTTGAGAACACTGTCATGTTCTTGACCCGCGAGGCCGGCGCATGAGTCTCGACGCGTTCTTCCGCATCGGCGATACCATCAACCTCGGTTCGCAC
Organism: Mesorhizobium sp. M0062; assembly: GCF_040323125.1. Classification (NCBI taxonomy): domain Bacteria; kingdom Pseudomonadati; phylum Pseudomonadota; class Alphaproteobacteria; order Hyphomicrobiales; family Phyllobacteriaceae; genus Mesorhizobium; species Mesorhizobium sp. M0062. The sequence continues at coordinate 188,877 of NZ_JAMYUO010000002.1, forward strand.
ACATTCGAAGCCGAGGCGATCAAGGCGTTCGCCCGCAAGTACGATCCACAGGTCTTTCATGTCGACGAGGAGGCGGCGAAGAAAAGCGTGTTCGGCCGCCTCTGCGCCTCAGGCTGGCACACCGCGGCCACCTGGATGAAGCTCAATCTCAAAAATCCTATGGACGCTTCTCAATGGACCGGACCCGGCCCGGTACCAGAATTCGGCCCCTCCCCCGGCTTCAGGAACCTGAAATGGCCAAAGCCGGTCTATGCCGGAGAAACCGTCACCTTCATGCGCACGGCCCTGTCCCACCGCCCGCTCGCCACCCGCCCCGGCTGGCGGCTGCTCGCGCTGCGCTCGGAAGGATTCGATTCTACGGGCGACAAGGTGCTGGAGTTCGACAGCGCGGTGCTGGTGAAGGCTGGGTAGGGCTAGGGTTTAGGCAGTAGGGATTAGGCAGCAGTGGGTGCTGCTCCTTGCACGGAATGCGGAGCTTCACTCCCTACTCCCTACTCCCTACTCCCTAATGCCCCTCAAACCCGATCAACGTCCGCACCGGCACGCCCAGCGCTTCGAGCTTCGCCCGTCCGCCGAGATCCGGCAGGTCGATGACGAAGCACGCGGCAAGAATATCGGCGCCGATCTGCCTCAGCAGCTTGACCGCCGCCTCCGCCGTGCCGCCGGTCGCGATCAGGTCGTCAACCAGGATCACCTTCTCGCCCGGCGCAACGCCGTCCTTGTGCATCTCCATCTCGTCCAGCCCGTATTCCAGGCTGTAGGCGACGCGTACCGTCTCGTAAGGCAGCTTGCCCTTCTTGCGGATCGGCACGAAGCCGGCCGAAAGCTGGTGCGCGACCGCACCGCCGAGGATGAAGCCACGCGCCTCGATGCCGGCGATCTTGTCGATCTTCTGGCCGGCATAGGGATGCACCAGCTCGTCGATGGCGCGGCGGAAGGCGCGCGCATTGCCGAGCAAAGTGGTGATGTCGCGAAACAGGATACCGGGCTTGGGGTAGTCCGGAATGGTGCGGATCGCGGCGAGCAGCGTGTCTTCGAGCGAGGATTTCATGGGTCGAGATTACCTGAAACGGAGGTTGTTGCGCGACAATTGTTCGATCGAACTGCAGCCCATCAGCTTCATGCCGCGCTCGATCTCGATCCGCATCTGCTCCAGCGCCCGCTCGACGCCCGGCTGTCCGGCCGCCGCCAAGGGGAACAGATAGTAGCGGCCGACGCCAACAGCCTTGGCGCCGAGCGACAGCGCCTTCAGCACATGGGTGCCGCGCTGCACGCCGCCATCCATGATGACGTCTATTCTGTCGCCGACGGCATCGACGATCTCGGCCAGTTGGTCGAACGCCGCCCGCGAGCCGTCCAGCTGCCGGCCGCCATGGTTGGACAGCACAATGCCGCTGCAGCCGATCTCGACGGCGCGCTTGGCATCCTCCACCGACATGACGCCCTTGAGACAGAACGGACCTCCCCACAGTCTGCCCATCTCGGCAACATCGTCCCAGGTCATCGACGGATCGAGCATCTCGGTGAAGTAGCGGCTGATCGACATCGTGCCGCCGCCCATGTCGACATGCTCGTCGAGCTGCGGCAGCTTGAACCCCTCATGGGTGAAATAGTTGATCGCCCATCCCGGCTTCAGCGCGAACTGCAGCATGCCGGCAAGGTTGAGCTTGAAGGGGATGGCAAAGCCGGTGCGCTTGTCGCGCTCGCGGTTGCCTCCGGTGATGCTGTCGACGGTCAGCATCATCACTTCGACTCCAACCGCTTTCGCCCGCTGCATCATCGCCCGGTTGAGGCCGCGATCCCGGTGGAAATAGAACTGGTAGACCTGCGGGCTGCTGCTGATCTTGCGCGCTTCCTCAAGACTGACGGTGCCGAGCGAGGACACGCCAAACATAGTGCCGAATTTGGCCGAAGCCTTGGCCACCGCGCGCTCGCCTTGATGATGGAACAGCCGCTGCAAGGCGGTCGGCGAGCAATAGACGGGCATGGCCAGCTTCTGGCCCATCACCGTCACCGACATGTCGATCTCGCTTACCCCGCGCAGCACGTTGGGAACGAGGTCGCAGCGCTCGAAACTCTCGGTGTTGCGGCGATAGGTGACCTCGTCGTCGGCCGCGCCATCGATGTAGTTGAAGATTGGGCCCGGCAACCGCTGCTGGGCCATGCGCCGGAAATCGGAAAAGTTGTGACAGTCGCGTAGCCGCATCATCGATCCAAATGCCCCTCTAGCCGGCTATCCGCCGGGCGCGCGTGCAATACCAATCGCATGGCGCCGTGCCAACGGACTTCTTACTGGACGGCTGCTGCGCCAAGATGCGAACCATGTCCGGTTTGGCAAGCAAAAAGGGCGTCCGAAGACGCCCTTTCCATTTCCGAGGAATAAGATGCGGCTTAGTGCGCCACGCCTTCCCATACCTTGCGCTTGGTCAGATACATCAGCGCCCCGAACAGAAGCAGAAACACCAGCACGCGGAAGCCGGTCTTCTTGCGGTCTTCCATATGCGGCTCGGCCGCCCACATCAGGAACGCCGAGACGTCGCGCGAATACTGGTCGATCGTCTGCGGCGAACCGTCATCATAGGTGACCTGGCCGTCGGAGAGCGGCTTGGGCATCTTCAGCGACACGCCGGACATGAAGTATGGATTGTAGTGGGTGCCTTCGGGGATCACCATGCCGGCAGGTGGCGTCTCGTCGTAGCCGGTCAGCAGCGAATGGATGTAGTCCGGGCCGCCCTGCGCATATTGCGTGAAGATGTCGAAGACGAAGCGCGGGAAGCCGCGCTCGACGCCGCGCGCCTTGGCCAGCAGCGACATATCCGGTGGGGCAGCGCCGCCGTTGGAAGCGGCAGCCGCCTCCTCATTGGCGAACGGCGCCGGGAAATGGTCTGACGGCTTGCCCGGCCGGTCGAACATGTCGCCGGCATCGTTGGGTCCATCATGGATGGTGTACTCGGCCGACAGCGACTTGATCTGCGCTTCCGAATAGCCGAGGTCCTCCAGCGTGCGGAACGCCACCAAATTCATCGAGTGGCAGGCCGAGCAGACTTCCTTGTAGACCTTCAGGCCACGCTGCAGCTGCGCCTTGTCGTAGGTGCCGAACGGACCGGCAAAAGTCCAGTCCATCTCCTTCGGCTCGTGGATCGGGAAATGCGTCGGTGCCGCCGCGTTGTGCGCCTCTTCAGCGGCGATCGCCACACTGCCGACGGCTCCGATGCCAGCGGCAAACACGCCTAGCAGGGCGAGCGAGGTGAGAATCTTTTTCATGCCAAATCCCCTTAGATTCTCACTCAGCCTTTGGTTTCCGGCGCGGCGGTCGCACCGGCCGGATGTCCTCCTCCGGCACCCTTGTTCTTCTCCAGCACCGCCTCGGTGATCGAATTCGGCAGTCTGCGTGGCGTCTCGATCAGGCCAAGCACCGGCAGGATGACGAGGAAGAACGCGAAGTAGAACAGTGTCGCCGCTTGAGCGTAGCCAACGTAGTTGCCCGAGACCTCACCTATCAGGAGGGTCAACAGACCGCCGCCTTCCGCCGGCTGCGAGCCAAGCCAGCCAAGCAGGACAGCGTCGGCGACGAACAGCCAGAAGAACAGCTTGTACCAGGGGCGGTAGACCGCCGAGCGCACCTTGGAGGTGTCGAGCCAAGGCACCAGGAACAGCATGACGATGGCGCCGAACATGCACAGCACGCCGCCGAGCTTGGAGTTGATCGGCCCGATGTTGAAGGTGATGGCGCGCAGGATCGCGTAGAACGGCAGGAAGTACCATTCCGGCACGATGTGGGCCGGCGTCTTCAGCGGGTTGGCGATCGTGTAATTGTCCGGATGACCGAGAAAGTTCGGCAGGTAGAAGACGAAATAGGCGAAGAAGAACAGGAACACGATCATGCCGAATGCATCCTTGATGGTCGCATAGGGCGTAAAGGCAACGGTGTCGGTCTTCGATTTCACCTCGATGCCGGTCGGGTTCGACTGGCCGACCACGTGCAGCGCCCAGACGTGCAGCACGACGACGCCGGCGATCATGAACGGCAGCAGGTAATGCAGCGCAAAGAAGCGGTTGAGCGTCGGGTTGTCGACGGCGAAACCGCCGAGCAGCAGTTCCTGGATCCAGTTGCCGACCAGCGGAATGGCGCTGAAGAAGCCGGTGATGACGGTGGCACCCCAGAAGCTCATCTGACCCCAGGGCAGCACATAGCCCATGAAGCCGGTCGCCATCATCAGCAGATAGATGATGCAGCCGAGGATCCACAGCAGCTCGCGCGGCGCCTTGTAGGAGCCGTAATAAAGCCCGCGGAAGATGTGGATGTAGACGGCGACGAAGAAGAACGAGGCGCCGTTGGAATGCATGTAGCGCAACAGCCAGCCCGAATTGACGTCGCGCATGATCTTCTCGACCGAATTGAAGGCGAGATTGGTGTCGGCGGTATAGTGCATGGCCAGCACGATACCGGTCAGGATCTGCGCCACCAGCATGATCGTGAGGATGCCGCCGAAGGTCCACGCATAGTTGAGGTTGCGCGGCACCGGATAGGCGATGAAGCTGTCATAGACCATGCGCGGCAGCGGCATGCGGGCGTCGAACCAGCGTTCGATACCGGTCTTGGGCGTATAGGTCGAGTGTCCCTCGCTCATCGAATTATCCCCTGCCTCAACCGATAAGGATTTTGGTATCGGAAATGAACTTGAATACCGGCACGGCCATATTTTCCGGCGCCGGGCCTTTGCGGATGCGGCCGGCGGTATCGTACACCGAACCGTGGCACGGGCAGAACCAGCCGCCGAAATCGCCTTCCTGGCCAAGCGGAATGCACCCCAGATGCGTGCAAACCTGCACCATCACCATCCAGGCTTCCTTGCCGGGCGTGGTGCGGTTGGCGTCGGTCGCCGGCGCATCGGCGGGCAGATTGGCGTTGCGGGCAATAGGATCCTTGAGGTCGGCAAGGTTCACGGCCTCGCCGTCCTTCATCTCCTGCTCGGTGCGGTTGCGCACCACGACCGGCTTGCCGCGCCATTTGACAATCAGCGACATGCCAGGCGTCAGCGAGGCGACATCAACCTCAACCGAGGCGAGCGCCAGCGTCGAGGCATCGGGGCGCATCTGGTCGATGAACGGCCAGGCAACGGCGCCTGCGCCAACGACTGCGGCCATGCCGGTGGCGACGTAGAGAAAATCACGACGGTTGGGATCCTGGGTGTCGGTTGCGCTCACGGGTGCCTGATCCTTTCGCCTCTTCCGAGCCGGCGGCCGAGCTTTGTCCCCGCTCCATCGCGCCGGCCCGACAGCGCATGGCGAACAAGCTAGCGAATTCCTCCGGCATTTGGATTTCGGTTTATGCGTGAAGCCCGTTTTTGTCCAGCGGGCTGAAGCCACAAGGGCAGATTGTCGCGGGGACAGAACAGCGCGTCAGTTGGCCAGATGCCCAAAGGTCGGCAAAGGCGGCTAAACAACAGGGAAATATCAGCAAATCCGAGGCTCCCCGCCTGTCTCGACAGGATAGGTTGCCGTGATCTAGTTTCGCCGGCATGGCACATATTATCGACCGCGAGACCTGGACCAGGACGCCCGGCCGCTGGCAGGGCGAACTGCAATGCGGCGCCTACGACTCCAACTCCTGCCTGATTTTCAACTATCAGGAAGAGATTGGCGGCGGCCCGCGCCTGCACACGCATCCCTATTGTGAAATCTTCATCATCCGGCAAGGCACCGGCCTGTTCACGATCGGCGACCAGCAGATAGAGGCCACGGCCGGCCAGATCCTGATCGTGCCGCCCGATACGCCGCACAAATTCACCAATCTTGGCCCAGGCCCGCTCGAAACGACCGACATCCACGAAAACGGCAGCTTCATCACCGAATGGCTGGAATGATTGTTGCCGGCTGGTGACCTCTAGCTTGCACCGAGCCTGACCAGCACGGCCCTTGGGATATCGTATTCGCGGATGGCCGACTCATGCCGGCGCAGGCCGCAGAGTTCACGCTGGATGAAATAGGCGTGCACCGCCGCGGCAGCCTCCTTGAGCAGCCGCGGTCGCTGCTCCTCGTCGCCGTTGTTCTGACGGAGCTTGGCCAGCGTTTCCTCGACCCGTTGGCCGGCACGGCCGAGCGCTGCGGCCTTTTCAGCCAATATCTCATGGCCGAGGGCGTCGAACGCGGCTTCGGCAGCCGAGGCGCCTAGGGATGGCGGACGCAGTGACATCTCAGCCTCCTTTTATGTCTTGAGAGAGCATCATGCGGTGCGTGACGAATTCTTCGCTCACCACCGGCTGGAAACCAAGCCGTTCATAGAACCCAAAGGCTTCTTGTGGCGCGCGGGTGTTCAGCACGGCAAAATGCTGACGTGCCCTGTCAATGACGGTCTCGACCAGCATGCGGCCAATGCCGCTGCGGCGATGACGCGCGCTGACGAACAGGTGCCTGACCCGGCCGCGGTCCCTGCCTTCGAAATAAGGATCGATGTTCAACCCGCACACACCAGCGAGTTCTCGGCCATGCCATGCACCAAACAGCGCCTCGCCTCGTTTCAGGAACTTGTTGCGGCCGCCCGCCCAGCCATCCGCCAGCCGCACCAGCATCCAGTAGCCTTCCAGCCGGCTCTCCTCCTTCAGCGCATCGAAGGCCGGCGCGGTTGGCCGCAGCCGCTTGAGGACGTAGCCGATATCAGGCGACGCTGCCATGCCCTACTCCGCCGGCCGTGTCTCTTCCAGCACGCTTTCCTCGTGGTAGAGGAAGCCGCCGGACTGCCGCTTCCACAGCCGCGCATAGAGCCCGTCGAGCGCCACCAGCTCGTCATGCGTGCCCTGTTCGACGATGCGGCCTCCGTCCAGCACCACAAGACGGTCGAGCGCGGCGATGGTCGACAGCCGGTGCGCTATGGCGATGACCGTCTTGTTCTCCATCAGCCTGGCCAGATTCTCCTGGATCGCCGCCTCGATGTCGGAATCGAGCGCCGAGGTCGCCTCGTCGAGGATCAGGATCGGCGCATCCTTGAGGAAGACGCGGGCGATCGCGACGCGCTGGCGCTGGCCGCCCGACAGTTTCACGCCGCGCTCGCCGACAAAAGCCTCGTAGCCGGTACGGTCCCGGTTGTCGCGCAGGCCCAATATGAACTCGTGCGCCTCGGCCTTCTTCGCCGCCGCGATCACCTCGGCGTCAGTTGCATCCGGCATGCCGAGCTTGATGTTGTCGCGTAGCGAGCGGTGGAACAGCGCCGTGTCCTGGCTGACCACGCCGATATTGGCGCGCAGCGAGTTCTGCGTCACCTCGGCGACGTCTTGCCCGTCGATCAGGATTTTCCCGCTCTCGAGGTCGTAGAGGCGCAGGATGAGATTGGCTAAGGTCGTCTTGCCCGCACCGGACGGCCCGACCAGCCCGACCTTCTCGCCAGGCTTGACCACAAGGTCGATGCCATTCAGCACGCCAAAACCCTTGCCGTAGTGGAACTCGACATTCTTCACCTCGATGCGGCCGCCGGCGACGACAAGCTCTTTCGCATCCGGCGCATCGACAAGGCCAAGCGGCTGCGAGATCAGCGCCTTGGAGTTTTCCAAGACGCCGAGATTTCGCAATATGCCGTTGAGCTGCATCATCACGCGCCCGAGCAGCATGTTGAGCCGCAAGACCAGCGACAGCGTGAACGCGACGGCGCCGACGGTGATCGACCCTTCGACCCAGAGATAGACGGCAAAGCAGCCAATCGCGGTGATCATGATGCCCGACAGCGTCGTCAGCGCCATGCGCACGCCGGTCAGCCGGCGGGTGAAGGGCCGTAGTGCATCGAGATAGATGTCGAAGCCGTTCTTGATGTAGCGGTCGTCGCCGTCGGCCGAGAACAGCTTCAGCGTCTGCACGTTGGAATAGGAATCGATGATGCGCCCATTGATCATCGAGCCAGCTTCAGCCGTGGCCTCGGCATGCCTGCGGATCGAGGGCAGATAGAGCTTGGCCAGCCAGGCGAACGCGAGGATCCAGATCACCACCAGCACGGCCAGGCGCAGATCCAGCCCGGCGACCAGCGCCAAGGTCGTCACCGTATAGATGAGCATGAACCAGATGACCTCGATGAAGCTCTCCATCAGGTCGCCGGTCGCCTGCCCCGCCTGCCAGACTTTTGTCGCGATACGGCCGGCGAAATCGTTCTGGAAGAAGGTGTAGGACTGGCGCGATACGTGCCGGTGCGCCTGCCAGCGCACCAGATTGTAGAACCCCGGCGTGATCGTCTGTTCGTTGACCAGCGCCGACAGGCCGACGACGATGGTGCGGATGACCAGCACCACTGCGATCATGAAGACAAGCTCAGGCCCGGCGGCGGTCCACAGCGCGTCCCAGCTGCGTTCACCGGGAAGCTGATCGAGAATATCGACCAGCCGCCCGACGAAGTAGAAAAGCCCGGCCTCGATCAGCGGCGCGATGCCGCCGATGACAAGCATGGCGAAGAAGGCGAACTTCGCCTGGCCGACATAGTGCCAGAGGAAGCCGCCGACGCTTGACGGTGGCCGAAGGTCCGCCGGCTCCCTGAACGGATAGACCCAGTCCTCGAACCAGCGATAGACGGCTGTCATCATGCTGACGTCATCACTCTGCGGCTTCACCCTTCACGCCGATGTCGTTGGCAACAGCGTCATTGGCGGCATCGACCGGACCGTCATCGAGCAGGAACCCGCCCGACTGGCGCTGCCAGAGCTGCGCGTAGAGCCCGCCGCTGGCGACGAGTTCCTCGTGCGACCCCTCCTCGATGACACGGCCCTTGTCGAGGACGACGAGCCTGTCCATCGCCGCGATGGTCGACAGCCGGTGCGCAATGGCGATGACGGTCTTGCCTTGCATGAGCTTGTAGAGATTCTCCTGGATGGCGGCCTCGGCTTCGGAATCCAGCGCCGACGTCGCTTCGTCAAGGATAAGTATCGGTGCGTCCTTCAACATAACGCGAGCAATGGCGATGCGTTGCCGCTGGCCGCCGGACAATTTGACGCCGCGGTCGCCGACATGAGCGTCGAGCCCTTTACGTCCGGTGTGATCCGAAAGCCTGCCGATAAACTCCAGCGCCTCGGCCCGCCCGGCTGCCTCGACAAGCATTTCCTCCGTCGCATCGGGCCGCCCGTAAAGAATGTTGTCGCGCACCGAACGATGCAGCAGCGAAGTGTCCTGCGTCACCATGCCGATCTGCGCGCGCAGCGAATCCTGCGTCACCGAAGCGATCTCCTGGCCGTCGATCAGGATCCGGCCGTTCTCGAGGTCGTAGAACCGCAACAGGAGATTGACCAGCGTCGACTTGCCCGCACCCGAGCGCCCGACAATGCCGACTTTCTCGCCGGGCTTCACCGTCAGCGACAGGTTCTCGATGACGCCCTTCTGCTTGCCATAGTGGAAACGAATGTCGTCGAAGCGGATCTCGCCCTTGGTGACGGCAATGTCCTTCGCCCCCGGCCGGTCTTCGACCAGGCGCGGCAGCGAGATCGAGGCGATGCCGTCTTGCACCGTGCCGATGTTCTCGAACAGGCTCGACATTTCCCACATGATCCACTGCGACATGCCCCACATACGGAGCACGAGGCCGATGACCACGGCGACGGCACCGATCGTCACCGCCTGGCCGAGCCACAGCCACAGCGCCAGCGCCGTCACCGAAAACAGGAGCAGCGCGTTGAGGATATAGAGCAGCCCGTAAAGCACCGTCACCAGCCGCATCGACCGGTAGACCGTGTCGAGGAAGCCTGCCATGCCTTCTTTGGCGAACGTTGCTTCGCGCCGTGCATGGGAAAACAACTTGACCGTCTGGATGTTGGTGTAGCTGTCGACGACGCGGCCGGTCATCGTCGAGCGCGCATTGGCCTGCGCCTCGCCGACCTTGCCCAGCTTCGGGATGATATAGCGCAACAACCCGATATAGCCGAGCAGCCAGACGCCGAGAGGTGCCGCCAGCCGCAAGTCGGCCGAGCCGACGATGAACAGCATGCCGAGGAAATAGACGATGACGTAATTGAGCACCTCGATCACCTTGATGACGCATTCGCGCACGGCGAGTGCCGTCTGCATCAGCTTGGTGGCGATGCGGCCGGCAAATTCGTCCTGGTAGAAGTTCATCGACTGCTTCAAGAGATAACGATGCACCTGCCATCGGATGCGCATGGGGTAGTTGCCCATCAGCGTCTGCTGGTTGAGCAAAGAATGCAGCCATACCGTACCCGGCAGCGCGAACAGCACGACGAAGGCCATGCCGGCGAGCTTCCAGCTCTCGGTCTGCAGGAAGGTTTCGCGGTTCTGCCCGGACAGCCAGTCGACGATGTGGCCCATGAAGCCGAACATCCACACTTCCGCGATGGCAATCGCCGTCACCAGCACCGCGTCGACGATGATGTATGGCCAGGCGCCGCGCGTATAATGCACGCAGAAGGCAACCAGCGTCTTCGGCGGCTCGACCGGTTCCGCTGCGGGGAACGGATCGAGCCTTCTTTCAAACCAGCTGAACATAGTGATGCTCACAAAACTTTTGTCCGCTCATGCGGCGCGGGAAAAATCCCCGGGGCGCTCCGCGTCCCCAGACCGTACGTCGGCGGGGACCGACGGCCCGGAATCACCCGGGCCATCGGTCCTGCTTCGCGCAATATAGGGACTTGCGGGCTTTTCACCGACAGGAGCCTTCGAATGAGCTGACGGCACGCCGCCGCCAGTCCGGTTTTTCGCGCCCGGCCGGATCAGCCGGATGATCCGGCGCACCAGCGACGGCCGGCTGTGGTCGGGAACCGCACGCGAGAAATCGACATCCGGCAACATGCCGCGATGCGGACGCCGGCGGGTCTGCGCGTGAACCGCCGACGAATAGGTCTCGCCGACCAGCAACGCCCAGGTCGCCGTCTTGCGTTCGTGCAGGCTTCTTGAACCCGGTATCTTATAGGGATCGAACATCGGTCCGTCCTCCGTGTGAAAATAGACATAAAAAGGCGAAGCAATGTCGTGCGCCGGCGTTCGGCCGGAGGCACGGATTGTATCCGTCGGGACACGAGGATAGGCCTCGGTCGCGACATGCTCAGCTGGGGCGCTTGGCCCCTTTAACCGGTTGAAAAACATCGCAGGATTCCTTCGAGAGCCGAAAATCGGGTTCGGCGGGAATCGGTGCGATCAGATCTAAGAAATCAGGTAAATCGTCGTACCGAAACCGCCAGCAGGCAGGTAAGCCCACGGGAGGGGCGCTGGATGTGCATGGTCATCATGAAATACCCCTCCATCGGTTCGGGTTGACAATGCGTGCGGTATAATCGACTTCGCAGAAAATGGCCACCCGCAGGTCCAGCAATTTCCAAAACCAGCCACCCGCTGTGGCCGATCTGCCACTTATTAGAAAGACGCGGAAATGAACCACCGTCTCCGCATCGCCCTCTACCAGCCTGACATCGCCGGCAACACCGGAACTATCCTGCGCTTCGCCGCCTGCCTCGGCCTTGGCGTCGACATCATCGAACCAGCCGGGTTTCCGCTCTCCGACAAAGCGCTCAAGCGTGCCGGGATGGACTACCTCGAAATGGCTGCCCTGACCCGCCATGTCGACTGGAACGCCTTCGAGGATTGGCGCAAGGGCGAAGCCTGCCGGCTGGTGCTGCTCACCACCAAAGCCGCGACCCCCTATGCGGGCTTCAGCTTCGCCCAAGGCGACATCCTGCTGTTCGGCCGCGAATCCGCCGGCGTGCCGGATCCTGTCCATCAGGCGGCGGATGGGCGGCTGACGATCCCGATGCAGCCGGGCACGCGCAGCATCAACGTCGCGCTGTCGGTCGCCATGGTCGCCGGTGAAGCCATCCGGCAGCTCGGCTAGACCCTTCAGCGCGTTGTCGTCATCGCCAACGGCCGTTGCGTCTTGCATCATTCTCACCCAGGCGCACATCGCCTTCTCCTCAATTGCCCTATCGACCTTTCCTGGCTACAAGCTCAACTTAAGTTGAGGTCAAGCGGAAAATCGAGATGGCTCCGGTAAAGGAATTGACGGTCGGCCAGTTGGCCATGCGCAGCGGCGTGGCGGTTTCGGCGCTGCATTTCTACGAGCGGCGCGGGCTGATCCGCAGCCACCGCACGTCGGGCAACCAGCGGCGCTATGGCCGCGACGTGCTGCGGCGGGTGGCAATCATCCGGATCGCCCAAGAGGTCGGCATTTCGCTAGCCGAGATCGGCGCCGCACTTGAATCGCTCCCAGAAGGCCGTACCCCGACGCGCGAGGACTGGAACCTGTTGTCGACCGGCTGGCGCGACGACCTCGATCGCAAGATCACTCAGCTAAAGAAGCTGCGCGACGGCCTGACCGACTGCATCGGCTGCGGCTGCATGTCGATCGACAAATGCCCGCTGCGAAACAGGGAAGATCGCTTGAGTGCGCAAGGGCCGGGCGCAAGGCGACTGCTTGCGGAATTCTAATCCGCCGCAGGCAGCCGCCGTATCGTGAATTCGATGACGTCGCCTGGCCGTTCGAACCAGCTTTCGATCTCGGTCCAGTAGGCCTGCTTGGGAAAGCGTTCGAACCATTCCTTGGCTTTGAGCCGCGCATCGGGGCGCGGCAAGACAAAGGTCTCCCGCAAAAACCCGTCACGCGGCATGCGCTCGCGCTCGGCGCGTGAACGATCGAGCCTTTTCTTCAGGCCATGCAGCGGCGGTCTTGCCGGCGTGCGCATGAAAGAACTCCTGGGCCGAACCAGATGACACTTGACCCTTGCCCCTAAGAGATTAGGGATCGCGCCCGGAAAAGGCTAGTGGTCCGATTCCAACATTCGCCTCCCTAATCCCCAGGCGCCGTTGCGAATGTTGGAATCACAAGGACCGCTAGCAAGTTTATGTTTCTAGCAGAGTTTTCGAATTTGACATTTGCGTCGTGCCCTGCGCCACGCTGTGTGCAAATGTCAAATTCACTCCACTAGGTCCTTTGTCGGCTGCGACCGGAGACAGCATTTTGGAACGACCAGAAATACCGGCAGGCCTGCCAGCCGACATCGAACAGAAGAAAATGAAGGCCAGGCTCTGGTTCGAGACGCTGCGGGAGCGCATCTGCACCACCTTCGAGCAGATCGAGCACGACTTGACCGGTCCGCTGGCAGAATGGTCGCCCGGCCGCTTCGAGAAGACGCCGTGGGAACGCGACAATGGAAAGGGCGGCGGCGGCACCATGTCGATGATGCGGGGCCGCGTCTTCGAGAAGGTCGGCGTCCACACCTCGACCGTCTATGGCGAGTTCTCGCCCGAATTCAGGAAGCAGATGCCCGGCGCGGAGGAGAATCCGAGCTTCTGGGCATCAGGCATTTCGCTGATTGCGCATCCGTGGAACCCCAACGTGCCGGCCGTGCACATGAACACCCGCATGGTCGTGACGTCGCGCCACTGGTTCGGCGGCGGCGCTGACCTGACGCCGGTGCTTGATCGCCATCGCACCGAAGACGACCCCGATACCATCGCCTTCCATCGAGCCATGCAGTTCGCCTGCGAGAAGAACGCTGCGATCGCCGACCACCCCAAATTCAAGGCCTGGTGCGACGAGTATTTCTATCTGCCGCACCGCCACGAGCCGCGCGGCGTCGGCGGCATCTTTTTCGACTGGCTGCATTCGGGGGAGGAGAAAGGCGGCTGGAATGCCGATTTGAACTTCGTCCAGGATGTCGGGCGTTCTTTCCTTGTCGTCTACGGCCACCTGGTTCGCGCCCATTTCAACGAGAACTGGACCGACGACGACCGCGACGAGCAGCTCATTCGCCGCGGCCGTTACGCAGAATTCAACTTGCTTCACGATCGCGGCACCATTTTCGGCCTGAAGACCGGGGGCAATGTCGCCTCGATCCTGTCCAGCCTGCCGCCGGAGGTCAGGTGGCCGTAAACTATCGGTGAGCGCAACGTGAGCCGCATTGACGTCCCATTCGCCGAATCTGGGCAGCCAATGTGGCATCGCCATTATCTTTTTCGTCTAATAGGCAATTGAAATAAAAAGACTATTTGTCGTTTCGGGCCGGGAAGCGCCGGCGGTTCAGTCCCGAACCGCGACACGACGCTACCGGACGGCCCTGAACAAGGCGGAGCATTTTCCAAACGGATGCCCGCATTTCCAGGAGTATTACATGCGAAAGCTCATTGTTTCGGCAGCCGCCGCTGCCCTTCTCGCTTCCGGTTCGGTCGCCTTTGCCGCGGTCAAGCACACCACCGGTACGGTCAAGACCTATGATGGCACGGCCATGAGCCTTGTTCTGGACGATGGATCCACCTTCACGCTGCCCCAGACCTTCAAGGATCCAGGCTTGAAGGCCGGCGAAAAGGTCCGCGTTTCCTGGGACATGAGCGGCAAGAACAAGGTTGCCGAGTCCGTCAAGATCGAGAAGTGACCGGGACAAGACCGAACGTTCTCGCCTTGGCTTAGCCCGGCAAGAGGGGCGGAGCAGCGCTGCTCCGCCTTTTTCGCACCCACGGCAACCAAAATGGTCGAACCGTGTTATGCTAGCTCCCCCGTGCGTGCCCCCGAAACCGACTGCTGTGACAGGGCGCGGAACAGAGATGGCGGAGCTTCGTGTGCCCATGAGAGACACAGGCTCCAAGGAGGAAAGGAGAAAATCCCATGAAGGAATTCCATTGCGGCTCGCTGGTTCCCGGCTGTGAGTGGCACACGCGTGCCGGTGAGGAAGCCGAGGTCATGCGCCGCGCCGTGGACCATATGCGCGAGACACATGGCGAAACGGTCATTCGCGAGACGATGATCGAGGCGATCCGCTCGCGCATCGAGAAAGTTCGCGACGCGGCCTGAGCAGTCCTATCTGGCCTTCAAGGCTTCCGCGGCGCGCTCCAGCAGCGCGTCGCGATCGAGCGCAAAGCCGGACCCGATCCATTCCTTTTCCAGGTTTTTCAGGATCGCACCGAGTATTGGCCCCGGCGACGCGCCAAGCGCCGTCAGATCGCCGCCCTTGACTGGGAACACCGGTTTTTCCCATTTCAGCGCAAAAGCGAGCAGGCGCGAAAACCCGCCGGCCTGAACCAGCGCGTCATTGTCCTCGAGAGCCCGCGCTCGCGCCGACGCCAGCGACAGCCGCAGGCGATCGAGAAAACCCTGGCGCTCGCCGGAATAGAGTTTCTTGGCCAGTTCCGCTTCGCTTGTCTTGGGCTCGACGGCAGCCGTCAGCGCCCAGTGGCGCAGGCGCTCCGCCTCAGTGGTCGAAAGTTTCAGCCGCTCGGCCACTGTCTTCATCCGCGCCGCATCGGGCGGCACGATCGCCTCCAGCCTGAGCAGCGGGTCCGGCGCCCAGCCCAGATCCTTCTCTGTCTTGGTCAGCCCATGAATGGCATCGATGCCCCATTTCTCGCTTTCCGGCAGGGCGCTGGTGAGCACGCCGGCCTGGCGCATCCACAGCAAGGCGCGCGACGGATCTGGGGCCGATAACAACTTCTTCAGCTCGGACCAGATGCGTTCGGCCGAGAGATGGGCGAGACCGTCCTTGAGCCGGGCGCAGGCCTTCAATCCCTCGGCATCGGGCCGACCCTCGCCATACCAGGCGAAAAAGCGGAAGAAACGCAGGATGCGCAGATAGTCTTCGCGGATCCGCTGCTCGGCATCGCCAATGAAGCGCAGCCTTCGTGCCTCGATATCGCCGACGCCGCCGACCAGGTCCACGACCGTCCCGTCAGCCTCCGCATAGAGCGCGTTGATGGTGAAATCGCGCCGTTCGGCGTCGGCCTTCCAGTCGCGGCCGAACGACACTTTGGCGCGGCGGCCATCGGTCTCGATGTCGGCGCGCAGCGTGGTGACCTCATAGGGCGCGCCGCCGGCAATCACCGTGATCGTGCCGTGCTCGATGCCGGTCGGCACCGCCTTGAAGCCCGCCGCCTCGGCGCGGCGAACGGTTTCCTCGGGCAGGCAAGTGGTAGCAAGGTCGATATCGGCGACCAGCTGCCCAATCAGCGCATTGCGCACCGCGCCGCCCGCGATGCGGGCTTCCTCGCCGCCCTGCGCCAGCACGGCAAGCAGCCGCTGCAGATGCTTTTCACCCAGCCAGTCGGCTCTGCCCGCCAGCGATATCGGATCACTCAAGCATAGAGCCTTTCATAGAGCGTGCGGATGATGCCGGCGGTGACGCCCCAGATGCGCTGGCCGCCATAGGGCATATCGTAGAAGAACCATTCCAGGTCGTTCCACATGCGGCTGTCCCTGGTGTGGTTGGCCGGATCCATCAGGAACGAAAGCGGCACTTCGAAGGCGGCGTCGACCTCGTCGGAATTGAGCGACAGCGTAAAACCGGGCTCGACGATCGCCAGCACCGGCGCGATGCGATAGCCGCTGCCGGCGACATAATCGGGCATGCGGCCGATGATCTCGATGCGGTCCTGGCCGAGCCCGATCTCCTCGAAGGTTTCGCGCAAGGCCGCTGCTTCCGGGGTCGCATCGGTGGGATCAATGGTGCCGCCGGGAAAAGCCACCTGCCCGGAATGGCTGCGCAGTTTTTCCGCCCGCTTCGTCAAAAGCACGGTCGCGTCGCGTCCATGATCGACGACCGGGATCAGCACCGCGGCGTCGCGCAGCGCTTTGAGCTGCGTCAACCGTGGATGGCCGGGGTTGAAGCGATGATCGCCATAATCGTCGCCGGCATGGGCTTCAGCTTGCGCCGCAACCCGCGCGCGAAAATCCGCTGTGGAAAACGGCGGCGGCCTCACCTGATCCATCATGCGCTCAGCCGCTTCAGTTTTTCCGCCGGCATGATCGGATAGATTTCGCCTTTCGAGCGCACGGCAAACATCGTCTTGCCGCCGATATCGATCTCCTCGCCATGCTCGACCAGTTCGTACATCACCGGCCGCGCCACCAGCGCTTCCAGCCTCCCGCGCACCAGCACATAGGGTTTCAGGCCGCCGGTCTCGTTCTCGTCGACGAAGCGCAGCGGATGGCCAGGCCCGGCCTCGACGACATCGCCGACATTGGTGCGGAAAGTGATGGTCTGCTCGGCGCCGGCGCCGGAAACATCCATTTCAACCGCGATGAAAGGCGCGTCCACGACGCGGATGCCGACCCGTTCGACCGGCGTCACCAGATAGGTCCTGCCATCCTCGTCCTTGCGCAGCACGCTGGAAAACAGCTGCACCAGCGGCATGCGGCCGATCGGCGTACCGAGATAGAACCACGTTCCGTCCTGTTTGATCTCCATGTCGAGATCGCCGCAGAAGTCGGGATTCCAGCGCTCCACCGGCGCCGCGCCCTTGCCGGCGCGAGCCGCACGCGAGATCAACGCTTCGAGACCGCGCGCCTCGGTTGCGGCAGCAAGGCTGTGTTCGCGATGTTCGGAGCGTTCCGTCATGGTCACGAAATAGTCACTGTTGTTCCGCTTGTCAGCCTAAGTCTGTGATTTAAATTCATTCGTAGGCGCCAGGCGAAGCCGAATCGCGGCATTCTAAGGCACTACAGTGCAAGCCGGTACTTCCAGCACAAGGATCGATGCGGCATGAGCGTAATGGTAAAGGAAAGCCCAATCAGCGAAAAGGACATGATCGCCCAGGCCGAGACGGCGCTGGCCGATATTTCCAGGGTGCGCGACGGCGTCGGCCGCGTCATTTTCGGCCAGGAAGTGGTGGTCGAGCGCACGCTGGTGGCGCTGCTTGCCGGCGGCCATGCGCTGCTGGTCGGCGTGCCCGGCCTTGCCAAGACCAAGCTGGTCGAAACGCTCGGTGTCGTGCTCGGCCTCGATTCGCGCCGCATCCAGTTCACACCCGACCTGATGCCGTCGGACATTCTCGGCTCAGAGGTGATGGAACAGGACGAGGCCGGCAAGCGCTCCTTCCGCTTCATCTCCGGCCCGATCTTCGCGCAATTGCTGATGGCCGACGAGATCAACCGCGCCTCGCCGCGCACCCAGTCGGCGCTGCTGCAGGCGATGCAGGAATATCACGTCACCATCGCCGGCATTCGCCACGACCTGCCCGCGCCCTTCCATGTACTGGCGACGCAAAACCCGCTGGAGCAGGAAGGCACCTATCCCCTGCCCGAAGCGCAGCTCGACCGCTTCCTGATGCAGGTCGACATCCTTTATCCCGAAATCGAGGCCGAGCGGCGCATCCTGCTCGAAACCACCGGCATCGAGGACGCCAAGGCGCAAAACGTGCTGCAGCCGGCGCGGCTGAGGGAAATCCAGACGCTGATCCGCCGTATGCCGGTGCCCGAAACCGTCGTCGACGCCATCCTCAAACTGGTGCGTTCGGCGCGTCCCGGCCAGGGCAATGCCGAGACCGACAAGCATGTCGCCTGGGGTCCCGGCCCGCGCGCCAGCCAGGCGCTGACGCTGTGCGCCCGTGCGCGCGCGCTTTATGACGGGCGGCTGGCGCCGTCGGTGGACGACATCCGCGCGCTGGCCGAACCGGTGCTGCAGCACCGCATGGCGCTGACCTTTGCCGCCCGCGCCGAGGGCACGACCGTGCGCGACGTGGTAGCGAAACTGGCCAAAGGAATCTGATGGCGCGTATCGGCGAAGTCCAGGCACCGGCAGCGACGCGCGACGCGCTCGCCAGGGGCCGGTTGCGGGCTTCGCTGGTGCCGGACCTGCTGGTCGAGGCACGCCGTATCGTCAATACGGTAATTGCCGGCTGGCATGGCCGCCGCAAGCGCGGCATCGGCGAGAATTTCTGGCAGTTCCGCCCCTATGTCGAAGGCGATTCCTCGCGCATCGACTGGCGCCGTTCGGCCCGGGACGACCACACCTATGTGCGCGACCGCGAATGGGAAGCAGCCCACACGGTGTGGCTTTGGGCCGACCCATCGCCCTCCATGCTCTACAAATCGACTGGCGCCAGCGTTTCCAAGGAATCGCGCGCGCTGGTGCTGGCACTGGCCATGGCCGAATTGCTATCTCGCAGCGGCGAGCGCATCGCGTGGCCCGGCCTGACCGATCCGTTCACCGCCCGCAACGGCGCCGAGCGCATCGCGGCGCAATTGATGCACGCCGCCGACCCGCCGGCAAAGCCTGACCTGTCCGCCGTCCGCCGCTTCTGCGACATCGTCGTCGTCAGCGATTTCCTCGACCCGGTCGAGGAGACCATGGAATGGCTCGATGTGCTGACGCGGCATGGCGTGCGTGCGCATCTGATCGAGGTTGCCGATCCGGCGGAGGAGACCTTTCCCTATGCCGGCCGCACCGAATTCACCGATCCCGAGACCGGCGACAAGCTGACCGCCGGCCGCGCCGAAATGCTCGGCGACGAATATCGCCTGCTCTACACCGCCCGCCGCCAGGAGCTGGCCAGCTGGTGCAAGCGCCTCGGCTGGAGCTATACCGTCAACCACACCGACCGCCTCGCTTCCGAGGCGCTGGTGCGCATCCACATGGCGATGACCGCCGATGGCGCATTCGTGGGAAGGGCCGGCGCATGAGCTGGCTGCCGCTCTCCTTTGGCGCTCCCATCGTGTTGTGGGGCCTGCTGGCGCTGCCGGTGATCTGGTGGCTGCTCAGGCTCACGCCGCCCAAGCCGCAGTCCGAAATCTTTCCGCCGCTGAAGATCCTCGCTCGCGTGCTGAAGCGCGAGGAAACGCCGCAGCAGAGCCCGTGGTGGCTGACGCTGCTGCGGCTGCTGATGGCAGCCCTTGTCGTCGCCGCTTTGGCCGAACCCGTCTTCAATCCGCGCGAAAAATTGCCGGCCGAGGGCGCCGCCCTGGCGCTGGTCATCGACAATGACTGGGCGAGTGCCGCCGACTGGGGCAAGCGCGTCGCCACCGCCCAGCGGCTGATCGCCGATGCCGGTTCGAACGGCGTACCGGTCGTCATCGCCTTCACCGCCGAAAAGCCGAACGCCGAGATCGGCCCCTTCGATGCGGCGGCTGCCCTCGACCGGCTGCGCGCCGCCAAGCCGAGGCCGATCCCGACCGACCGACCCGCTGTCTATGCCCGCGTCGCCGGCGTGCTGGAAGCCTTGCTCGGCGCCAGCGTTGCCGTTCTCGCCGACGGCCTTGCGGCAAAGGGCGACGAGGCCGCCTTCAACACACTGCTGTCGAAAAATGCCGCCCGTGTCGTCTGGGCCAATTCCGACCGGCTGGCGCTGACTGGGCTCACCGGCGCCGAGAACGAGGTCGACGGCTTCGCCCTGACCGCCATTCGCGCGCCCGGCGATCCGGCGCCGGCACAAGTCACAGCCGGCGCCTTCGACGACAAGGGCCGCCGCATCGCCGACGCGACGCTGACCTTCGCGCCGGGTGAGACCACCGCCACCGGCACGATGGCGGTGCCGTTCGAACTGCGCAACGACTTCGCCTCGATCGCGCTCGACGGCGAACGCCAGGCAGGTGCGGTGCGCGTGCTCGACGAAAGCTCCAAGCGCCGCCGCGTCGGACTTTTATCGCAGGCCGAGGCCGACCAGGCGCAGCCGCTTCTGTCGCCGCTCTATTACATCAGGCGCGCGCTGCAGCCTTTCGCCGATCTGGTCGAACCGTCGAGCGTCGATCTCGCCGACGCCATCCCGCAGCTTCTCGACCAGAAGCCGGCGATGATCGTCATGGCCGATATCGGTACCATTCCGCCGCAGGTCCATCAGCGGCTGGTCGACTGGGTCGACAATGGCGGCACGCTGGTGCGCTTTGCCGGTTCGCGGCTGGCCGCCGCCGGCAATGACGATGATCTGTTGCCGGTCAGGCTGCGCACCGGCGAGCGCTCGCTTGGCGGCGCGCTGTCATGGACAACGCCGCAAGCGGTGACCGAATTCCCGAAGAACGGCCCGTTCGCCGACCTCGCACCGCCGGCCGAGGTCACGGTGAGCCGGCAGGTGTTGGCCGAACCGACCCCGGACATCGTCGAACGCACCTGGGCAACCCTTGCCGATGGCACCCCGCTGGTGACCGGGTTGAAGAAGGGCAAGGGCACGCTGGTTCTGTTCCACATCACCCCGGAAGCGACATGGTCGACGCTGCCGATCTCCGGCAGCTTCGTCGAGATGCTGCGGCGCATCGTGCAGCTGTCGCGCAACCAGGGTGCGGCGGTCGCCAACGCCGAAGCCGCTGCTACGTCGCTGGCGCCTTATCGCATGATAGCCGCCGACGGCACTTTGGTGCCGCCGACGCCGGACGCACGACCGCTGGTCCCCGGCGCCGGCTCGCTGCCGGTGACGTTCGAGAACCCGCCCGGCCTCTATGGCTCGGAAACCGGCGTTTTCGCCCACAATCTGCTCGACCCGGCCACCGCCTTCGCGCCGCTGGTGCGCCCGCAATTCACAGTGCCGGTGACCAATATCCAGTACGCTTTCGATGAATCGCGCGACCTCAAGGGATCGCTGGTCACAGCGGCACTTGTGCTTATGCTACTCGACACGCTGGCGGTGTTCTGGATGGGCGGGCTGATGTCGCGCCGGCCGCGCCGCGCCCGCTCGGCTGCGGCAACGACGGCTGCGCTGCTGCTTGGCCTCGGCATGCTGTTTGGCCATGCCGACCTCGCCCGCGCCGACGATGCCAAGCCCGGCGATGCCGCGGCTATCGAGGATATTGCCAAGACCCGCATCGCCTATGTGCTGACCGGTGTGCCCGGTGACGATTCGATCAGCCGCGCCGGGCTCGAAGGCCTGACCCGCTTCCTGATCGAGAAGACCGCGCTCGAGCCGGGCGCGCCGGCGGGCGTCGATATCTCGAAGGACGAGCTTTCCTTCTATCCGCTGATCTACTGGCCGATCGATCCTTCCGCGCCGATGCCGAGCCAAGCCGCGATCGCCCGCATCGACGCCTATATGCAGCAGGGCGGCACGGTGCTGTTCGACACGCGCGACCAGTTCGCCAACGGCATCGGTGCGGATTCGGCGAGCCCGGCGACGGAACGGTTGCGCGACATTCTCGGCAATCTCAACGTGCCGCCGCTGGAGCCGGTGCCCGCCGACCATGTGCTGACCAAATCCTTCTTCATCCTGCCCGAATTTCCCGGCCGCTTCTCCGGCAGCCCGCTCTGGGTGGAAGCCTCGCTGGAGGCCAGCAATGCCGAGAATCGGCCGGTACGCGTCGGCGACGGCGTCTCGCCGATCCTGATCACCGCCAATGATTTTGCCGGCGCCTGGGCCGTCGACGAGAATGGTGACCCGCTTTTGCCGACCGTGCCATCGGATCCGATGCAGCGCATCTATGCGCTGCGCGCCGGCGTCAACATCATGATGTACATGCTGACCGGCAACTACAAATCCGACCAGGTGCACGTGCCGATCCTGCTCGAACGGCTGGGGCAGTAAGCCTATGAACTGGTCGGTTTCCTTCGAACCGCTGCTGTCCTGGCCCTTGCTGGCTTTGGTGCTCGCACCGCTGCTGGTGCTGGCGGCTGTCGGCTTGTGGTTTCGCCAGCGCGGCGCGATCTTCCGCTTCGCGGCGCTGATTGCGCTGGGCGCAGCACTCCTCAATCCGGTCTTCCTCGATGAGGAGCGCGAGGCGCTGAAGAGCGTCGTTGCCGTCATCGTCGACCGCAGCCAGAGCCAGGATATCGGCGACCGGACCAAACAGACCGACGAAGCGCTTGCCGGTTTGCAGCAGCGCCTTGGCCGCTTCAAGCAGTTCGACGTCCGCGTCGTCGAGGCCGGCAAGTCGGAAGCTGCCGACGAGCTCACCGAGACCAAGCTTTTTGCAGCGCTTGAAGGCGCCTTCCGCGACGTGCCGCCCTCGCGCATCGGTGGCGCCATCATGATCACCGATGGCGAGGTGCATGACGCCCCGGCCGCCCCCGACTTCAATGCGCCGCTGCACGCGCTGATCACCGGCAACGAGCACGAGAAGGACCGCCGCATCCGCTTCGAGAACGCGCCGCGCTTCGGCCTCGTCGGCAAGCCGCTCGACATGACCTACCGCGTCATCGCCACCGACGGCGAAACCGGCCCGGTCGATGTCCGCGTCTCGGTCAATGGCGAGCAGGTCGCGGTCGAAGAGGCGACCATCGAACAGGCGATGCCGCTGCAGGTGACCATCCCCGGCGCCGGCCGCAACATCGTCGAACTCTCCATTGACCGCGAGCCGGGCGAACTGACCGACGCCAACAACCGCGCCATCGCGCTGATCGACGGCATCCGCGAGAACTTGCGCGTGCTTTTGGTTTCCGGCGAACCGCATGCCGGCGAGCGCACCTGGCGCAATCTGCTGAAATCCGACGCCTCGGTCGATCTCGTCCATTTCACCATTCTGCGGCCGCCGGAAAAGCAGGACGGCACGCCGATCAACGAACTGTCGCTGATCGCCTTCCCGACCCGCGAGTTGTTCGTCGAGAAGATCAAGGATTTCGATCTCATCATATTCGACCGCTACCAGCACCGCGACGTGCTGCCGATCCTCTATTACGACTACATCTCCGAATACGTCGAAAAGGGCGGCGCGCTGCTGATCGCCGCCGGGCCGGAATATGCCGGCGACTCCTCGATTGCCCGCACCCCGCTAATGTCGTCGCTGCCGGCAATGCCGACCGGCGAAGTCATCGACAAGGCCTTCTATCCGCGCCTCACCGATCTCGGCCAGCGCCATCCGGTGACGCGCGGCCTCGACGGCTCGGCGACCGAGCCGCCGCGCTGGAGCCGCTGGTTCCGCACCATCGGCGTGCAGAACCCCGAAGGCGAAGTGGTGATGAAGGGCGCCGACAACCGCCCGCTGCTTCTGCTCGATCATAAGGGCGAAGGCCGCGTCGGCATGCTTCTGTCCGATCAGGGCTGGCTATGGGCGCGCGGCTTCGAGGGTGGCGGGCCGCATGTCCAGCTTTACCGCCGCATCGCCCACTGGCTGATGAAGGAACCTGAACTCGAGGAAGAGCGGCTGACCGCCGACGGCCGCGGCATGATGCTGGAAATCCGCCGCCAGACGATGAGCGACGATCCCGGCCCGGCGCAGGTGATCACCCCTTCGGGCAAGGCGCTGATCGTCAAGCTGGAGAAGTCCGAACCCGGCGTTTTCCTGGGCAGCATCGAGACCAAGGAGATCGGCCTCTACCAGATCGGCAATGGTGACCTGACCGCACTCGCCCATGTCGGCCCGGTCAACGCGCCGGAATTCTCCGACGTCGTCTCTACCGAGGACCGCTTGAAGGCTCCGACTGAGGCCACCGGCGGCAGCGTGCGCCGGCTGGCGGCCTCCTCCACCCTTGGCCAGCTCACCGGCAGCGTCGCCCTGCCCTCCATCGTCCCGGTCCGCGCCTCCGGTGCGGCCTCGGGCGCAGACTGGATCGGCCTGCGCAGCACCGACGACAGCGTGCTCAAAGCCGTCTCGCGCGTACCCCTGTTCGGCGGCTTCCTCGGCCTTTGCCTGCTGCTGCTGGCCATGGGCGCGATGTGGTACAGAGAGGGAAGGTAAGGATCCCTTCTCCGTCACTATACGGGGAGAAAGACGCTCAACCTACTCCTCCGGCTCCGTCGTAAACAGCAGCGGGTACCCCTTGGCCTTGGCCGCGTCGACGGCCCGTGTCGCCTTGGTCTCGGCGACATCCCTGGTGAAGACGGCAACGACGCAAACGCCGAGCCGGTGCGCGGTGATCATCACCCGGTTAGCCTGGTCTTCGCTGAGCTTGAACTCGCCCTTCAGCACCGTCACCACGAATTCGCGCGGCGTAAAATCGTCATTGATGAGGATGACCTTGTAGAGCTTCGGCCGCTCGGTCCGCGGCTTGGTCTTGGTGCGGGGTTTGGAACTGATTTCAGGCATCGGGAACCGGTATCGCGCGAGGGGTCGCTCTCACTTTGTCATGGGGGAAAGCCGTCGTCCATTTTGATCGGCGCGCCAAACCGGCTTCCCGGAAGTGCTGCCGTTCACAAATTTAGGAACTGTACGCTGCGGTTCAACGGCTCTGGCGATCGGCGACGCGACGAGCCTGGAATTGCCGTGCGCTGGATGCCGCATCCGGCCTTGATCCGGCCGCCTTGTATTCGACCCAGGCGACCGCGAGCCAGCCGAAGAAGCAGGCCAGCGCCGCGCCGGTGATCACGGTAAGCAGCAGGCTTTGCCATGGTGTGATGTATTGCCAGCTGCTGGAGATTGCCGGTGCAAACAGCGACGGCTCCGTGCGCCCGCTCACCGGATCGGGCACCGGGCTGGCGGTGAACTGGATCAGCACCCTGACCATTGCCGAGGCCACAAGGCCGCCGATGGCCATCGAGCGCAGAATGGATGAAAGCCGCTTCTTCATGCGGGCTATCCTACCGGACCGGCATTGCAAACGGGTTAAAGTCCTGGGTGGCCGGCACCCATCAACGGGTAATCATGCACTCACACGACAAGGCCGCTCCAGCCGGGGGGGTGCTGGAGCGGCCTTGTTACAGACAAGCCTGTTGGCTGTCTGGATCAGGCCTTCGGGGCGTCCGTCTTGACGACCTTCTTCGCCTTCTTGTGCTTCTTGACGGGCTTCTTGGCGACGACCTTCTTCACCGGGGGCTTGGCGGTCGTGGTCGCCGGAGCGGTGGTCGTGGAAGCAGCCGGAGCAGCGGTCGTGGTGGCAGCGGCATTGCCCAGAGCCGGCATTGCGAAAGCGAGAGCGACGGCGAGACCGGTGGCGGAGAGGATGGACTTTTTCATGGCTTCATTTCCTTCTTTGTGCGGGTCGAGTTTCGAGTGTCACTGAACCGGGTCGATCGGTGTCACTCCAAGCAGCTTCAAAGCGTTCGCGAGCATCCGGATACCCTGTGCCTGTTTCTTGTTGGCGCAGAACCGGTTTCCCTTTCTTTGCAGTGCTTTCGCCGCGGTGACCTGCGTTGCCGCGGCATGGGTTTCAAGGGCTTCGTCTACCTGGCGATTGAGATCGATGCAGCGCTCGCTCCTTGTGATCGGCGTCACCTTTGCGGTTGTGGCTCCGACCGCGGCTGTGACGAGCGGAATGCTGAGCAGCGCACCCATCAAGCTGATCGTGAACCTGTGCATTGGTGATGTCCGTTACTCCGGAGACTTCGCGTCGCAGCCGATGTCCTGACCGCCACGGCACCTTTTATGCCCTTGATTTTTTTCGGGAGTTTTTCCGGACTATAGAATTTTGTTTCTGGATTGTTTCTGGCAAATCGGCTTTGCGGGCGATCATCGCCGCTGGCCAACATGTGGCCAGAATTCTATCGTGTGGGTGACGCCACAGAAGCAGACTCAGAAGGCAGCCGCCGACCGGCCGCCAGCAATGACAGGATCGCCGTGAAATCCGATGCGCACATACTGATCGTCGACGACGACAAGGGCATTCGCGACCTGCTTCAGGAATTCTTCCAGAAGCGGGGCCTGCGCACTACGGTTGCCGCCGACGGCGTCGAGATGGAAGACATACTGCGCCGCACGCAGGTAGACCTGATCGTGCTTGATGTGATGCTGCCAGGAAAGAGCGGGCTGGAGCTCTGCCGCGACCTGCGCGCCAGCTACTCGACGCCGATCATCATGCTGACGGCGGTGACCGAGACCACCGACCGCGTCGTCGGCCTGGAAATGGGCGCCGACGACTATGTGCCCAAACCCTTCGATCCGCGCGAGCTGCTGGCCCGCATCCGCGCCGTTTTGAGGCGCAATGGTGCTGCTGAGCCGAAGCGCGCCACCACCAAGCAAATCTACCATTTCGCCGGCTGGACGATGGACTGCTCGCGCCGGCGGCTGATGGCGCCGGGCGATGTCAGGGTCGAGCTGACGATGGCGGAGTTCAACCTGTTGCAGACCTTCGTCAAA
Source organism: Mesorhizobium sp. M0062 (assembly GCF_040323125.1). Taxonomy (NCBI): domain Bacteria; kingdom Pseudomonadati; phylum Pseudomonadota; class Alphaproteobacteria; order Hyphomicrobiales; family Phyllobacteriaceae; genus Mesorhizobium; species Mesorhizobium sp. M0062. The sequence goes on from NZ_JAMYUO010000002.1 coordinate 215,479, forward strand.
AGCGCGCACCGCGTGCTCACCCGCGACCAGCTCATCGAGCTTTCCGGCGGTGACAGCGACTATTCCTTCGATCGCAGTATCGACATCCTGGTCAGCCGTCTCAGGCGCAAGATGGAAGACGACCCCAAGACGCCGAAACTGATCCTGACTGTGCGCAGCGGCGGCTACCAGTTCCTGCCCGAGACCACCTCCGAATGAGACGTTTCCTGCCGCAAACCCTGCCGGTCTGGGTTTTGCTCATCGTCATTGCCGGCCTGCTGATCAGCCAGGTCGCCACGCTCTACATCGTCTCGCGCGATCGTGCCGTCGCCAATGACGAGGTCGATCTCTACCGGCTTAACGACCGCGCCTATTCGCTGGTGCAGCTGATGCATGACGACACGCCGGAGCAGCGCAAGCTGACGGCCTCCGGTCTGTTCAACGCCACCTATGCGCTCACCGTTTCGGACACGCCCGCGGTCACCTCGTCGATCGCCGGCGACGACGAACTGGCCGAGCTCGAGGACATTCTGGTCGGGCGGCTGTCGAAATTCGGCATCACCGACGCCCGCGTCCGGCGCGATCCGGCAACCCAGGCAGCCAACGCGCCTGGCGGTGTGGCCGTGACCAAGGATGTTGGCGCGGTGGAGCGCGACCTGTTATCGCTGGCGGCCAGCTTCGCCCAAAGCGACAAGCTGACGGCCTCTGTCCGCTTCGCCGACGGCCAATGGCTGAATTTCACCGAGCCCAACACGCCGGTCGGACCGATATTGAGCTTCGACAGCCTGCCGCTCTATTCGCTGATCGCGGCCCTGGTGGTGATCATGTCGATCTGGTCGCTGCGCCGGCTGACGGCGCCCTATCGGATGATGGAAACCGCGGTCAACCGGATCGGCACGGATCTGAAGAGCCCGCCGATCGCCGAGACCGGCAGCCGCGAAATCCGCGCCGCGGCCAAAGCCGTGAACGCCATGCAGGTGAGGCTGCGCGACTATGTCGAGGACCGCGAACATCTGGCCGCCGCGCTCGCCCACGATCTGCGCACGCCGCTGACCCGCATGCGGCTGCGCCTCGAACTGTTGCGCAGATCGACGGCGCGCGAGGCGCTCGCCCACGACCTCGCCGACATCGAGAGCATCGCCAGCTCCGTCATCGACTTCGCCACCTTCGAAGTCACCGAGGAGAAGAGCGAGCGGATCGATTTCTGGTCGCTGGTGGAATCCATCGCCGACAGTTTCGAGGACGTCACGTTCGACCATGACGGCGCCAGGCCGCGTGGCATGATCTGCATGGCGCGGCCGGTGGCGCTCAAGCGCTGCGTCAACAATCTGGTCCAGAATGCCGTGACCTACGGCAAGAAAGCCCATGTCAGCCTGCGGCAGTCGGACGGCACGGTCACGCTGGTTATCCGCGACGAGGGGCCGGGCATACCGCAGGCGCAGCTCGATCAGGTGTTCGGTTCCTTCGTGCGGCTGGAGCAATCGCGCAACCGCCAGACCGGCGGCCTCGGCCTCGGCCTGACCATTGCCCGCAACATTGCGCGTGCCGCCGGCGGCGATGTCAACCTGTCCAACCATCCCCGCGGCGGCCTGCTGACGGAGCTCAGCCTGCCGCTGGCGGCATAAGGCAGCAGACTAGCGTCTCGATGGGCTCCGGGGGTGGATCAACCAACCCGCCCTTGCAATAGTGCGGCCGCTCGAACAGGAGGAGATCGCCGCATGTTTTACGCCATCCTGGCCTATCACGTCGAACAGACCATCCAGTCCCTGACGCCGCAGCAGGATGCGGCGCTGATGCACGACCTGCTCGAAGTCAACGCCAGGCTGACCCGCGAAGGCAAGCTTGGGCCGGCGGCAAGACTGGGCGCGACCGCCGAGGCCGTCACGCTGCGCGGTCCGGGCGAAGGCATCGTCATCGACGGGCCGTTTGCCGAGACCAAGGAACAATTGCTGGGTCTTTATGTCCTCGACTGCGCCACGCAGGAGGCGGCGATTGCGGCTGCGCGCGACTTGCGCCGCGTGAATCCCTCGGCAGTCTACGAAATCCGGCCGATCACATTTTACCTTCCCGGCGTGACGTTTCCCGCTACGGAGAGCGATTTAAAGGAGGCCGCCAGCGGCTGAGAACTACCCCATGGCCGGTCAGGCAGAAGCGATCTCGTTGCCCAGGCGGACCGTTTCGGCGACGAGAAGGTCGAGATCCTCGCGCCGGGTCCGGTGGTTGTTGATCGCCACCCTCAGGCAATGCTGGCCTTGCACCGTGGTATCGGAAATGGCGGCGATGCCCTCTTCCTGCAGCCTCAGCATGATCTCGGTGTTGAGCGCTTTCGCGCGCTCGCCATCGAGACCATCCGCGCGATAGCGGAAGCAGACGATGTTGATGCTGGTCGGCGCCGTCAGTTCGAGCGCTGGTTCGGCCGCGATCAGCCCTGAGAGATACTGCCCCTGCGCAATGTTCTGGTCAATCAGGCGGCCGAATTTTTCGACGCCGTGTTCTCGCAATGCCATCCACACTTTGAGTGCCTTGAAGCCGCGTGACGTCTGCAGGCCGTAATCGTGCAGCCATTGGCCGGAGGCGAGGCCGCGCGGTGTCGACTCCAGATATTCCGGCGTCACCGCGAAGGTCTTGCGATGCGCCGAGGCATCCCGCACCAGCGCGCAGCCTGCCTCGAAAGGCGCATGCAGCCATTTGTGCGGATCGAGCGCGATGGAATCGGCCCATTCGATGCCGGCGACGCGATGTGCATTCTCAGGCGCGATCGCGATCAGCGCGCCGATGCAGCCGTCGACATGGAACCAGAGGTCCTCCTCATGCGCCAGCTTGGCCAGCGCCTGCAGATCGTCGATGGCGCCGGTGTTGACAGTGCCGGCGTTGCCGATGATGCAGGCCGGCTTGAACCCGGCCGCGCGATCTTCCGATATCGCAGTCCTCAAACCTTCAATGTCGATGCGCAGGCCGGCGTCGCTGGCAATGCGGCGCAGCGCCTTGTTGCCGAGACCGAGCGCTTCCATCCCCTTGCGGTGACAGGAATGGACCTGGTCCGAGCCATAGAAACGCAACGGCTTTTCGATGGCGGCAACGCCGTGCTCGCGCACGCCGATGCCGGCCTTGGTGTTGCGCGCCACGGTGAGCCCGATGATGTTGGCCATCGAGCCGCCGCTGACCAGCGTGCCGCTGGCCGAAGCCGGCATGCCCATCATCTGCTTGCACCAGTCGACCACCTGGCCGTCCATCAGGGCGGCGGCATGGTTGCCGCCGCCGAGATTGGAGCCCTGGATTGCCGCCAGGAAATCGCCGATCGCGCCGGTAAAATTGCTCGACCCCATATACCAGGACCAGAAGCGCGGATGGATGTTGCCCATCGGATAGGGCATCACCTTGTCCACGACATCGCCATAGATGTCGGCAAGCGGGGTCGGCGATTGCGGCAGCGAGGCGGTGAAGAAATCCCTCACATCTCCAGGCATCTCCTGCCACACCGGCCGTTGCCTGACATCGCGCAGGTAAGCGACGGCATCGTCAACGATCCGATGCGACAGGCTTTGCACATCGGCCCAGTCCGAGGGGTCAAGCGTTTCCTCGGTACTGGTAGCCGAGTGTCCAGGCATCGCGTCCATGCAATTTGCTCCCGCGTCATCATGCCGGGAACTGACAACCGGGCGTCGAGCGCGAGAGAGCAAGCTCTTCCGCATTCATCTCGGCCTCGATGCCGTCGAACAAAGGCGTGGTCATGTAGCGTTCACCGGTATCGGGAAGCATGCACAGGATCACCGATCCGGCCGGCGCCGTGCCGGCGATCTGGCGCGCCACGGCAAAAGCCGAACCGCCGGAAATGCCGGTGAAGATGCCTTCCTGCTGCGCCAGCGCCTTGGCCCATTTCATGCCCTCCGGCCCGGCGATCGGCATCACCTCGTCATAGAAGTTGCCATCGATGGCCTCCTGCAGGACGTGCGGGATGAAATCCGGCGTCCAGCCCTGGATCGGGTGCGGTTCGAAAGCCGGATGGCTGGCGGCCGGCGCTCCGCCGGCGCCACGCATCTGCGGCTTGCCGCTGCCGACAAGCTGCGCGTTGGCCGGTTCGGTGAGCACGATCCGGGTCTCAGGCCGCTCGCGGCGCAGCACCCGCGCCACGCCGGCGACGGTGCCGCCGGTGCCGTAGCCGGTGACGAAATAGTCGAGCCGCGAGCCGGCGAAATCGTTGACGATCTCGCGTCCCGTGGTAGCTTCATGAATGTCGGCGTTGGCCTTGGTCTCGAACTGGCGGGCCAGGAACCAGCCATTGGCTTCGGCCAGTTCCGCCGCCTTCTTGTACATGCCGAAGCCTTTCTCGGCGCGCGGCGTCAGCACCACCTTGGCGCCCAGCATCCGCATCAGCTTGCGGCGCTCGACCGAGAAACTGTCGGCCATCGTCACCACCAGCTTGTAGCCCTTCTGCGCACAGACCATGGCAAGACCGATGCCGGTGTTGCCGCTGGTCGCCTCGACAATGGTCTGTCCAGGCTTGAGCGCGCCGGTGCGTTCACCTTCCTCGATGATGTTGAGCGCCAGCCGGTCCTTCACCGACGCCGCCGGATTGAAGAACTCGGCCTTGACGTAGATGGTGGCGTGCGCCGGTCCGAGATTATTGACGCGGATGACCGGCGTGTCGCCGATGGTGTCGAGAATGCTGTCGAACAGGCGGCCGCGGCCGGCCGTGGTTCTGATTTTCTGCTGATGCAACATGGTAGACTCCTGGTTCTTGCTCACGGGCCGGTTACACACCGGCGGTTTGGGCGGCGAGATTTCGACACCTTGCCGCACTACAGGTCCTTGACGTGCGGCAGTGTGGTAAACACCACATTCGGCGCACAAATTTTGCGAGCCGGGTGCACTTTGTCGTGCTCGGTGGTAAAGCAGGGGCCGGCAGGTCAGCGTGGGAGCAGGCGTGGTATCTGGCGTGGAATCGAGCCTGGCGAGCAGCCATCAAGGTGTTGTCGTGCGCCTGTTTGGGCCGCCGACAATTGCGCGCGACGGCGTCCCGGTGGTCTTGCCGGCATCGCGCAAGCTGCGCGCGCTGCTGGGCTATCTGGCGCTGGCGCCCCATCCGGTCGGACGTGGCAAGCTCTGCGAGTTGCTGTGGGATGTTCCAAATGATCCCAGGGGTGAGCTGCGCTGGTGCCTGAGCAAGCTGCGGGCCGCGCTCGACGAACCGGGCCGCCGCAGGATCGAAACATCGGGCGATACGATCGCGCTCGATCTCGACGGCATCTCAGTCGACGTTCTGGATGTCGCGGCGGCGGCTGCCGCAGGCATCGAAACGCTCGAGCCGACGCGACTGCAGTTGCTCTCCGACCTGTTCGTCGGCGACTTCCTCGAAGGGCTGGAAATCGACCGCAGCCCTCTCTTCAACAGCTGGCTGACCGCGCAGCGCCGCCGTTTCGGTTCCTGCCAAGCTGCTATACTGGAACATTTGGTCAAGACGCTGCCGGCCGATTCCGAAGACGTCTCCGCCCATCTCGAAAAATGGCTGGAATTGACCCCGTTCGACAGCAGCGCCCATGTCGCACTCCTGGTGAGGCTGGCGCGGCGCGGCCAGTTCGGTGCCTGCGAGGACCATCTTGCCGCAGCAGCATCGCTCTTCCAATTGGAAGAGCTGGATTTCGGCCCTGTGCGCCAGGCGTGGCTTGCCATTCGCGCGGAACGTCACTGCGCGACTTTGCCGGCACAGCCTGCGGTAGCGCCGGTGGCGGGCCACAGCCCGATCGCGCGTGCCCCCACCGAAGCCGCGACGCCCCACAAAGCTTCGCTTGCCGTGATGCCATTTGCCGAAGATGCCCGCGGCGTTTGTGGTGGGCTGGCCGACGGCTTGACCCACGACATCATTACCCGCCTCGCCAAGCTCAGGGACTTCTTTGTAATCGCCCGGGGCTCGGTCTTTGCGCTGGCAGAAAAGAACATCGCGCCGGAAGATGCCGGCCGCAGGCTGAATGTCGACTATGTCGCCACCGGCATGGTGCGCAGCCTGACCGGCCGCCTGATCGTCACCGTCGAGCTTCTCGAGGTGCGCACGGCCAGGATCGTCTGGGCCGAGACCTTCGAGCGCAAGCCCGAGGACATCTTCATTGTCCTCGACGATATCGGCAACAGCATCGTGGCCTTCATCTCATCCGAGATAGAGATGGTCGAGCGCAACCGCGCCATGCTGAAGGCGCCCAATTCGCTCAATGCCTGGGAGGCCTACCATCGAGGACTCTGGCATATGTATCGCTTCACCCGCAGCGAAAACGAGCAGGCCAGGCATTTCTTCGGCATCGCACTGCAGCAGGATCCGACCTTTACCCGCGCCTATGCCGGCCTGTCCTTCACCCATTGGCAGAGCGCCTTCCAGCGCTGGGGCGACCGCGACCAGGACAGCGCGCTTGCCTTTGAGGCGGCCGGCCAGAGCGTTTTGGTCGACGATCATAATCCCGCCGCGCACTGGGCGATGGGCCGGGCGCTGTGGCTGCGCGGCGAGGGTGATGCGTCCGTGCTAGAACTGCAAAGAGCCGTCGACCTCAGCCCGAACTTCGCGCTTGGCCACTATGCGCTGTCCTTCGTGCATTCGCAGTCGGGCGACCCGCACGCGGCGATCGGATCGTCGGATCATTCGCGCCATCTGTCGCCGTTCGACCCGATGCTGTTCGGCATGCTGGGCGCACGCGCCATGGCGCATGTCCGCCTCGGCCAGTTCGACGAGGCGGCCGAATGGGCGCTGAAGGCGGCCGCCCGCCCCAACGCACATGTCATCATCCTGTCGATCGCCGCCCACTGCCTGGCGTTGGCTGGGCGGCTGGACGAGGCGAAAAACTTCGCCGCCGCCATCCGCAAGACGCTTCCGGATTACCGAGCCGACGACTTCATCGACACCTTCCGCTTCGACCGGGATGCCACAGCCCTGTTCAAGCTCGGCGCCACGCGCATCGGGCTGGCTTAGAGCATGATCCCAAAAAGTGGGTACCGGTTTTTGGAAAAGATCATGCTCCAACAAAGGGTTAGATCATGATGAGATTTCAACCAAATCTCATCATGATCTAGCGCCGCAACACCGCGCTCAGCACATCGCGTATCCCGATCGCGCCGACAAAGCGCGACTGGTCGTCGAACAGCGCCACGGGTGCCGTCTGCGAGCGGTGCATGGCCAGCATCACCGTCTTCAGCGAGGTCCCGGGGTTGGCCCAGAACACTTGCGCCGTCTCCTCCGGCTGCGCCTCGACATCGGCGCACGACACCCATACCGCCGGTTTGCCGTCGCGTTCCGCCGCCGCCACCAGCCCGTGCTCGTCGATCTTGAAACGCGTCGTCTTGCGCCGGTCGAGCCACACCCAGCCATTATCGCCGTGCTCGAGGTCGCGGCTGTCGCGCATGACGTTCCAGGCGGTCAGCACCGACAACGGATTCACATTGGCGATGAAGTCGCGGACATAGTCATTGGCGGGCTTGAGCACGATGTCTTCCGGCGCCCCGGTCTGCACGATGCGACCGCCCTCCATGATGGTGATGTGGGTGCCGATCTTCAGCGCCTCTTCCAGATCATGGCTGACGAAGATGATGGTCTTCTTCAGCTCCGCCTGCAGCTGCAGCAATTCGTCCTGCAGCTTGGTGCGGATCAGCGGATCGAGCGCCGAGAACGGCTCGTCCATCAGCAGGATCGGCGCCTCGGTGGCGAAGGCACGGGCCAGGCCGACGCGCTGCTGCATGCCGCCGGACAGCTCATGCGCGTATTTCTTCGACCACTGGTCGAGATTGACCAGTTTCAGCTGGCGTTGCACGCGCTCCTTGCGCTCTTGCTCCGGCACGCCGGCGAGTTCGAGGCCGAGGCCGACATTCTCCTCCACCGTACGCCAAGGCAGCAGGCCGAACTGCTGGAACACCATCGCCACCTGCTTCTGCCGCAGCCGCCGCAGCGTCGCCTGATCGCAGGTCACGACATCGACGATATTGTCGCCGTCCTTGACCAGCACCTGGCCGCGCGACACCACGTTGAGCCGGTTGACCGCCCGCAGCAGCGTCGACTTGCCGGAGCCGGACAGGCCCATCAGCACCGAGATTTCGCCCTCATGCACGGTCAGGCTGGCGCCGGCGCAACCCAGCACATTGCCGGTCTTTTCAAGGATTTCGGCGCGCGTGGCGCCGCCGTCGATCAGAGCCAGCGAACCGGCCTGGTCGGAGCCGAAGACGATATCGACATTTTTGAAATCGACGGCGACGGTCATTTCTTGCCTCCAACGCCGATACGCGTCATCCGGTCGAGCACGATGGCGAGTACGACAATCGCCAGGCCCGCCTCGAGCCCGAGATCGATGCGGCGCGAGCCGAGCGCGCGGTTGATTTCAGTGCCGAGGCCGCCGGCGCCGATCAGTGCTGCAAACACCACCATCGACAGCGACAGCATGATCGATTGCGTCAGCCCGGCCATGATGGTCGGCAAGGCCGAGGGCAGCTCGACCTTCCACAGCAGCTGCTGCTTGGTGGCGCCGAACGCCTCGCCGGCCTCGATGATCGACTTCGGCACCGAGACGACGCCGAGATGGGTGAGCCGGACCGCGGTCGGGATGACAAAGATGATGGTGACGATGAGGCCGGGCGCGTTGCCGAGACCGAACAGGGTCAGAACCGGGATCAGGTAGACGAAGGTCGGCAGCGTTTGCATCAGGTCGAGCACCGGCAGCATGATGCGGTAGACCTTCGGCTTGTGCGCGGCCCAGATGCCGAGCGGCACGCCGATGGCCATCGCCATGGCGGCGGCGGCCACGACCAGCACCAGCGTCTGCACCGTCTGCTTCCAGAGGTTCTGGTTGATGATGAAGATCAGGCCGAGAAAGACGCCTATGGCCAGCGGGCGCGAGCGCTGCAGCAGCCAGGCGATGATGGCGATGATCAGCGCCAGCAGCACCGGCGGCACCATCAAAAGGATGCCAACCAGCCCGTCGAGCAGGAAATTGAGGCCATTCGAGAAGGCCCTGAACACGGTGTCGAAATTGTCGGTGAGGAAACCGAAGAACGCCTTTCCCCAGGCGCCGATCGGTATCTTGTGATCGACCATGAATTTCGAAATCGGATCCATATCGCCCCTCTCATGCGAGAGACCGCCTGCTTCCGGCCTCCGCTCTCATTAGGTCATCTTCTCACAGGATATGAAAAAGGGCAGCCTTTTCTAGATTGGCTGCCCTTCCTGGTTCGGCTTGGCCGAATTAGTCGGCTCAGCTTCCGAGCGCGGTCTTGACCGCCGCTGCCGCATCGCCGCCATCGAAGGTGGTGACGCCGGCAATCCACGGCGCAACCGCGTCAGGGTGCTTCTTCAGCCAGTCGGCTGCGACCGTGTTGGCGTCGCCGCCCTTCAGGATCGCGTCCATCATCTCGCCTTCCATGTCCAGGTTGAACTTCAGGTTGGCGATGAACTTGCCGGCATTCGGGCATTCGGTGGTGTAGCCCTTGCGCACATTGGTGTAGACGGTGGCGGCGCCGAAGCCGCTGTCGCCCATGCCGTCGAGATAGGTGAGCTTCATGGCGCCCATCACCGGATGCGGCGTCCAGCCGAGGAACGCGATCCACTCATTGTTCTTGATCGACTGCTCGGCCTGCGTCAGCATGCCGGCTTCCGAGGACTCGACCAGCTCGAAGCCTTCGAGATTGTCCTTCGGGTTCTTGATCATGTCGAGGATGATGCGGTTGCCGTCATTGCCCGCCTCGATGCCGTAAATCTTGCCGTTGAACTTGTCCTTGAACTTGCCGATGTCGGTCAGCGACTTGACGCCGGCCTCCGCGACATAGGTCGGTACGACGATGCCGTAGCCGGCGCCGGTCAGGTTGGTGCCGATCGTCTCGACCGAACCATCGGCGGTGTAGTCCTTGATGTCGTTGGTCATCGACGGCATCCAGTTGCCGAGGAAGACGTCGAGATCCTTGTTTTTCAGCGACGCCATGGTCACCGGTACCGATAGCTGGATCGTCTGCGGCTCGTAGCCGAGCGCGGTGAGCAGCACCGAAGCGACGCCGGTGGTTGCCTGGATGTCGGTCCAGCCGACATCGGAAAGGCGCACCGCCTTGCAGCTCTCCGGATCGCCGGCAAGTGCAGCGCTCGTGGACAGAAAAGTCGCCAGGCCGAGGCCGGCGACGAAGGTGTTCATACGCGACATTGGCAGTCTCCCATTGTGATTCTTTGGCGAAGCGTAGTTACGGTTTCTCTGCCCGCCTTGTTTCGTCAGCCAAACACCATTCTGGTGTGGTTTCAAGCGCTAAGACAATCACGATCAACGGCGCGGACTGGCCAAACAGCGACACGCCCGCCGCTTTTTCGATTGCAGACGGCTTTTCCCATCAAATGCAGCGGTGCCCTCTCCCCGCGCCGCGCCAACTCGGCTTAAAAGGACGGCATGGCCAAGCTCTACTTCCACTATGCGACGATGAATGCCGGCAAAACGACAATGCTGCTGCAGGCCGCGAACGCGGTATGACGACGATGCTGTTCGTCGCCGGCCACTACAGAAAGGGCGACACCGGGCTGATCTCGTCGCGCATCGGCCTGGAGACGGAGGCCGAGATGTTCCGCGACGGCGACGATCTCTACGCTCGCGTCGCCGAGCATCACGAACATACGACGGTGCATTGCATCTTTGTCGACGAGGCGCAATTTCTCGAGGAAGAGCAGGTCTGGCAGCTCGCCCGTATCGCCGACCGGCTGAACATCCCGGTGATGTGCTACGGCCTGCGCACCGATTTCCAGGGCAATCTGTTTTCCGGTTCGCGAGCGCTTCTCGCCATCGCAGACGATCTGCGCGAAGTGCGCACCATCTGCCGCTGCGGCCGCAAGGCGACGATGGTCGTGCGTCTCGGCGCTGACGGCAAGGTGGCCAGACAAGGCGAACAGGTGGCGATCGGCAAGGACGTCTATATCTCGCTCTGCCGCCGCCACTGGGAAGAGGAAATGGGCCGCGCCGCGCCTGACGATTTCATTGGCTTCACCAGAGGCTGAACGGCCGGGACAACATGAAAATTCTGCAGTTCACAGTCGATTGCCCGTTTCCGCCGGTCTCCGGCGGAGAGATCCGGAACGCCGCCAATGCACGCGCCCTGGCATCGATGGGCGAGGTCCTGACGGTAAGCCTGACTGGCGCCCCGGCACCCTCCACACCGCCGAACATCCGTCACCGGATCATCGAGGCAGCGCGCGGCAGGGCGCCGTGGGGTAGGCGCGGCCCGCACCCGACCGTGCATATGATGCCGGACGACGAGCTGGCCGAGGCCGACGCCATCTGGAGGGAATTCGCGCCCGATCTCGTGGTAATCGAGGAGATCGTGCTTTCGCAGCTGCTGACGCTGGCGCCGAAGCATCGCGCGCGCACCGTCCTTGACCAGCACAACATCGATTCCCGGACGGTGTCCGACCGGATCGCCGGCCTGACGCTGTGGCAGCAAATTCGAGACTGGCGCCAAAACAGGCGAAGGAAGGCAGAGGCGCGCGAAGCCGACAGGTGTGCGGCTGCCGTGGCCGACCAGGTCTGGGTTTGTTCGCGGGCCGACGAAGCGCTTCTGTCCGCTCTCGGCCCCGTCAACGACATCAGGCTCGTCGGCAACCCCATTCCAGACGAGAGCGTGCTTTCCCTGCCGATTGCTGCCGAGCGCTTCAGTGAGCTCAGCCTGTGTTTCATCGGCCATCTAGGCTATTTCCCCAACATCGACGCCGTCAAGCAGATCGGCCGCGCGATGGCGCCGCGCCTCGCCGCTTCCGGCCGGCCCTGGTCGATCACCGTCGCCGGCAGAAACCCGCGCGATGTCGTGCGCGGTCTATGCACCAGGCATGGTCTGCGGTTGATCGAGAACCCGCCGCATCTGCCGGAATTGCTTGGCCGCGCCGGCTATGCGCCGATCCCGCTGCGCTTCGGCGGCGGAACCCGCATCAAGGTGCTGGAGGCGATGGCGGCGGGCTTGGTCGTCGCCGCCACCGAAAAGGCCGTCGAAGGGCTTGGCCTGCAGGCGGGCAGGCATTTCCTGTCCAGCGACGATGCCGGCAAGTTGGCATCGAAAATCATCGATCTCGCGACACGCCCGCAAGCGGCCGCCGAGATGGCGGAGATCGGCCGCGCTTTCGTGCGCGACAATCATTCGTCGGCGGCGATTGAAAAGCAAGTCAAGCAGGCGGTTGCGGCGATCCCGCGCACGGATTGAGCCCGGTCCGCTATCCAGCCGCCATACTGCGTTTGTTAAGGCCTGCTGCCTATTTTGCCCTCAACAAGAGCCAGCCGGGACCCGCCATGCTTCGAGCCATTTCATCAGCCCTTGTCATTTACTTGGCCGGTATCCTCGCCGCGCAGGCCGACGGCGATGCAGCACTTGGCAAGAAAGTATTCTACCGCTGCATGGCCTGTCACGAGGCGGCAAGCGACCGCGACAAGGTCGGCCCGCATCTCCTCGGTATCGTCGGCCGCACCGCCGGCACCGCCCAGAACTTCAACTATTCGCAGGCCATGAAGGACGCTGGCGCGGCCGGCCTCGTTTGGGACGAAGCCAACCTCAAAGCCTATCTCGGCGCTCCCAAGCTGAAAGTACCCGGCAACAGGATGGGCTTCTCCGGCCTGAGCAGCGACGAGGACATCGCCAACGTCATCGCCTATCTGAAGGCCGATCCGAAGCCTTGAACGGCGCGATGCGTAGCGTGATGGCGACGGCTTCCGCCAGCTGTCTCGCGCTTGCAACTCATTGAGCCCTCTGTCGAATTCAGCACACCCACACTGTCCGAGATCGACTTCTTCGCAGCCGTCAAAGTTCATGACAATTGAACAATACTTGGCCGGCTGGTTAATCACGCCATGACCCCGCCTTCATTGCCTTTCAAGACGACCAGGCATTTTTTTGTTTTCGGGGCGGGTCTTGTCTTGCGTCTTTCAATCCCCTGTTACCCCACATATATTCGCCGCTGTTCGCAGCCAGCGACCGGAAGCCGAAGCGGGAGGCCCCTATGGCGACATTGCAGAATTTCGATGCCGAAATTGCCAAGACCAGGCAGGTCGTGCAGGACATGCGCTCCAAGATCGAGCAGTCGGGCACGGTGCTTGATACGCTGGCCACCGCCGACAAGAAGATCGGCGACGCCAATTTCGACATCGAGAATGCCCGCATCGAGGACGTGCTGAAGCAGCAGAAGGTGATGGAAGGCAACATTGCCGACCTGATCATCGGGCTGGAAGACGCCACCAACGTCTTCGGCACCGAATTCGAGAGCATGAAGAACTACACCGGCTGGGAAAGCTTCGTCGGCGTCTTCTCGGCGCAACGCAAGCAGCGCATGCGCACCGACCGCGTCCGCAACATGTCGCTGGCCGGCAATCTGCAGGAGCTTCTGGTCAAGTCCGACACCATCGTCGGCATCCTGAAAGCGCAGAAAGAGGTCCTCGACCAGCGCTACAAGACCTCGGAAAACAGCCTGTCGCAGGTGATCGAGCGCCGCAAGGTCACCATGACCAACCTCGAGGCGGTGCAGAAGCGCATCGAGGAGGTCAATCCGCTGCTGCTCGACATCGAAAACAAGATCGCCGCTTCTACCAGTCAGAAGGAGCGCACGCAGCTTGAGGGCGAGCGCTCGAAACTGGCGACCGAATACAATGAAAAGCAGGCCAAGGAGCAGGAGCTTCTGGCCGAAAGCCAGACGCTGGAACGCTACACCTCGATGTTCCAGACCTTCGTCGATTCGCTCAACAATCAGATCGCAGCGCAGTCGACGCTGATCAACAAGCTGACAATCGATACCGAGCAGCGCATCGTGCTCTACAAGGCACTGGAAGATTCCTTGAAGACCGCCGCCCAGCAGGATGTCGCCCACAAGATCAACACGCTGGGCAGCCAGGTTGACAACACCGCCGAAGAGACCATGGCCGGCATTGGCGCCGCCTCGCAAAAGCACATCGGCGATCTCCTCGAAATGCACGAGAAGAACATGGTCGCCAGCTCCGACATCCAGCGCCGCAAGAAGCTCGCCGACGACGCCTTCGCCCGCCGTTTCGACGACGTGATGAAGAAGCACAATTCGGCCAACTACGTGCAGTCGTAAGGAGCGGCTGCACGCGGGCACACCGGCATGACTCCCGAAAACGAAGCGGCGGCGCGCTATTTTTCCGCCATCACGGCGGCACTCAGCGGCCTCGAAGTGTTCATGCGCGACGACCGCTCGCCGCTTTACCGGCACGGCATCGTCGCCAAGATTGTCGCCGAATACATTGCCCGGCTGGACAAATCGTTTTCCTGCTGGCGCAACCGGCTCGGCTTCATGGACACGTTCCGCATTTCGCGCGCCGACAGCGGCTATCCCGTCTTCCAGAACCTGCTCGAACTGGAAAACGACCGCCGCCAGGCCGAGGCGCGGCTGGCCAACATTCCGCTGGCCGGCGAATTGCGCGAGGAAATGGCCGACTTCATCCTGCGCCACAAGGAATTCCCCGAAGCGCTGCAGAAGTCGATGGCCGAGCGGCTCTATCTCGAGGACGTCAAGAGCGAACAGACTTTTGGCCCGTTCTCGCTGGCGCAGACGGCCAAGGTCTCGGTCAATCCAAAGACCGGGCGCCCCTATTACCTCGTGCACTGGGCGAGCTTCGACGGCAGCGCCAACCTGCCGCTGGTCTACATGGTGACGGTGGAGGATTCCTCCGAAAGCATGATCCGGCAGCTCGTTGACAGCAGCGGCAAGCTCAATGAACGGGTCGACATCCCGCTGCCGGTGGACGGCCTGCTCAACCCCGAACTCGCCCATCGCTTCGACGATTTCACCGAGAAGAATTCCGCCTACACGCTTTCGCCCGCAACGATTGCGGTCAATCTCGACAAGGATTTCGAGCCGCTGCACCCTAAGCAGCTGCGCCGCGTCGTGCTCGGCCCCTTTTATTCCGCAGGCATTACGGACAACAATTCGACCGTGACCGAGGTGCTGGCCAAGGTGCGCAAACCGGAAAATGCCTGGCTGCTCACCTGGACCATCCAGGAGGTCTACTCCAAGGGCGAGAAACCCGGCCGCAAGGGCCTGTTTTCGAGCGAGAAGACCACGCAGGAATTCTTTATCAACACCGACGATCTCGAAGCCGCGCGCCAGGGTGTGTCGAGCTACGAGAACCACGCCCTGATCCCGCACGAAGCCTATCAAGCACTCTACGCCGCCGGCGAAGCTCAAAAGATCTTTTCCGGCTACAAGGTTCACATCCTGTCAAATGGGCAGGTGATTTCAGATGTCTGACCGTCACATCGCGGAGCATCCTTCATGGACACCGGCCTGACCACCATTCCGGAAGCGGCTATCGAAAAGCACCGCGCAACCGCGCAAAGCTTCATCACTCGCGTCGTCGTGCTGGAGGATCCTTCACGCGAATCCGGCACCGCGCTTGCCGGCACCAACCGCCGCTTCGTCTCCACCGTCTCGGTCGGCTCGGTGCGCCGCACACGCGAGGTCGAGCTTACCAAGACCGTCGCCGCGATCCATCCCGACGACCAGTTGATGAGCATCCCGCAGCACACGCTTTTGTTTCGCGCCCGCCGCGGCCTGGCGATTGCGCTCGCCATTTCCGATGTCTTCGCCGAAGGCTCCGACCTTGAAAGCCTGCAGGCCAAGAACACCCGCGCACCGCTCGAAGGCGATGAAGCCGCGACCTTCAAGAAGCTTCTGTCAGCCTCTGCTTACGTTTCGGCCTTCAGCCTTGCCTCCTATCTGTTCCAGCTGATCGACAGCGATGGCGAGGCGCCCAACGATATCCCCGAACCCGACTTCCTGTTCGACACGCCGCAGGACGCGGTGAAGTCGATCGTGGCTGGGTTGGACAGGGCGATCACCGGGTCGAAGGACGATGGCGACCTGACGACCCGGGCGCGTGCTTTCGCCCGTGTTGCCATTGATGGGCTGCTGGCCCGCAAGGGCCGCTTCGACGGCATCGGCCCGTTCGAGAACGCCCATATCCGCATCGACGCCGACGATTTCACCCTCGACGGCTTCGACGTCGCGCCCGGCAAGCGCTCCAAGCCGCTGGTGATGACCTTCAAGAAGCCCGAAGAGGTCGTCGGCAACCACATCGCCAAATACCAGTCGGTCAAGCTCGCCAAGATGCTGATGGCCTATGATTTCGAGCGCGAGCTGAACCCGTTCGTCGAGCTCGGCGGCTTCCTCTTCACCTTCATCGGCGATGGCGCGCCGGGCACCGGCAAGACGACGCTGATCCAGATGATCGCCGGCCTCGTAAACGGCTATTGCCAGGTTGCCGGCTATCCCTTCGCCTATGAGAATTTCGGCGTCGACCAGATCTCGTCCTACCAGGGCAAATCCGGCCAGAACTGCCGCCAGTTCATCAACAATGTCTTGAACCCACGCGTCATCGGCTTCGGCACCGTCGACGACATCGACCAGGTGGCGGCCCGCCGCTCCGACGACCGCGCCTCGGCCGGCCAACAGGAAATCACCGGCGTCTTGATGGACGCCTTTGCCGGCGCCGGCACGGTGGTGCGCGGCAATTGCTCGTTCGGCATGTTTTCCAACTATCCCGAAAATGTCGACGATGCGCTGCGCCAGCGCGCCGGCGCCCGCTGGCTGGTCGACGGCCCACAGAGCCGCGACGACTATATCGACATCTTCGTCCTGCTTGCCGGCAAGAACCACAAGATCCCACTCGGCGACCACAAGCTCTACGCCGCGCAGGAGATCCAGCGCGCGGTGACCGAAGCCTATGAGGAGCACGAGAAGCCTCAGGAAGACGGGCTGATGAAGGTCTATGAGCGCTACATGAAGGAGAATGGCGCGCCGAAATCGATGGCCGACATCGGCACTTATCTGCACCTGATCAAGGATGCCGAGCCGCGCTTCACCGGCCGAGCCATCAAGAACGTCACCGACGCCATCAAAATGCGCGCCATGGACATCGAGCTGCCCGACGACTGGTTCGAGAAGCCGGAAGCCTTCATGCACAAGGGTTACAACGAAAAGAAAGCCATGATCGAGGAACTGCGTGGGCCGTTCTCGATGGACATGGTCATGCAGGAGATCAACCGCTACGCCGACTCGGAGTTCCGCTATTCCGACAAATCCGACGACGCCGCGGTGGAGAAGCTGCTGCGCGACGCACGCCTGCGCGAACGGGCGGGGCGCGAGATGGAGGAGATGAAGAAGAAGGGGCTCTGGAATGCGTGAGCTTCCTTCGCTGCCCGCGGGTGCTGAAAGGCTTGGCGCTAACGCTGACGCCCCCCTCTCCCCGTCCTTCACGGGGAGAGGGTAAGGGTGAGGGGCGGCGCATGCGTGGACCAGAGATCGCTACGACCATACTGGCAGCTATCGAACAGCGCCTCGATCGGCACATCCGGACCAATGATCTTCGATTTATTGACGCCAAAGGCCATGGGGAGACATGTCCTTGAATGCTAGCGCTGCCCCTCACCCTTACCCTCTCCCCGTGAAGAACGGGGAGAGGGAGGCGTCAGCGTTGGCGCTTCGCCACAACAGGCAACGCCACTCGGAACGTTCTGCATGAGCCACGCCAAAAAGCCCGACCTTCTCCGCGACAATGAGCTGATCTACGGTCGCTTGCTCACCGTCGACGAGTCGCACCTCATCCAGCGCTACAACAAGGCGCTTGTTGCCTTTGGCCTCAAGCCCACCAAGCTGAAGAGCTTCCAGATCGACCGCACCGGCTTCTCGCCCGAAGTGGCCGAGGAATGCGGCGATTACGATTATCTCGACCCCAATGAGGTCAACCGCCGCTTCATCATCCTGACGCCGTCGCAGATCGATCTGCCGGTGGTGCACACCGCCTTTTCCAACACCTCGCAGCTGATGTTCGAGTTCATGTCCAAGAACCAGCGCGCCATCGATGCGCTGACCATCAAGGATGTCATCTACGGGGAGATCGAGGATTCCGTTCCCCTGGTCAACGACATCGAGGATCTGCTGTCGATCAGCCAGGTCGAGTTCAGGGTGCTTTCGGCCGAGGACGTGCTGGGCAAGGCCGCCGAACTCGGCAAGCTGGTCGACCGGCTGAAGCAGGAGCCCGATGCCTGGCGCGACAACACCATGCTGAGCCGTATGGTGGAACTGGCGAAGGTGTGCGGCGATATCCGTGAGAATGCGCTGGTGCCCGACCAGGTGATCTTCCGCCACAACGCCTACTGGACCAGCCATTTCGGCGGCGTCTACGTCTTCGTCGATCCTGATATGACTACCGTCATCGGCGACCCGGCCGCCCCCGGCTTTCGCCGTTCGCGGCCTTGGCAGGTCAGCTATCTCTCGATCAACGATGCCGACAAGGTGTTCAAGTTCCTGGCCAGCACCGGCCGCATCGAATTGCCGCGCGCGTCATGGGTCGAAAGCTCGGGCTATCTCGAGCATCGCGCCGAGATGGTGGTGCGCTCTCTCATCCGCGACACAGAGCCGAACCGCAATTTGACCGAGGTCGACAAGGTCTGGCTGCAGACCTGGATCCATGGCCATGCCGATCTGATCACCAAGGACGGCAATTTCCCCTTTCTCAACGCCGCCAAGCGTGAGATCGCCCAGCTCGGCCATCTCAAGATCGAGGATGTGTTTCCGCAACAGCGCTTCCTGGTCGTGCGTGGCAAGCCCGACCATCCCGACGCCTGGCTGACCAACCAGCTGATCTCGGATTTCGTGCAGCAGGACTTTGTCTCGCGTTACGTCTTCAACAAGCCGGGCTTCTACAAGGACTATGACGGCTACAGCGACGCCTGGCGGTCGCATGTTGTGGACGTTCTGAAAACCACATATTTGAAAGACAAAGTGGCGTTTCGCACGCGCCTTTACGGCCTGACTGACTGAGGGGTGAACGAGAGCCATGCTTGATCCGATCGTGAATTTCTTCACCCGCATCTTCCAATGGATAGGCCGCGGCATCGGCCTCGTCATTGGCGCGATCCTGTGGCCGTTCCTCTGGGCTGGGCGCTGGTATACGCAGCGCGGCTGGATCCTGAAGGCTGTGGTCGGCCTCGCGCTTCTGGTATTGATCGGCCTCTACGCCAATTTCTTCTACGCCACCCAGTGGTGGAACAAGTTCGATCCCAACTACGTCGACAAATACACCTTCGAGAACCGCAACATTTCCGCCGGCGAACAGGTCGCCGCCGGCGCCGGCACCGACACCGCCAAGACCTGCGGCAATTCGGGCATCGCCCAGGTGGCGGCCGACCTGACGGACTTCAACGTCAACCAGAATGCCTGGATCTCGTCGATGATCCTCTACAAACTCGGCCTGTTCGGCATCGACTGGGACAACACGCCGTTCATGGACAACAAGGCCTCGTTCCAGCGCGGCATCAACCAGGCGGTGCGGCGTACCGCCACCGAGCTTGCCGACAATCTCGGCCGTGTTCGCACCACATCGCAGATCGACGGCGACCTGCAGGATGCGCGCGGCAATCTGCAGTTCGACGAGGAGACCTGGTATTTCGGCCTCAACCCGTTCGGCCCCAAGACGCCGACGCCGAGCTATTATCGCGATGCCGTCACCAAGCTACGCTCCTTCAACGCCCGCCTCGGCAGCTGCCAGGCGACGTTCGATGCCCGCGCCGACAATCTGAAGCAGTATATCGACCGCATCTCCTCCGACATCGGTTCCACCTCCGCGATCCTCAAGGAGCGCGCCGAAAACCATAACAATGGCTGGTTCGACTTCCGCGCCGACGACCGCTTCTGGTTCGCCTATGGCCAGCTCTATGCCTATTACGGCCTGATGAAGGGCGCCCAGGCCGACTTCGAGGACGTCATCAAGGAAAAGCATCTCGGCAATCTGTGGGACACGATGGATGCGCAATTCGTCTCGGCCCTGCGCATCCAGCCCTTCATCATCGCCAATGGCCGCGAGGATGGCTGGATCATGCCGACGCACCTGACGACGATGGGTTTCTACGTGCTTCGCGTGCGCTCCAACATGGTCGAGATCAGCAACGTCCTGACTCAGTAGCGTCCACAGCTTTCCCGGCGAGCGATGGCGAATTTGCGCCGTCGCCTCTGTCGCATTCCGTGCATTGGGCGGCTGTTTTGAGACGGCGGAACGTCGCGTCCTCTGGCTTCTATACGGCGCGGCAACGGAGCCAGGAAGAACCGGCGACAGGTCGGCCGGCCGCGGAGACACTTTCTTCATAGGAAACATAGTTGCATGCAAGTTGACGCCGCGGGAGCGACAGGGTTAGAACATGCCCGCGCCCTGGTTCAACATGCCTGCGAGTGAGATCAAACCCGTCCCCTCCACCGTCCAATCCGAAGGAAAGCCGTCATGGCCGAAGTGAAGTCCGACATCGAGATCGCGCGCGGCGCCAAGAAAAAGCAGATCCAGGAGATCGGCGCCAAGATCGGCATCCCGACCGAGCACCTTTTGCCCTACGGCCACGACAAGGCGAAGATTTCGGCCGAATTCATCAAATCGGTGAAGGGCAACAAGGACGGCAAGCTGATCCTCGTCACCGCCATCAACCCGACGCCGGCCGGCGAAGGCAAGACGACCACCACCGTCGGCCTCGGTGATGGCCTCAACCGCATCGGCAAGAAGGCGATCGTCTGCATCCGCGAGGCTTCGCTCGGCCCGAATTTCGGCGTCAAGGGCGGTGCCGCCGGCGGCGGCTACGCGCAGGTCGTGCCGATGGAGGACATGAACCTCCACTTCACCGGCGACTTCCACGCCATCACCACGGCGCACAATCTTCTGTCGGCGCTGATCGACAACCACATCTACTGGGGCAATGAGCTCGGCATCGACACCCGCCGCGTCGCCTGGCGCCGCGTCATGGACATGAACGACCGGGCGCTGCGCGAAATCATCTGCTCGCTCGGCGGCGTCGCCAACGGTTATCCGCGCGAGGCCGGCTTCGACATCACCGTCGCCTCTGAGGTGATGGCTATCCTGTGCCTGTCCACCGACCTCAAGGATCTGGAAAAGCGCCTCGGCGACATCATCGTCGCCTACCGCCGCGACAAGACGCCGGTCTATGCCCGCGACCTCAAGGCCGACGGCGCCATGGCGGTGCTGCTGAAGGACGCCATGCAGCCAAACCTGGTGCAGACGCTGGAGAACAACCCTGCCTTCGTGCATGGCGGCCCGTTCGCCAACATCGCGCATGGCTGCAACTCGGTGGTCGCCACCACCACGGCGCTGAAGCTCGCCGACTACGTCGTCACCGAAGCCGGCTTCGGCGCCGACCTCGGAGCCGAAAAATTCTTCGACATCAAGTGCCGCAAGGCGGGTTTGAAGCCGGCGGCTGCCGTCATCGTCGCCACCGTGCGCGCCATGAAGATGAATGGCGGCGTCAAGAAGGAAGATCTCGGCAAGGAAAACATCGAGGCAGTCAAGAAGGGCTGCCTCAATCTGGGCCGCCACATCGAGAATGTGAAACAGTTCGGCGTGCCTGCGATCGTGGCGATCAATCATTTCACCACCGATACCGAGGTGGAAATCCAGGCGATGAAGGATTTCGTCGCCTCGCTCGGCGCCGAGGCGATCCTGTGCAAGCATTGGGCCAATGGCTCTGCCGGCATTGAGGAGTTGGCGCGCAAGGTCGTCGAGATCGCCGAATCCGGCGCCTCGCAGTTCGCGCCGCTCTATCCCGACGCAATGCCGCTGTTCGAGAAGATCAACACCATCGTCCAGCGCATCTATCGCGGCGACGAGGCGATCGCCGACAAGTCGGTGCGCGACCAGCTGCATGCCTGGGAGCAGGCCGGCTACGGGCACCTGCCGGTCTGCATGGCCAAGACCCAATATTCCTTCTCGACCGACCCGAACCTGCGCGGCGCGCCGACCGGGCACACCGTGCCGGTGCGCGAGGTCAGGCTTTCGGCCGGCGCCGGCTTCGTCGTCGTCATCTGCGGCGAGGTCATGACCATGCCCGGCCTGCCCAAGGCGCCGTCCTCGGAAAAAATCTTCCTCAACGAGGCCGGCCAGATCGAAGGCCTGTTCTGAGATTTGTCTCGACAACCAAGGGCGCCGCAGCCATGCGGCGCCCTTTTGCTTGCCGGGCTTCTCACGCCACTGTCGAGGACCCGAACTTCTTGATCCCGGCGACCGACATGCTGACGAACTGGTCGAGAATGGTGAAGAAGATATCCAGACTGAACCCAAACAGGAAGGAGAAGGTGAAGAGGCTGAAGCCTATTCCCGAAGCCTCCTCTCCAAGCTTGGTGCCCGGTGCTACAAACCAGGCAAGCACCATGCCGGCCAGCGCCCCCAGTGCGATCCTGTGGATCAGCCGCGACAGCGGTGGATTGGGCAGCAGCGGATTGAGGATCATCCGCATGTGAAACATGATGGCTCCGAGCGCGCCGTAGAAGGCCGGGAGTATCCACAAGGCATATGGGCTGAGAACCTCGTCCAGCGTCTTTATCTGCGCGGTCAGCGTGTAGATCGAGTTCGGCGCGATCGTGATCACTCCGTCGCACTGCAGGCTGCGCGTTGCCTCGTCGAAATCGGCATTCACGTCCGTCACTTTTTCCGAAGACGTACCTTCAAGATTGTTCGGGTTTTTCTTTTCGGTGTTTATCTGCGCGCAATAGGCATCCGGCTGATTGGGGAGCTCCTTGAGCTTGTCTGGAGGCGTGGATTTACTCACCCCCAGCGGCTGGTCACAGAACTGGTCTATGGCACCTTGCTGGGAATACTGAGCCTGGCCCGCCGCTACGCCATCTGCCGTGGAGGTTGAATAAAATTTGCAGTACATCCATTGCATTCCCCAGATCGGGAATTGCGCGTCCTCAGTCATGAACCCTTGCGCTCTTCTCACCAGGGAGGAAAAGCGCTGGTCGAGAGCGTGAAGGCTATCTTCCGAATTGTAATAGGCGTCCTTCAGAAGCGTCAGATCCGTGGTCGAAGCCTGCTCGGACGATGCCGAGCTCAGTTGTTTCTTCGTCGCCCAAACCTGGCGTATCGCCTGTCCGAACCGTGCGCTGAAATCATTGTTGTCGATTTCTATGAGTTCGGAGTTTATCGCGACTCCCTTGTTGTAAATGTACGTCAATCTTCCGGTTACAACCATGAAAAGCACGGAAAGAGCCACGAGAAAGTACGTCGCCAGCGCGGTCTTGCGCGACATGTCACCGGGCGACCAGCCCGATCGCAGTGCCGCCAGGGTGGCAAATGGCACGGTGCCGGAACAATCGTTGAAAACCGTCTGAAGATTGACGACCTCAGGCTGGCTGGCCGTCGCATCGTCGAGCTTTTCGGCATTGCCGATGGCCGCAAACAGGGAACTGTCCTTGAACACACCGTAGCGGCCGTAGTTGGCGACCAGCTTGGCGTCCGCGATGAGTCCAGAAACGAGAGGGTCGGCCGGTGTCGTCGTCATCGTGAAATCCCCCCGCCTGACGACTACCCTAGATACCCCGGCACATAGCCGTATTGCGACGGGCACCCGCACGGATATCCGGGCGGGCCGGGCGGCTGCGCCCAGCACCAGAAGGATTGAGTGAAGCAGATCGTCCCCGGCGCGTGCGAAGGGACCTGGGCGAAAGCGGGCCATGGCAAGAGTGCCGCGGCACCAGCCAAGGCGAGAACGACTGTAGTTCGTGCAATTCGCGCTTTCACTTGTTTCTCCCGGGGAAGTCTACCCCGTCCCACCCCTTGATCCAGATATACCGTTCCTCGGAGAGAGGCCTTCGTCTGTGAAAGACTTCACTCTGTTCTCCAGTTCCCCATCCTGAGATAGAGCCCGATCTGAGTTTCTTGCGTTTAGCCGGCTCATCATCCGGGCCCAGCCGAAAAGACTTCCAAACGAGGCCACGCCCCGGTGTTCGTGATCAGGAACGCCAAGGGGCGCCGCAGACTGCGGCGCCCCTGTTCCTTCGCGGCAATTTGCCTATGCAGCGTAGCGCGCCAGCGCGCGCTGGTTGGACGCATAGGGCGTGTCGCGTTCGGGCAAAGCACCGGTCTTCAGGCAATCGATCCATTCGGCGGTCTTGAGCACGGCCGCAAAGCGCGACTGCAGGATGATGGACACCACGCGGTGGATCTCCTCGGCCGAGGCGTAGCCGGCGCTGTTGGCGTAAGGCAGCGAACCGGTGGCGTCGGACAGGAACTCGACCGCAAAGCCGACATGCGCGGCGTGGATGATGCTCGACAGGTCGCAATTATGCGTCATGTAGCCGATCACCGTTATCGTATCGATGGTATTGGCGCGCAGCCACGCCTCGAGGTCGGTGCCGGCAAAGGCGCTAGGCAGTGACTTCTCGACATAGTGGTCGCGGCTTCGCCGGGCGATCTCGGGATGCAGTTCGCCGCCATGGCTGCCCTTGGCGAAGACTGGCGAGGTCTCGGGCGCCATCTGCTTGACGACCACCACCTTCACGCCGGCCGCAGCGGCGGCATCCATAGCGCGCGCGACATTGACGACGCTGTCGCGGAACGGCGGACACTGGATGGCGAGGTTGCCGCCATCATAATCATTCTGGACATCGATAACGATGAGTGCGCGGCGTGGCGTGATATTGGCGGACATGGTGTTCTCCTTCGAGCTCGAATGGGACAGGAAATAGGCGAATCGCCCGACTGCCAAAAGTGGCCCGATTGACATCAGTCGAAAGAATTGGGACAATCCGCTTTTCGCTTGCTGGAAACACGCATGGCCGACCCGATCATTGCCGTTCTCGCCTTTGACGGCATCAGCCCGTTCCACCTCTCCGTGCCGTGCGTGGTGTTCGGCACCGACCGCACCATGCTTGGCCTGCCGCGTTTCGACTTTCGCGTCTGCGCGCTCGACGATGGAGCGATCCACACCGATGCCGGGCTGACCATCGCGGTGCCGTATGGCCTTTCCGCATTCGACGATGCCGACATCGTCATCGTTCCGAGCTGGAAGGATCTCGAGGCCCCACTTCCGCCGCCGCTCCTGGCAGCGCTCACCCACGCGCACCGGCGCGGTGCGCTGATCGTCGGCCTCTGTCTCGGCACCTTCGCCATTGCCGCCGCCGGGCTGCTTGCGGGCCGGCGTGCGACGACACATTGGGCCTCCACCGACCGGTTGCAGGCATTGTACCCGGACATCGAAGTCGACGCCGACGTGCTCTATGTCGACGACGGCGACATCGTCACCTCGGCCGGCGTCGCCGCCGGGCTCGACTGCTGCCTGCACATTGTGCGCGCGCGCTATGGCGCAGAGGTAGCGCTGCGGCTGGCAAGGCACATTGTACTGTCGCCGCACCGGCAGGGTGGGCAGGCGCAGTTCATCGAGCGCCCGCTGGCGAAAACCCCGGCCACCGACCGCTTCACCCTGGCGCTGGACACGGTGCGGGCAACGCTCGGACAAACGCACAACCTCGACCGCGTCGCGGAGGCCGCGGGCCTGACTCGGCGCACTTTCACCCGCCGTTTCCAGAAATCGATCGGCACCAGCTTTGGCGAATGGTTGGCCGGCCAACGCACCGAACTGGCGCAACGGCTGCTGGAGGCGACGGAAAAATCGATGGACATGGTGGCCTTCGAAGCCGGCTTCGGCAGCGCCACCTCGCTGCGCCAGCATTTCGCCGCACGGCTCAAGACGTCACCGGCCCAATACCGGCGTGAATTCTCGCGGCGAGCCGGTCCGGACGAGCGCATGGCACGTACGGCTTCATACTGACCGCCCACGACGAGTTCAGCCCCGCTTGACCGCCCGCGCCGGATTGCCGACCACTGTGGTGTTGTCAGGCACGTCGCGCGTCACCACCGCGCCGGCGCCGACTATGGCGCCATCGCCGATGCTGATGCCGCCGAGGATGATGGCGCTGCCGCCGATCCAGGCGTCATTGCCAATGGTGACCGGCCGGGCAATCTCCAGTCCCGCCTGACGGCCCGCGGCCTCCTTGTGGTGCTCGGCGCAGTAGATCTGCACATTGGGGCCGAGAAGCGTCCGCCTGCCGATACGCACCGGCGCGGTGTCGAGGATGGTGCAGCCGGCATTGAGGAAGGCGCCGTCGCCGAGATGGATGTTGAAACCGTAGGCGCAGTGGAACGGCGCCTCAATGCGGCCGCCCTCGCCCGTGCTGCCGAGCAGCACCGACAGCGCCGGACCGATATTGCCGCGTTGCTGGGGCGGTAGCGTATTATGCTCGAACACCGCATCGCGCGCGATCACCCGCAGCGCCTCTAGTTCGTCGTCGATGCAGGTGTACCATTCGCCTGCAATCATCCTTGTGCGTTCGCTTCCGGCCATCACAGCGACTCCGTCCGTTCGTCATGTTCGACTGGTTACCAAAGTACAATGCTCACTGATGGAAGAAGCACCATCGCCTACTCTCGTCAAACGCAGGACCTATGCTAGCTTGCCCTCGTAGGCCAGTCCCGGGCCTGCTTTCGAGGGGATCGACATGCTCTATTTGCTTGCACTTCTGATCGGCGTGATTGCCGGTCTTCGCGCCATGACCGCGCCGGGCGCGATCGCCTGGGGCGCCTATCTCGGCTGGCTGCCGGTGGCCGGCACCTGGGCAAGTTTCATGGGCCATTGGGCCGCCGTCGGTATCTTCACCATCCTCGCCATCGTCGAACTGGTCACCGACCAGCTGCCCTCGACGCCGAGCCGCAAGGTGCCGCAGCAATTCGGCGCCCGCATCCTGCTTGGCGCCTTCAGCGGCGCGGTGATCGGCGCCACCGCCGGTTCCACCATTGGCGGCCTGATTGCCGGCGCCATCGGCGCCGTCATCGGCACCTATGGCGGCGCCGAAGCGCGCGGCCGGTTGGCCGCCGCCTTCGGCAAGGATTTGCCTGCCGCCCTCATCGAGGACGCGGTGGCGATCATCGGCGGCCTGCTGATCGTGGCGGCGGTGGTATGACTGCCCAAGCCTCAGACGCCAAGACATACGACGCCATCATCATCGGCGCCGGACAGGCCGGCCCTCCTCTCGCCGGCCGGCTGACGTCAGCCGGCATGAGCGTGGCGCTGATCGAGCGCAAGCTGGTCGGCGGCACCTGCGTCAACACCGGCTGCATGCCGACGAAGACCATGGTCGCCAGCGCCTATGCCGCGCATCTGGCGCGGCGTGCCGCGGACTATGGCGTGACGTTCTCACGCCCTGTCGGCGTGGACTACAAGAGGATCAAGGCGCGCAAGGACAAGGTCACCAATGACTCCCGCACCAATCTGGAGACCTGGATCGCCGGCATGAAGGGCTGCACGCTCTATCGCGGCCATGCCCGCTTCGAATCCGCCAACACGGTGCGCGTCGGCGACGAGCTTCTGACTGCCGAAAAGATCTTCCTCAACACCGGCGGCCGCGCCTCGGTGCCCGACCTGCCCGGCGTCAACGACGTCGACTACCTCACCAACTCCTCAATGATGGACCTCGAAATTCTGCCGCGCCACCTCGTCATCGTCGGCGGCAGCTACATCTCTCTTGAATTCGCGCAGATGTTTCGCCGCTTCGGCTCTGAAGTCACCGTCATCGAGAAGAGTTCGCGCCTGACCGGCCGCGAGGACGAGGACGTGTCGGCGGCCATCCTATCGATCCTCGAAAACGAAGCCATAGAAGTCCATGTCGGCGCCGACGACATCCGCTTTGCCAGACAGGGCAAGGACATCGCCGTGACCTTCTCATCCGGCAAGCCGCCGGCGGTCGGCTCGCATGTGCTTCTGGCACTCGGCCGCACCCCCAACACCGACGACCTCGGCCTCGACAAGGCCGGCATCACGGTCGATCTGCGCGGCTTCGTCACCGTCGACGACCAGTTGCGCACCAGCGTGCCCGGCATCTGGGCGATGGGCGACTGCAACGGCAAGGGCGCCTTCACCCACACCTCCTACAACGACTATGAGATCGTCGCCGCCAATCTGCTCGACGACGATCCGCGCAAGGTCAGCGACCGCATCGAGGCCTATGCGCTCTACATCGATCCGCCGCTCGGCCGCTGCGGCATGACCGAGGCGGCGGTGAAGAAATCCGGGCGCAAGGCGCTGGTCGGCCAGCGACCAATGACCCGCGTCGGCCGCGCCATCGAAAAGGGCGAGACGCAAGGTTTCATGAAGATCCTGGTCGATGCCGACACCAGGGAAATCCTCGGCTGCTCCGTGCTCGGCCCCGGCGGCGACGAGGCAGTGCACTGCGTGCTCGACCTGATGTACGCCAAGGCGTCGGTCGATACGCTGGCGCGCGCCGTGCATATCCACCCCAACGTCTCGGAGCTGTTGCCAACCATCGCCCAGGAGCTGAAGCCGCTCGCCTGACATAGCCCCGCGTCAAGCTCAGCGCTTTCTGCATTGGTGCGTTGCAGCAATGTGCATTGCGCGCGGCAAGGCTTCTCGTTCAGTCTGAATTGAACCGATTCAGTCTGGATTTTCCATGCCTTTGCCGATCCTTGCGCTTGCCATTGCGTCCTTCTGCATTGGCACCACCGAATTCGTCATCATGGGCCTGTTGCCGGAGGTTGCGGCCGATCTCGGCGTGTCGATCCCCTCGGCCGGCCTGCTGGTCACCGGCTATGCGCTGGGCGTCGTCTTCGGCGCACCCATCGTCGCCATGGCCACCGCGCATCTGCCGCGCAAGCCAGTGTTGGTCGCGCTGACGGCGATGTTCGTCGTCGGCAATCTGCTCTGCGCCATTGCGCCCAATTACTGGCTCCTGATGGCCGCGCGCGTCTTCACCGCGTTCGGTCATGGCGCCTTTTTCGGCATCGGTTCCGTCGTTGCCGCCAGCCTGGTGCCGCGCAACAAGCGCGCCAGCGCCATGGCGATGATGTTCGCGGGATTGACGCTCTCCAACATTCTCGGCGTTCCTGCCGGCACCGCGCTTGGCGAAGCCTTCGGCTGGCGCTCCACCTTCTTTGCCGTCGTCGGCATCGGCCTGATCTCTGTTGCCGCCATCGCCTGGCTGGTGCCATCCAATGTCGTCGAACCGAGCGGCGGCGGCCTGCGCAGCGAACTGCGCGTGCTGGGCAAGCTGCAGGTCTGGCTCGCCATGCTGATCGCCTCGCTGGCCTCGGCCAGCCTGTTTGCCGTCTTCACCTACATCAAGCCCTACCTTACCGATGTCTCCGGCCTGTCGACCTCCGCGGTCACCTGGGTCCTGCTGCTGTTCGGCGCCGGCATGACCATAGGCAACATCATCGGCGGCCGGCTGGCCGACTGGAAATTGATGCCGACGGTCATCGGCACGCTGCTTTTGATGGCAGTTCTGTTTGTCGGCTTCATGCAGTACGGCGCGATCGCCAGCGTCGCCATCGGCATCGTCTTCTTGTGGGGACTGCTGATCTTCGTCGTCGTGCCGCCGCTGCAGATCCGCGTCGTCGAAGCGGCTTCGGAAGGGCCGAACCTCGCCGCCACGCTCAACCAGGGCGCATTCAATGTCGGCAATGCCAGCGGCGCCTGGATCGGCGGCGTGGCTCTGTCGGCCGGCGTTTCCTATGCTCATTTGCCGCTGGTCGGCGCGGTGCTGGCCCTGCTGGCGGTCAGCGTAGCCGTTGTCTCGCAGGCGCTCGAAGGATCGGCGCCGATAACGCCGGTTCCGGCCGCCGCCGAATAATTCCATTGCGCCCATGGCGGCGCGAACTGGACCAATCGACAGCCCTTCGGCAAAAGTGCATGTGTTCTGCCTCTTATCCTGGAGGCATCCCATGCAGAAATCGATCGAACGCATCGCCGGCGATACCGAAGGCGTTTCCTACGAATTCCCGGTGTTCCGCTTCGCCGGCGCCGACAAGGCAGCACCTTCGGCCTATCTGCAGGCAGCACTCCACGCCGGTGAATTGCCTGGTGTCGTCGCCATCGACGCGCTGATGCCGGCGCTGAACAAGGCCGAAGCGGAAGGCCGCATCAAGGGCAGCATCACGGTCGTGCCCTGGGCCAATCCGATCGGCCGCGCGCAATATCATTTCGGCGAGCACCAGGGCCGCTTTCATCTCGGCACCCGCAACAATTTCAACCGCGGCTTTCCGTTGCTCGCAGCACCGGACGCCAAGCTTTTGCCCGACACCACGCTTGGCACCCCCGACCAGCGATTGAAGACCCGTCTGGTGCAGCTGTCGCTCGGCCACGACATCGTGCTCGACCTGCATTGCGACGACGAGGGCCTTGCCTATCTCTACGTCCACGCCAGCCTGTGGCCGGCGATGGCCGATTGCGCCGCCGCCATGGGTATCGACGCCGTGGTGTTGTGGAGCGAGGACACCGACGGCACCTTCGAGGGCGCCACGATCATGCCCTACCAGAACGTCCCCGCCAACGTGGCGAAGCTCGACCGCCGCGTTGCCACCACGGTAGAATACCGTGGCATGCTGGATGTCGACGGCGCGCTGGCAAGTTCCGATGCCGAAGGCCTTTACCGGCTGCTGGCGGCGCGCGGCGTCATCGCCGATACGGCCCTTCCCGCACCCGGCGCGTTCAAGGGCCTCGTCGCGCCGCTGGAGAACATCGACATGATGCCGGCGCCCCGGGCCGGCGCCATCCTCTACGACGTCAAGCCCGGCGACCGCGTCGCCAAGGGCGCGCGCCTCGCCACCATCGTCCACACACCGGGCGAGGCCGGCGGCCGCACCGAAGTGCTGGCGCCGCAGGACGGCGTCATCCTGACCCGCCGCTCGCGCCGCATCATCCGCGCCGGCGAGGATCTCTTGAAGCTGGTCGGCGACAAGAAGAGCGCCGACGCGAGGTCAGGCACGCTGGAGGACTGAGCTAACCCGAAATCGCCAGCCGCGCCTTGGCCTCCAGCCATTCGGCCATCTGCCGGTACGGCACCGGGCCGTGGCTCACACGGGCGACACCAAGCTCGGCCAGGCGCTGGCGCGGCGGCACATGCGCCAGCGCGATGATGTTGACCGGCAGCACGGTGGCCTTGCACAGCGCCTCGATCAGACCCTCGTCGCCGAGCCCCGGCGCAAAGAAGCCGCTCGCTCCTGCCTTTTCATAAGCGTGCGCCCGCTCGATGGCCTGGTCGAGCAGCACGCTGTCATGCACATCCGGCTTGGCCTTGAGGAAAATGTCGGTACGGGCGTTGATAAAGGCGGGAATGCCGGAAGCCTTCACCGCCGCCGCTGCCGCCTCGATGCGCTTCACCTGTATGGCGATGTCGTGCAGACCGGCGCCGCCGACGATCTGGTCCTCGAAATTGAAACCGATGGCGCCGGCCTGCAGGGCACGTGTCACCGTCTGGGCGACAGTCACCGGCTCGACGCCGTAGCCGCCTTCGAGGTCCATGGTCACCGGCAGGTCGACTGCCGCCACGATGCGCTTGATGTTGTCCAGCGCCAGCTCCAGCGGAATTTTCTCGCCATCCGCATAACCAAAAGCAGCCGCGACCGGCCAGCTTCCGGTGGCGATCGCCTTGGCGCCCGCCTTCTCGACGATCTTGGCCGAGCCCGGATCCCAGGCATTGTAGAGAACGATCGGGTTGCCCCTGACGTGGAGCGCATGGAACCTGCGTGCGCGCTCGATCTGCTCGGTCATTGCTGTCTTCCCGTCTTTCCGATGTTGGACGAACAGTCTAGGCAGGACCCCAAGCCTTGGCGATGTGCCATGGGCTGCGGAAGCGGCGGCCACAAACAGGCCTTTCAAACCTGTTGCGCATCCGGCTTTTCGCCGCTATGGATTTCGCCCATGAACATGCGCTCGATCAAGACCATTTGGTGGTGGGCTCGCTGACAGCGGCCTGTTCGAACGCGTGCGCGTGAAAATAGAGGGTGGCCGCAACGGAATGTCCGGGCGGCCATTTGTTTTTTCAAAGCCAGTCCCGGGTCCGTTGCCCAACAAGCCATATGGAGACGGCAATGACGATCAAGGCTCTGGAAAACGGCGCGGAAAGCTTCGTGACCGCAGGTGGTGTCACCATCACCCGCGAACGCCACGACAAGCCTTACGCCGGTGCGATCGACGCTTATGTCGATGGCTTGAACTCGCGCCGTGGTGCGGTGTTTTCCTCGAATTACGAATATCCGGGCCGCTACACACGCTGGGATACGGCCATCATCGATCCGCCGCTGGTGATTTCCGCGCGTGGCCGCGCCATGCGCATCGAGGCGCTGAACGGCCGTGGCGAAGTGCTGCTGCCGGTGATCGGCAAGACGCTGGCCGGCATTACCGAGGTGACGATTGCTGAAACCTCGAAAAAGCTGATCCGCCTCGATGTCGCCAAGCCCGGCCGCGTCTTCACCGAGGAAGAGCGCAGCCGCGTCCCCTCTGTGTTTACTGTGCTGCGCGCCATCACCGCTTTGTTCAAGACCGATGAAGACGCCAATCTCGGCCTTTACGGCGCCTTCGGTTACGACCTCGCCTTCCAGTTCGATCCAGTCGACTACAAGCTCGAGCGCAAACAGAGCCAGCGCGATCTCGTGCTGTTCCTGCCTGACGAGATCCTGGTCGTCGACCATTATTCGACCAAGGCCTGGACCGACCGCTACGACTATTCCGGCGACGGTTTTTCAACCGAGGGGCTGCCGCGGGACGAAATTACCGAACCGTTCAAGACCGCCGACCGCATCCCGCCGCGCGGCGACCATGAGCCGGGCGAATATGCCAATCTGGTGCGCAAGGCGATGGACAGTTTCAAGCGCGGCGACCTGTTCGAGGTCGTGCCCGGGCAGATGTTCTACGAACGCTGCGAGACGCAGCCTTCCGAAATCTCGCGCAAGCTGAAGTCGATCAACCCGTCGCCCTATTCCTTCTTCATCAATCTCGGCGAAAACGAGTATCTGATCGGCGCCTCGCCCGAAATGTTCGTGCGCGTCAACGGCCGCCGCGTAGAGACCTGCCCGATCTCCGGCACCATCAAGCGCGGCGACGACGCCATTTCCGACAGCGAGCAGATCCTGAAGCTGCTCAATTCCAAGAAGGATGAATCCGAGCTGACCATGTGCTCGGACGTCGACCGCAACGACAAGTCCAGGGTCTGCGATCCGGGCTCGGTGCGCGTCATCGGCCGCCGCCAGATCGAGATGTATTCACGCCTGATCCACACCGTCGATCACATCGAAGGGCGCCTGCGCGAAGGCATGGATGCCTTCGACGCCTTCCTGTCGCATGCCTGGGCGGTCACCGTCACCGGTGCGCCGAAACTGTGGGCGATGCGCTTCATCGAGCAGAACGAAAAGAGCCCGCGTGCCTGGTATGGCGGCGCCATCGGCATGGTCAATTTCAACGGCGACATGAACACCGGCCTGACGCTCCGCACCATCCGCATCAAGGACGGCATTGCCGAGGTGCGAGCCGGCGCCACATTGCTCTTCGACAGCATCCCCGAGGAAGAAGAAGCCGAAACCGAACTGAAGGCATCCGCCATGCTCTCCGCCATTCGCGACGCCAAATTGGGCAATGCCGCAGGCGCCGAACGCACCACCGCGCGCGTCGGCGACGGCGTCAACATCCTGCTCGTCGACCACGAAGACTCCTTTGTCCACACACTGGCCAACTATTTCCGCCAGACCGGTGCCAATGTCTCGACCGTGCGTTCGCCGGTGCCGGAAGAAGTCTTCGAACGGCTGAAGCCCGATCTCGTCGTGCTGTCGCCCGGACCGGGCACGCCGAAGGATTTCGACTGCGCCGCGACCATCAAGAACGCCCGCGCCCGCGACCTGCCGATCTTCGGTGTCTGCCTTGGCCTGCAGGCGCTGGCCGAGGCCTATGGCGGCGAACTCAGGCAGTTGCACGTGCCGATGCACGGCAAGCCGTCGCGCATCCGCGTCTCCAAGCCCGGAATCATCTTCTCCGGCCTGCCCAAGGAAGTGACCGTCGGCCGCTACCACTCGATCTTTGCCGATCCGGTGCGGCTGCCCGACGATTTCATCGTCACCGCCGAGACCGAGGATGGCATCATCATGGCCTTCGAACACCGCAAGGAGCCGATCGCCGCCGTCCAGTTCCATCCGGAATCGATCATGACGCTCGGCCACAATGCCGGCATGCGCATCATCGAAAACATCGTTGCGCATCTGCCGCGCAAGGCCAAGGAAAAGGCCGCTTAGAAACGATGGCGGCGACGGACAACATGGCGGCGATCGCAGCGAAGGCAGCGGCCAGGCAAAGGATCGCCAGCCTTGCCTTCTGGTCGATTGTCATCGCCTGCGTGGTGCTCGCGCTCAAGCTTGCCGCATGGTACGTCACCGGCTCCGTTGCGCTCTATTCGGATGCGCTGGAGTCGATCGTCAACGTCATAGCCTCGGCCGCCGCCTATTGGGCGGTCCTGGTCAGCTACAAGCCGGCCGACCAGGACCATCCGTTCGGCCACCACAAGGCCGAGTATTTTTCGGCGGTGCTGGAAGGCGTGCTGATCGTGCTCGCCGCGCTTTTGATCCTCAACGAGGTCTGGCGCTCCTGGCAGACGCCGACCCCGCTCGAACAACCCTGGGAGGGCCTGGCGATCAACGGCGTCGCCACCGTCATCAACGCCTTCTGGGCCTGGACGCTGATCCGCGCCGGGCGCAGCGCAAAATCACCGGCGCTGGTCGCCGACGGCCGGCACATCATGACCGACGTCGTGACCTCGGTCGGCGTCTTCGGCGGCCTCGTCGGCGCTATCCTGACCGGTTGGCAGATCCTTGATCCGGCGCTTGCCGTCATCGTCGCGCTCAACATCCTGTGGCAGGGCTGGCACGTCATCGGCTCGTCGATGAACGGGCTGATGGACCGCGCAGTGGACACGACCGAACACATGCACATTCGCGACATCATCTCGGCCAATTGCAAGGGCGCGCTGGAGGTTCATGACCTCAAGACCCGCATCGCCGGCCGCGCCACCTTCATCGAGTTCCACCTGGTCGTCGACGCCGACATGACGGTCGGCGCCAGCCACGTCATTTGCGACCGCATCGAGGACGCGCTGAAGGCCGAAATCCCCTCGGTGCGCGTCACCATCCATGTCGAGCCGGACGACGAGGCGAAGCTGCCGAAAGGCACGACGGCGGTGCCGTTCGCGTGAGGCGAGTTACCACGTTTCGATAGTGAGATCTTTGATCCGCTCGAATTCCCGGATATTGCGGGTTATCAGCGTGAGGTCCCGAGCACGTGCCTGCCCGCCAATCAGCGCATCGTAGGGACCAATCGGGGTTCCCAGTGCCGCAAGCCCAGCACGAATCTCGCCGGCATGTCTCGCGTCGTCTCGGTCGAATTCAAGTACCGGGAACTGCAAAGCTTCGATGCGCGCCAGATTTTGGACCTTTCGCTGGCTCTTTTCAGCGCCGTAGTACAGCTCATGCAAAACGACCGCCGAGAGAGCAAAGTCTTGTGGTGCATGCCGTTTAAGCAAAGCCAGCAGACCCTCGTCGCCCGAGATGATCGCTATGACGGCATTGGTGTCGAGCAGGTAGGTCACTTAAAGAGGTCATCCAAAGCAGGTCGATCCTGACCATCCTGACGCTCCAGCGCTCCCTGGACGAAATCGTCGTCAACCGGTGCGATGACCTGGTCGAGCCATGCCCAATCCTGCGCAAGCGGCTCCAAGATGACAGTTCGCCCATGACGACGGATCGAAACCTCGTCTGCCTCGAACCGAAACTCCTTAGGCAAGCGCACAGCTTGTGACCGGCCTGACCAGAACACCTTTGCCTTGTCCATGTGCTATCCTCAAATGAGATATAGCAAAGATATATACCATGGTAGCGTCATAGACAAGATCGAACTCAACGAGTGCAGGCCGACTGCGGCATAGCCTCCAACCGGTAGACCTTGTCATCGGACTTGGTCTTGCCATCCGCCGAGCACAAATCGACGATCGCCAGGCTGCTGTTGGGATTGGCGAGCATCATGGTGCCGTTGGCGCCGCGCTTGAGGAAGATTTCCTTTTGCGCGATATCGCAGGAAAAGTTGCTCATCTTCGAACTGGCCGCGCAGCGCCATTGATCCGCTTCACCCTGGCAGGAATAGGTCTGCGTGACCTTCGTCCCGTTCTTCCTGGTGGTCACCGAAACGGCGACATCGGAGCCGTCGGGCCAGTTGGCGACATCGCCTGAGGCAAAGGAGGCGAGTTCGACCGGCCCGCGGAAGACCCGGATCGACTGCGTCACCTGGTCGGGATGCGAGGAGAGATGCGCGGCATCGTAGTCTCGCCCGAAACAGAAAGGCTGGTCCGGCTTCAGTCGCTCGCGCAAGGGAGCCCCAAGCGCCGGATCGATCGGGTCGATCTTGGCGAATTCAGCCTGGCAGGTTGCGGCCGGCATCGGGTCGAGGCGGAAATTATTGTCCTCCGAGCCCAGAGCCTGCCGGTCATATTCGGCTTCGCCCAGTTCGTCTTCCGATCCGGCGTCGAGATAGAGATCGGACGAGACGTCGGTGAGGATCAGGCGGCCTTTGTCATCGAGCTTCAGCGACGCCATGGTGCGGTCGCAGTCCATGCCGCAGCGGATCGGACCTGACTTGCCGTCCTCGGACTCGTGATTGCACCAGCCGCCGGCCCATTGCGGCGCCTTGGCGCCGCGCACCACGGTGGTGAGAAAACCGTTGTAGGAGGTGTCGGCGTTTGCCATCGGCTCCTCGTTCGGATGGCTCACCGGATCATGGCCATAGAGGAAGAAGATCCGCGCCACCTTCTGCTTTGGATGCGCCTTGAGGTGCGCCGCATCATAGACGCGGCCGAAACACGCATCGACGCCATTCGGGCTGAGTTCGGGTAATTTAAGCGCATCGCCGGCAAGGGCCGAACTTGCAAGCGCGCCGAGCAGCACGCAGCCAAATCCAGCGCTGGCAACAACCTTCCACTTCCTGAACGCCATGTGACCCCTCCTCGCATCGACAGGACGTAACGTCAATTTATGCTAGTATCATGGCCGCAGCCACGCAATTTGCGGGGAGCGCCAAGCCGAGAGGATGCCATGCGTCGACGCGACATGTTCCGGGCCAGCCTTGCCGGTGCCGCCGGCCTGTTCGGGCTGAGCCGGGCCGCCGCCGCTGAAGACAGACCGAAGGTCGCCTATCACCTCAGCGACCTCGATAAGGTCAACTTCGTGCTCGGCAACATCAACAACCACTATGAAGGCACCGGCGGCAATGTCGACATCGTGCTGGTCGTGCATGGTCCGGCCCTTGCCGGCTTCAAGTCGAAAGGCATATCGGCGGCGATCTCGGGACGCTTTGCCGGCCTCGTCCAGCAGGGCCTTGAGCCGCATGCCTGCGGCAACACCATGCAAGGCATGGAGATCACGCTTGCCGACCTGCTCGAGGGCTTCCACGCCGCCGACAAGGGCGGCGTCGTCAAGCTCGCCGAACTGCAGCGCCAGGGCTACGCCTATCTCCGGCCCTGAGCCGCCACGGGCTTGAACGTGAAGGCCATGAGAGCCTACGAAGGGTGGCCAAACAGCCCGAAGGAAAGTGCTCATGACTGCGACCACCCTCGTCATCCCCGATCTTGCCGGCAAGGTGGTGCTGGTCACCGGCGCTTCGACCGGCATCGGTGCCGCCCTTGCACTGGCCTACGCCGCCCAGAAATGCCGGGTCGCCCTGCACTACAATTCGAGCCGGGAGGCCGCAGAAACGCTGGCCAAAAACATCCGCGACAGCGGCGGTGAGGTGTTCCTGACACAGGGCGACTTCTCACAGGCAGCCGATGTCGAGCGGGTAGTCGAGGAGAGCGCCGAAACATTCGGGCGGCTCGACGGGCTGATCAACAATGCCGGCGGCATGCTCGGCCGCGTGCCCTATGCGGAGCAGACCGAGGCGCACTACGACGCGGTGATGGACCTCAATGCCCGCTCGGTGCTGACGGCCTCGCGCAAGGCGATGCCATGGCTGAAGAAGCAGGGCGGCTTCATCGTCAACACCTCGTCGATCGCGGCGCGCAATGGCGCTGGCGGCGGCGCCGGGCTGTACGGTTCGGCCAAGGCCTTTGTCTCCAATGTGACGCGCGGCATGGCCAAGGAACTGATTGGCTTCGGCATCCGCGTCAACGCGGTGGCGCCGGGCACCATCGCGACACCCTTCCATGAGCGCTATTCCACCGACGAGCAGATGAAGGGCATGGTCGCCACCATTCCTCAAGGGCGTGCCGGCACGGCCGAAGACTGCGTCGGCGCCTATCTCTTCCTGTCCTCCGATCTCCTGAGTGGTTACATCACCGGCCAGGTGATCGAGGTGAACGGTGGCCAGTTGATGCCGTGAGCCGGCAATTGCATACTGCGTCTCGCAACCATGCATGTCGTGCGCACGTTTGCTGAGGTTGGAAGAAAGGGGAGAGGCAATGTACGGATTGATCGGAAAGATGCGGGCGGCGCGCGGCCAGCGCGACGCGATCATGGATGTGCTGCTAGCCTCGACCGGCGCCATGCCGGGTTGCCTGAGTTATGTCATCGCCCGCGACCCGGCCGATGCCGACGCGATCTGGGTGACCGAAGTGTGGACCGACGCCGCAAGCCACAAGGCTTCGCTGCAGCTGCCGGAGGTCCAGGCAGCGATCGCCAAGGCCCGGCCGATCATCGCCGGCTTCGAATTCCAGGTCGAGACCCATCCGGCCGGCGGTTTCGGCCTGCCCGCCATCAAGAACGAGTGACATCCCAACGCGGGGTCGGGGTCGTGAATTTCGTCCGAGACAGCGTTCGCATTTTTCTCTTCCAGGTCTAAGACCCAAACATGGACTCTTCGCCAGACCAACCGGCCGTCGAACGCATGGCGCGCATGCGTCCGGTTCGGCAGTGGCTGGTGCTGCTGATCGTCTCGCTGCTGTTCGCCGGCGCGCTGGAATACGCCGCACTGCCGGCGGCGCTGCTGATCGGCCCGATGCTGGCGGCGATCCTTGCCGGCACCAATGGCGCCACGGTGCGCGTGCCGCGGCCGCTGTTCGCCGCCGCCCAGGCCTTGGTCGGCTGTCTGGTCGCGGCGTCGATCTCCACCGACATTTTTTCGGTGTTCTACAAGGAATGGCCGCTGGTCCTTGTCGTGGTGCTGGCGACCCTTGCGGCGTCCAGCCTGCTTGGCTGGTTGATCAGCCGCTGGCGCATCCTGCCCGGCACCACCGCGGTCTGGGGCTCGTCGCCGGGTGCTGCCACTGCCATGGTGCTGATGGCCGGTGCCTTCGGCGCCGATCAGCGCCTCGTCGCCTTCATGCAGTATCTGCGCGTCATCTTCGTCTCGATGACGGCAGCACTCGTCGCCAAGATGTGGGTCGACACTTCGGGCATCGAGGTACCAGCCATCGTCTGGTTCCCGCCGATCGAACCGGCAGCCTTTGCCGCCACGCTCGGCGTGGCGCTGGTCGGCGGCCTGCTCGGCCGGTTGTGCCGGCTGCCATCACCCTTCTTCCTCGGCACCTTCATCATCGGCACCATCGTCCATCTCGGCTTCGGCGTGGCGATGCAATTGCCGCCATGGCTGCTGGCGCTCTCCTATGCGATGGTCGGCTGGTCGATAGGGCTGAATTTTACCCGGGCGATCCTGCGTCATGCGACACGGGCGCTGCCGCAGATCGTCGGCTCTATCGTCGTGCTGATC
The DNA here is from genome assembly GCF_040323125.1 of Mesorhizobium sp. M0062. Lineage (NCBI taxonomy): Bacteria > Pseudomonadati > Pseudomonadota > Alphaproteobacteria > Hyphomicrobiales > Phyllobacteriaceae > Mesorhizobium > Mesorhizobium sp. M0062. Next base: position 254,794 of record NZ_JAMYUO010000002.1, read on the forward strand.
GCCTTTTGCGGCGGGCTAGCCTGGCTGATCAGCCACGTCCTTGGTATCGATCCGCTGACCGCCTATCTCGCGACCAGCCCCGGCGGCATGGACAGCGTCGCCATCATTGCCGCCGCCGCGCAGAACGTCGACATATCCTTCGTCATGGCCTTGCAGTCGACCCGCTTCCTGGTCGTGCTCATCGCCGGGCCGAGCATAGCGCGGCTGGTGGCGAGAGCCGTCAGGGACTGAGATTCAAATATCCAGGGAAGAGGAAAAGTGCCCATGAAACGTCGTGTGAATGCCGTCGATCTCTCAGGCCGGGTCGCCGTGGTGACCGGCGGCGCGCAAGGCATCGGCCTTGCTGTCGCCCGGCGACTGCTGTCATCGGGCGCCAGCGTCGCCATCTGGGATGTGGACGAGACCGCCATGGCGAAGGCCGTTTCCGAACTCGCCCCGCTCGGCCGGGTCGAGGGTTTGCTGTGCGATCAATCGCTGATGGAGGCCGTCGACAGCGCCGCGACCGAAACCGAGCGCTCGCTTGGTCCGGTCGATCTGCTGGTAAACAATGCCGGCATCGCCGGACCGGCAGCGACGGTGGCGGATTATGATCCTGCCGCCTGGCGCCAGATAATCGACATCGACCTCAACGGCGTCTTCTACTGCTGCAAGCGCCTGGTGCCCGGCATGATCGCGCGCAGCTACGGCCGCATCGTCAACATCGCCTCGGTCGCAGGCAAGGAAGGCAATCCGAATGCCGCCGCCTATTCCGCCGCCAAGGCCGGCGTGCTCGCGCTGACAAAATCGCTCGGTAAGGAGTTGGCTGGCCACGACATCGCCGTCAATGCGCTGACCCCATCGCCCGCCCGCACCCGCATCCTCGAACAGCTCACTGAGGCCCAGGTCGCCTACATGCTGGGCAAGGTGCCGCGAGGCCGGTTCGTCGAAGTCGAAGAGGCGGCTGCGATGATCGCCTTCATGCTATCGGACGAAAATTCCTTCACCACCGGCGCAACGTTCGATCTCTCCGGCGGCCGCGCCACCTACTGAGAAGCGCCGCTGTTCCTTGCTGTCGCCGTCGCTGTCGGCCGCGAAGGACTAATTCAAGAGCCGCTCAGCGTCGCGGCAAGCCGGTCGGGAAGAAAGTCGACGAAGGCGCGAACCTTTGGCGACAAATGGCGATTGGACGGCCAAAGCAACCGGAACTGGCCGCGGCCGTCGACATGGTCGTCCAGCACCGTGCGCAGCAGGCCGTCACGCAGCGCCTCGCGGACCAGGAAATCGGGCATCGAGCTGATGCCGAGCCCGGCCATCGTGGCGCCCTTCAGCGCCTCCGTGTTGTTGCAGGTCAGCATCGAGCGGACCTGCGGCTCGGCGCTGCCGCCGATGAACGGCCAGCCTTGCAGCTTGCCGCTGTTGGGAAAGCGGAAGCGGATGCCGTAATGGTTCACGAGATCGTCCGGGCGGCTCGGGTTGCCGTGCTGCTCGATATAGGAGGGTGCCGCACACAACAGCAGCCGGAAGGGTGCAAGCGGCCGCGCCACCAGGCGCGAATCCGGCAGGTCGCCGCTGCGGATCGCGATGTCGACGCCTTCGTCGATGAGGTCGACGATGCGGTCGTTAAAGTCGATGTCGAGTTCGATTTCGGGATAGCGCGCCATGAACTCGGACAGCACCGGGAACAGCAAATGATAGGTCACGATCGGCGTCGAAACGCGCAGCCGCCCATGCGGTGTTTCGCGGCTCCGCGACAGCATCGCCTCGGCATCGTCGATGTCGTCGAGGATGCGCCGCACCCGCTCGTTGAACAGCTTGCCCTCTTCGGTCAGGCCAATGCGGCGCGTGCTGCGCTGAAGCAACCTTACGCCGAGATCCTGCTCGAGCCTGGCGACGCTCTTGCCGACGGCCGATGCCGAGATGCCGAGCGTGCGGCCCGCAGCGATGAAGCTGCCGAACTCAGCCGTGCGGGCAAAGGCCAGGAGCCCATTGAGGCGTTCCATCGCATCTCTCCATTCGAGCGTTTCAGTCCGGTATATCTGGAGATTTAACACTATTTTTCTCGAAGTGTCGCGAGCCTATCTTCCCGTTGCGACCGGCGCAGCAAGCTTGCGGCAGGCCGGCGGATCCTGGTTCAGATAGGAAATCCATGACCTCGAAGACCACAAACGGCGCGGTCGCGCCATGGCTTGTCCTGTTGTCGGTATGCCTTGCCGCCATGACAATGCCCTTGACCTTCACCGGCCCGGCCGTCGCGCTTTCCCGCATTGCGGCCGACCTCGGCGGCAGCCCGATCGCGCTCAACTGGGTGACCAACGCCTTCATGCTGACCTTCGCCGCCACCTTGATGGCATCAGGCGCGCTGGCCGACAATCATGGCCGCAAGCGGCTCTTCCTTGTTGGCCTCGCCACCTATGTGCTGGCATCGCTGGGATCGATGTTCGCCCCTGATATCGTCTGGTTCGATGTGCTCAGGGCTGCGCAAGGGCTCGGCAGTGCCGCCGCCTTTGCCGGCGGCGCCTCCGCTCTTGCCCAGGAATTCGATGGGCCATTGCGGCTGCGCGCCTTCTCCTTCCTCGGCACCAGTTTCGGCATCGGCCTCGCTTTTGGGCCGATCGCGTCGGGCCTGCTCATAGATGCTTTCGGCTGGCGATCGATCTTCGTCTTGGTGGCAGTGCTCGCGATTGCAGCCGCTTTGCTCGGCCTGCGCACCATCAGGGAATCGCGCGATCCGGATGCGACCGGCCTCGACTGGGCGGGAGCCGGCACCTTTACGATCGCGCTGGCATCGCTGACCTACGGCGTGCTGCAAGCGCCGCAGAGCGGCTGGACCGATCCCCTGGCGATCGGGCTTCTCGTGGCGGCCGCCCTTTGCTTTGCCGCTTTCGTCGTCGTCGAGCGGCGCGTGCGCCGGCCGATGCTCGATCTCTCGCTGTTCCGCTTTCCCCGCTTCGTCGGCGTCCAGTTCCTGGCGGCCGCTCCCGCCTATGGCTTCGTCGTCCTGCTGGTGCTGCTGCCGATCCGCTTCATCGGCATCGAGGGGATGAGCGAGATCAAGGCGGGGCAGTTGATGATCTGCCTGTCGGGACCGCTGTTGATCCTGCCACTGCTCGCCGGCCAGGTAGCGCGCTGGATCGCTCCGGCAACGATCTGCGGTGTCGGCCTGCTTGTGGCCGCCGGCGGCCTTGTCTGGCTGAGCCTGACACCGCCTGTCGTCGCAGCGCTGGTGGCGCCGCTGATCCTCATCGGCGTCGGCATCGCCCTGCCCTGGGGGCTGATGGACGGACTTGCCGTCGGCGTCGTGCCGAAAGAGCGTGCCGGCATGGCGGTCGGCATCTTCAACACCACCCGCGTCGCTTGCGAAGGCGTGGCGCTGGCGATCGTCATGGCAGTCCTGTCGGGTTTCACGGCAGCCCAACTGGCGGCTCAGGGAACGGCATCTTCCCTGGATGCAACCGCCGCCGCGCAGCTGCTGGTGACCGGCAACATCGGCGAAGCGGCAGCCCACTTGCCCGGTGCCGGAGCCACGGTCCTGGTCCAGGCCTATGAGACCGCGTTCGACAGGCTGCTGATCGTGCTGGCGGCAATCACCATCGTCACCGCTCTTGTCGTCTTTCTCGGCTTGCGCCGTGGATCGGCGGTGGAACACGAGACCATTGCTCTGCCGGTTTGCCAGGAAGGGTAGCTGAGCCGTGTCAGGAGATGGCGAGGCTCGCTATGCGGTGGCCGTCCAGCACGAAGGTCATGTCACCCTCGCCGTTGAAGCCATTGCCTTTCACGGCGATGCGGACGCGATAGCTGCCCTCGACCTCGGCGATGCGGACAATGCTAAGATTGGACTTCACGCCGATATTGTCCGACTGGTTCCAGCGCGCGATCTGCTGGCGGCCTTGGAAGGACCGCCCCCAGTCGGTCAGGGACGCGTCGGCTGTGAACGTGTCGAGAACGGCTTCGCTATCACCCGCATTGGTGGCCTCGATAAAGCGGCGGATAGGTTCGGGTGTGGCCATCAATCGAGCCGGTGCATCAGATCGTCATCCAGCCAGCGGCCGAAGAAATAGACCAGCTGCTTGTGCCACCATGGCCAGTCATGACTGACATCGCCGCCCCAATAGTCGACCCAGGCGGGAATGGATTTGTCGCGCAGGATCTGTTCCAGCCTGCGCGTCTCGACCAGCATCCGCTCTTCCCAGGCGCCCTGCCCGCAGCAGAAGATCATCCTCAGCGACTTCAGCCGGGCAAGCAGTTTTGGGTCTACGATGCCGGGCAGATAGTCGAGCGGCGAATTGTAGAAAATGTCGCCTTCCAGCACCTTGCCGAAGAAGTCGCCCGCCGAATAGACGCCCGACAGCGCGATGACGCCGCTGGCGAGTTCGGGAAAGCGAAAGACGAAGTTCGAGGAATGATAACCGCCCATCGAACAGCCGGTGAACAGCGGCTTTAATTTGCGCCCGCCATTGGCTTGCTCAGCGGTCGCCAGAAACTCCGGCAGCGCCTCCTCGCGCACATATCGGAAATAAGCCTCGTGGCGACCGATACGGTGGGCGGCGCCGGCATGCTTGTTGAAGAACGATTCCGAATCGACGCCGTCGACCGCAAACAGCTGGATGCGGCCGGTATTGATGAATTCGGCCAGCGCTCCAACCCCGCCGGAATCCTCGAACTGGTAGAACCGCCCCTGCGACGTCGGGAACACCACCACCGGCCGGCCGGCATGGCCGTAGCGCTTGTATTCCATGTCGCGGCCGAGGTTGCCGGAGAAATGCTTGTGATAGGAGATGTCCATCGCGTTCAAGCCTTTTCCGCGTGGATGTAGGCGACGGCCGCGCGCAGTGCTGCTTCGTCTTTCGAGCGCATCTGGTAGGCGTAATTTCCCATGGCGCGGCTGAAAACCTCTTCAATTGGCTGATGATGGACGATCTTGTCGCGATGCGCGGCTATCACGTCCTCATGGCTGTGCAAATAGTCGAGGCGCCGCTTGCGGCTGGCATAGGCGGTGAAATATTTGCCCTCGTAAGGCCCGCCGGCGGCATCCTTCACCACCATGTCCGCCCAGGCCGCGTAGACGTCGATGTCGAACGTGTAGTTGATCGCATCGGTCATCCAGGCGCCGGGCGGCCGCATGTTGACCTCAAGCGCGATGACGCGGTCGTCCTTGGTTTCGAACAGCTCGATGTGGAAGAAGCGCTCGCGCACGTCGAACGCCTTGAGGATTTTGCGGCCGGCCTCTTCGATCGCCGGTCGGACCTTGGGAAAGCAGGTGTAGCTCATGTGGCGATCCTTGTTGACCACTTCCATGATGCTCTGGTCGTAGCGGTGGCTGGCCGCCAGCACCACCTCGCCGTCACGGTTGACCAGCCCATCGAAGGTCACCACCAGCCCCTCGATGAATTGCTCCATGACGAAGGTCACGTCCTCGGGCTTGTCTCTGAAGAACTGGTCAAGCTCCCTGGCGTTGGAAATCTTGAAAGTGTTCGAGGCGCCGGACCCGGAATCGGGCTTCACCACCACGGGATAGCCGACGCGGCGGATGAAGGTCATGGCGCCGGCCCGGTCGGAGCATTTGCGCTGGGCGATGGTGTCGACGCCGCTCTTGCGGAAGAATGCACGCATGCGGCTCTTGCGCTTCAAATTCTTCACGAAATCGAGCTTGGTGCCGTAGATGTTGAAGTCGGTGCGGATGTTGGCTTCCAGCTCCAGCCAATGCTCGTTGAGGGACTCGAAGCGCTCGATCCGGCCCCATTTGTGGATGAAATGACCCATGGCCCGGAACACCGGATCGTAGTCCTCCATGTCGGCGATGCGGTAATATTCCGACAGGGCCACCTTCAGCTTCCCGTCCAGCGCCTCATAAGGCGCATCGCCAATGCCCAGCACCGTGGCGCCGGCCTTTTTCAGCCGGTCGCAGAAATCGGCGCCGTTGGCGGGAAAATGCGGCGAGAAGAAAACGAAATTCACGGATGACCCCTCAGACGGCGAAGCATTGCGGCCCCGGCTACACGCAAGTCTGGCGCATTTGCCGCGCATGGGGAAGAGTGCTCGCGAGTGGTGGAATGGCAGCCCACTTGCCTGTCCATGGCGGCTCCTGTATGAAACCCGCCATGAACACGCGCGTCTCCTCCGTCGCTTCCCGTCCGACCGGCTTTGCCGGCGAGACCGTGCGCGCGCTGGCATCGACCCTGCTTCTTCTCGGCCTTATCGGCGATCGCCGGGTTCGCTGAAGGAGCGCCCGGCGGTCGAACCGCCGCTTAGCGCACGCTCCTTGGCCAGTTCAGAAATTGGCAATTCACATCAAGCGAACGAAAATCTGATAAGGCGCTGCTCGCCCTGGAATCCGTCCGAAGACCGATCCGCGAGCCGCCGGGAGAACAAGACGATGAACGCACGAGAAGACATCCGCGCCGGCGAAGCCGAAAGCGTAAAACGCGCGGCCGGCCACATGCCGGGCGCGGCCCGAAAATACCAGCCCTACCCGACGGTCGGTCTCACCGACCGCACCTGGCCCAACAAGGTCATCGACAAGGCACCGGTCTGGTGCTCGGTCGATTTGCGCGACGGCAACCAGGCGCTGATCGATCCGATGGGTCATGAGCGCAAGGCGCGCATGTTCGCCCTGCTGCTCGACATGGGTTTCAAGGAGATTGAGATAGGTTTCCCCTCGGCCTCGCAGACCGATTTCGATTTCGCCCGCTGGTGCATCGAGGAAGGCAATGTGCCGGCTGATGTTTCGCTACAGGTGCTGGTGCAGTGCCGTCCCGAACTCATCACCCGCACCTTCGAATCTCTGAAGGGCGCCACCAACCCGATCGTGCATTTCTACAATTCGACCAGCGAGTTGCAGCGTCGCGTCGTCTTCGAGAAGGATGTCGGCGGTATCAAGCGCATCGCCACCGACGCGGCCAAGATGATCACCGACATGGCGGCCAAGGCCGGCGGCGGTTATCGCTTCGAATATTCGCCCGAAAGCTTTACCGGCACCGAGCTCGAAGTCGCGCTGGAGATATGCAACGCCGTCACCGAGATCGTGAAGCCGACAGCCGACAACAGACTGATCATCAACCTGCCGTCGACGGTCGAGATGTCGACGCCCAACATCTATGCCGACCGGATCGAATGGATGTGCCGCAACCTGGACGACCGCGAGAACCTGCTGATCTCGCTGCACCCCCACAACGATCGCGGCACCGGCATCGCCACCACCGAGCTCGGCCTGATGGCGGGTGCGGACCGCGTCGAAGGCACGCTGTTCGGCAATGGCGAGCGCACCGGAAATGTCGACATCGTGACGCTGGCGCTCAACATGTACACGCAAGGCGTCGATCCCCATCTGGATTGCTCCGACATCAACCGGATGAAGGACGTCTACGAATATTCCAACCAGCTGAAGATCTCCGAGCGCCATCCCTATGTCGGCGAACTCGTCTACACCGCCTTTTCCGGCTCGCACCAGGACGCCATCAACAAGGGCATGAAGGCCTTGAAGAAGGCCAACACGCCGGTCTGGGAAGTGCCCTATCTGCCGATCGATCCGGCCGATGTCGGACGCAGCTACGAGGCGATCATCCGCATCAACTCGCAGTCGGGCAAAGGCGGCATCGCCTATGTACTGCAGGCCGATTACGGCCTCAATCTGCCGCGCAACCTGCAGATCGAGTTCAGCCAGGAGATCCAGGCGATCACCGACGCCGAAGGCAAGGAAGTGCCGGCAAAACGCATCCATGACCGCTTTATCGAAACCTATGTCGACCAGCCCGGCGCACGACTGAAGTTCCTCGACCATCACACCTATCCCGATACCGAGAAAAAGGGCCGGCGCGTGGTCGAGGCGGTGATCCTCGACAACGGCAAGGAGACGACAATCGCCGGCTCCGGCACCGGCCCGATCGACGGCTTCGTCGATGCGCTGTCGCGTCATGTTGGCGTCGACATGTCGGTCCTGGATTATTCCGAACATTCGCTCCAGCGCGGCTCGAACGCCTCGGCGATTTCCTATGTCGAGATGGAATATCCCGGCGGCAAGCTGTTCGGCGCCGGCATCAACACCAACATCGTTGCCGCCTCGCTGGAAGCCGTTGTTTCGGCCGCCAACCGAATAATCGGCCGCAAGGCCGGCTGATATTTTCCTGGGCGCCGAATGTCCGCGGCGCCCGGAAATCCCTCATTTGCCGGGAGAAATTCCGGTTTTTTCGTGTCTCCACCAGTAACTATCCGGTGTGTTACGCGATCGCATAACATAAGCATGCTTGTATGGAAGTGCAGGCTCTATATGATTGCGCCTCAACCTGTGCCGAGTTCGAGAGGATCGACACTTGCAGCATGCCACGCCTGCCGCCCCCGCAGTGCGCGAGACACTGGAGCGACTGCTCGCCAGCGAAACGTTCGGCCGTTCCGAGCGCGCGCGCAAGTTGCTGCGTTATCTTGTTGAGCGCGAGCAGGCCGGCGAAGCCGACAGGCTCAAGGGTTTCTCCATCGCCATGGACGTCTTCGGCAAGGACGGCGATTTCGATTCGTCGACCGACGCCGTTGTCCGGGTGCAGGCAGGCCGGCTGCGCGAACTTCTCCAGCATTATTTCGCCAATGAAGGCATAGCCGAACCGGTTCGCATTGCCATTCCGCGCGGCGGCTACGTGCCGTCCTATGAGCTCAACGCCATACGCCTGCCGGTTGGGCAGGAGCCGCTTGCGGCGGCGGTAGCCGCCTTGCCCGGATCGCCCGACCAGGCGGCTCTTGACGCCGTTCCCGCTGCCGCGACAGCTTCGGGGGTTACAGAACCTGGGCCTTCGCTGGCGCGCCATCTCCAGTTCTTCTGGGTCGCCATGACGCTGGTCATTCTCATGCTGGGCGTGCTCATCCTGCGCCAGGGCAGCGGCGCATTGCTTGCCAGCAGCGATCCTACCGCGGTGGTCGAGACCGCGGGCGTAACGAGCAGCATCGCATCGCCGTCGATGGAGGCCCTGCCCCTCGTCTTCATCGCGGTGAAGGCCACCGGACCCGAGGCCGGCCGCGTCGCCGCTTCGCTGCGCGCCGGCCTTGCCGGTTTCGACACGATCGACTTCATCGGCCGCGACGCCGACAGCAAGCGCGATCCGAGCACCGACCCGACCAGCTTCGTTTTCGATGTCCTGCCGGGACCAATGGCAGGTGACGTGACGCTCGAACTGCAGAGCGTGGCGACCGGCCGCGTGCTTTTGTCCCGCAGTCTGACGGTCGCCGACAGCGCACCTGGCACCGTCGAGGATCGTATCGCCGCCATCCTCAGCTCGACCATTCCCGCCTCCGGCCCGCTCTACAGCTACATCGAACAGAACGGCATTCAGACCGGGCTGACGAGCTGCCTGATCCTCAACGACAGATACTATCTCGACCAGAGCACCAGGACGCACGAGGCTGCCTATCGCTGCCTGGACAAGCTCGCCGGCCAGGGTGCGAAATCGTCCTTGGTCTATTCGGAACTGGCCTCCCTGACCCTTGAGGCCGCCACCGATCATTACGCCTATCCGCCTGGCGCGACGGTCGATCAGGCAATGTCTTTCGCCCATCGCGCCATCCAGATGGGACCGACCAGCCCTTATGCGCACCGCGCCTATGGCTACCTCAACTCGCGCCTCGGCAACACCGAGGAATCGATCCGCTGGATGCGCAAGGCCTATGAGCTCAACCCCTACGACCTCGGCATGGCTGCCGCTTACGGCTATGGCCTGATCTTTGCCGGCAAATATGCCGAGGGAACACCGGTCCTGACCCATGCCGTCGAGACGTTCAGCGGGCATCCGACATGGTGGGATTTTGGGCTTTTCGCCGGACAGTTCATGCTGGGCGACATGAACAAGGCCGCGATAGCCAGCGAGTCGCTGCGCACGACGGCGATGAAATCGCATTATCTGGCGGCGCGGCTGATCGGCGCCAAGGCTGCCGGCCGCGAACAGCTGGCAGCCAAGCTTCTGGATGAGCTGACCACCAAATTCCCGAAATTCGCCGCCGATCCGCGCGCGGCCTTCGCCGAGCGCAAATATCCCGCCGATCTGACCGACCGGCTGGTTGAGGCGCTGCGCGCCGCGGGCCTCGGCAACGCCAGCTAGTCTTTCCGGATCGCGAAAACTTTACTGGCCATCGGTCTGGACTGGGAGCAATCCAGCCTCGATTCGAATTTCCTCTCCAGTCTTGCAATAATCGCACATTTTCATGGTCTCATCCCTCTATGTTGCCGAGCGGGGCGCCGGGCCGAAGACGGTCGTCCTGCTGCATGGCTTCGGTGGTTGCCATGATATCTGGCGCGAGGTGACCGCGTCGCTAGGGCCCGATGTCAGGACCTTGGCCTACGATCTTCCGGGACACGGACTGTCTCTCGTATTTCCTGGCAGCGGCCCGGCCAGAACAGCGGCGCGAGCGGTTCTCGCCGATATCGCCGCACGCGGGATAGCAAGGGTGCATGTCGCCGGTCATTCGATGGGCGGCGCGGTCGCCTCCCTGATGGCGCTTGCCGAGCCTGAAAGGATAGGCTCGCTGACGCTTCTGGCGCCGGGCGGTGTTGGCCCCGAGATCAACGGACCGCTGTTGCGCCGCTACGCCGCGGCCGCCGACAGACGGGAAATCCGCGCCTGCCTTGCCGCCATGTCGGGACCGCGAAGCCCGCCGCCCGAACGCATCGTTGGCGTCCTGGCGGACGTACGCCGTCGCCCCGGCCAGTTGCGCAAGCTGATTGAGATATCGGCCGTCATGACCAGGAACGAGCGGCAGGGGGTCATACCCCGCGAACAGCTGGACACGCTCGACATGCCGGTGATGGTGGTTTGGGGAACGGACGATCCGGTGCTGCCCTTTACCCAGGCTGATTGTCTGCCGGCGCATTTTCATATTCATCACGTGCTCGATGCCGGCCATATGCTGGTCGAGGAAGTGCCTGATGTGGTCGCCCAGGCCGTGCGCCGAAACATGGCACGCCGCGGCAGGCGCCTGCGTCCGACATTCGAGGCCGCGGCGAGCCTTGCGCCCCGCACCTCGCCAGTGCATTTTGCCGCCGCCTGTGTTAACTCGCAATTAACCATATCAGCGAGGCGACGCCGATGAAGGACACTGGCGAAAACATCACCCCCATCGACACCTCCCGCAAACTGTCCGACGCCGTTCGCGATGTGAAAAATGCCTTCGCCGATCGCGACGATGTCGTGGTCGACATGCGCGAGGCGCACCGGATGCGGCTTGATCTGCTCGCCGCCGAGCTCGCCCCGGTCTTTGCCGACGTGCCCGCCGACATGGACAATTTCGACTTCGTCATCTCCTCCGGCCTGCAGCCCCGCCTGTGGATCGACGCCGTCAGCCATGTCGCCATGGGGCGCGACCGCCGCACCTACCGCTTTCTCAGGGATACCCGCATCGGCCGCGTCGTGCTCGCCGAATCGACCGATATGAAACCGGTCGCCGATCAGGTCACGCGCTATGTGGCGGAGCGCATCGTCGAGCGCCAGCGCATGATGGAGGGCGGTGTCGAGCCGGCCGTCGCCGACCTGAAACGCGCCGCCGTGCCGGAAGCTGAGCCGCCCTTGCAAGCAGCCGTGCCCCGCAAGGGCTGGTCGACGTTCCTTTCCGGTCTCGGCTTGGTCGCCGCCGGCGCGCTTGTTGGCCTGGCGGTGGCGGCCGCCCTGTTTTGGGATCGCCTGATGGCGATGAAGATCAGCTTCTGATCAACGATCTGGAGGCCTCGGTGTCTGCGCGCCGAGTTCAATGACCTGCAGGTCCGATGGCGGCAAGGCCGGCCCGGTCAGGCCGCGCCGCGTCAGGCGAATCAGCCAATTGCCCTTCTCCCCGTCAATATCGAGCAGATTGTACTGTGCCGCCGGGTTCTTGCTGCCTGGCGACTGCCCGGCGGCGGCGACGCCGACGACCGGAATCCTGGCGCCGCGCCCGCCGATGAAGAACAGCGACGGCAGATGCGAATGGCCGTGCAGCACGAGTTCGGCGCCATGCCTATGAACGGTCTTGTGGAAGCGGGAGATGCCGAACAGGCGCTTTTGCTGGGCGACGGCGCCGCGCACCGGCGGATGATGGATCATGATCACCCGCAACAGGCCGCGTTTGTTCGTTGCGTCGAGCACTGTCGCCAGCCTTTGCGCCTGACCTTCGAGGAAGAAGCCGTTGGCCATGAACGGCGCCGTGGCGCGCGCCGTCGAAACGCCGATCAGCGCGACATTGCCGCGTACGCGCAGATAGGGAAAAGCGTTGCGGTCGATCGGCGCAGTCACGCCGTCGCCGCTCATCCACGCCGCCCAGGAGCGGCAGACCTTGTCGAAGGCGCCCGGCACATAGGCGTCGTGGTTGCCCGGCACCACCGAGACATCCTCCGGCGAACCCAGCGTCTCAAGCCAGTGCTTGGCCATCTCGATCTCGCCGTCGAGCGCCAGATTGACCAGATCGCCGGTAACGGTGAGGTGGTCGGGTGTGCTCGCCTTCATGTCGGCGACGATGGTGTCGATGACGGCATCGTGCATATGGCGGCGGCGGTTGCGCTGCCAGTTGACGTAGCCGACGACGCGCTTGGACGCGAGTTCGCGATAGGTTACACCGGGAAGCGGCCCCAGATGGACATCGGAAATATGCGCGAGCCTGAACATCCTTCCTTCATAGGCGACGCGCTCCCCGCTTTCCACTCACTGTTTCCTGCCCATCCACGGTTTCGCTAGTCATGGCTATATCGGACCCGGAGCAGGCGTTTCGCCAGACCGGCTGGGCAGGCCTCAGGGCAAGGCTGTTCCATCTCTATTTCCTGCTGCGGCGGCCGATGACGCTGGGCGTGCGCGGCCTGATCCACGATCGCGCCTCGAACACTGTCTTCCTCATCCGCCACACCTACGTTCCCGGCTGGCAATTGCCGGGCGGCGGCGTCGAGGTCGGCGAAACGCTTGGCGAAGCGCTGGCGCGGGAACTGGCCGAGGAAGGCAATATCGCGCTCACCGCCCCGCCGGTGCTGAAGTCGATGCATTTCAACCGCCGCTCCAGCCGCCGCGACCATGTCGGCCTCTATCTCATCGAAACCTTCAACCAGACCGCGCCGAAACTGCCGGACCACGAGATCGCCGAAGCAGGCTTCTTTCCGCTCGACCACTTGCCGCATGGCACGACGCCGGCGACGCTGCGGCGGCTTGCCGAGGTTTTTGAAGGCCAGCCGGTATCGCCGTACTGGTAGGCTGTCAATCCGATGCTCACGCCGCCTGCCTGAACCGCGCCCGGTCGTGCGGCGCGCCATAGTCGAGCCCAGGCCCGACCGGCACGATGCGCGTCGGGTTGATGCTCTCGTGGCTGCCGTAATAGTGCATTTTGATGTGGTGCAGGTTCACCGTGCCGGCGATACCAGGCACCTGGTAGAGGTCACGCAGATAGTTCGAAAGGTTCGGATAGTCGGCTATACGGCGCAGAAATGGCCGAAATAGACCGGGTCGAAACGCACCAGCGTGGTGAACAGCCGCCAATCGGCCTCGGTGACACGCTCGCCAGTGAGATAGCGCTGTTTTGACAGTCGGCCCTCCAGCGTGTCGAGCGCCGCGAACAGCTCGCCGAACGCCTCTTCATAGGCCGCTTGCGTGGTGGCAAAGCCGGCGCGGTAGACGCCGTTGTTTACGGCGGGAAAGACCAGCGCATTGACCTTGTCGATCTCGCCGCGCAGGCCTGGCGGATAGGAATCGAGAGCGGCATCGCCCCACTCGTCGAAGGCCGAATTGAGCATGCGGATGATTTCGGCGGATTCGTTGGAGACGATGGTCTCTTCCTTCTTGTCCCACAGCACCGGCACCGAAACCCGGCCCGAATAGGCTGGATCGGCCTTGGTGTAGATTTGGTGCAGGAAGTCGAGGCCGTAGAGCGTGTCGCCGGTGGCGCCATCCTCGGCCAAAAACGTCCAGCCCTCAGCACCGAGGAAATGATGCACGACTGAAACCGGGATGATGTCTTCTAGCTTCTTCAGCGCGCGAAAGATCAGCGTGCGGTGCGCCCACGGACAGGCGAGCGAGACATAAAGATGGTAGCGTCCGGGCTCGGCCTTGAAGCCGCGCGTACGACCTTGCGCCGGCGCGCCGTCGCGCGTGATCCAGTCACGCCACTGCGTCTCGGCGCGGATGAACCTGCCGCTGCTATCGACATTGGCCGGACGGTCCTGCCATTTGCCTTCGACCAGCAATCCCATACGAAATCTCCTTGCGTGCCTTGGCCAATGTAGTCGCAAGGCGGCAATGTCGAAGCCGTCATCTGCTGAACAGAGCGTCACTCGTATGAAACGCCGGATGAAAACAGCCGATTGCAGCCGCCGGAAATTGATGCTAGCGGACACTCCGCATGTTCGATCTTGGCTTGATCCGGTTTGACCGACGACGAAAGGGCGCCCGCGCTTAGAAAGCGCTGACTGGCGAACGCTGCCGCTTGCAGCAACCTTTCCTCTTTATCGGACCGCGAAGACCATGAGCCTTGCCGACGTGAAATACCTGCCGGAAACTCCGGCGCATGATCCCGAAATCGAAGCCATCAACGACGAAGCCTTTGGCCCCGGCCGTTTCGTGCTGGCCGCCTACAAGATTCGCGAGACCGGCGGCCACGAGCGCTCGCTATCCTTTGTCGCCATGGATGGCGACATCGTCGTTGCTTCGGTGCGCATGACCCGCATCGCCGCCGGCGCCGGACGCGCGCTGATGCTCGGGCCGCTCGCCGTGCGGCCCGCCTTCAAGAATCTCGGTATCGGCCGCCGGCTCGTGGCGATCGCGCTGGAGGCGGCCGCCAAGGCCGGCGCGCCGGCGGTGATCCTTGTCGGCGACGAGCCTTATTACGGCCCGCTCGGCTTCAGAAAGATCCCCCGCGGCCAGATCTCCATGCCGCGCCCGGTCGACCTCGACCGGCTGCTGTCCCACGAGATCGTGCCCGGTGCCGTGGCGCGGCTCTCCGGCGAGGTCGGCCATGCCAGCCTTGCCAGGATCGCGGAGCAGGCACCAGTGATGGCCTGAGCTCCAGGATCGGTCGCGGCGCCGGTCGCGATGGATCCCCATTGGTCAGGTTGCACCATGGCGGCGACCTCCGTAGCATGACCCGGAACAGCACGGAGCATGCAGCATGAACCCGAACGGCCAGATTGCGATCATAACCGGCGGCGGCTCCGGCCTCGGCGAGGCAACCGCCCGCGCGCTGGCCGACAAGGGCGCGCGCGTCGCCATCTTCGATATCGGCATCGACCGGGCATCGAAGGTAGCGGGCGACATTGGCGGCGCCGCCATCCAGTGCGATGTGAGCAGCGCCGACAGCGGTGCGGCCGCGGTCGCCGAGGTGGAAAAGAGACTTGGGCCAGCGCGCATCCTGGTCAATTGCGCGGGCATTGCCATCGGCGTGAAGACGATCGGCAAGGATGGTCCACATCCGCTCGACCAGTACCGCAAGGTGATCGAGATCAATTTGATCGGCACCTTCAACATGATCCGCCTCGTTGCCGACCGTGCCGCCAAACTCGAACCGCTGCAGGGCGGCGAGCGCGGCGTCATCGTCAACACCGCGTCGGTGGCCGCTTATGATGGCCAGATCGGCCAGGCCGCCTATGCCGCATCCAAGGGCGGCGTCGTCGGCATGACGCTGCCGGTTGCCCGCGACCTGGCGCGCTCCGGCATTCGCGTCTGCACCATCGCGCCCGGCATCTTCAAGACGCCGATGATGGCCGGCATGCCGCAGGAGGTGCAGGATTCGCTCGGCGCGGCCGTGCCCTTCCCGTCCCGCCTCGGCGAGCCATCCGAATATGCCGCGCTCGCCCTGCATATCGTCGAAAACCAGATGCTGAACGGCGAAACCATCCGCCTCGATGGGGCAATCCGCATGGCGCCGAAATAGACGGCCATGGCGGCCGGCGCAGTGAAGACCGGTCCGCTGGCCGGCCTGAAAGTCATCGAGATGGCTGGGCTCGGCCCGGTGCCGCTGGCCGGGCTGATGCTGTCGGAGATGGGCGCCGAGGTGCTGCGCATCGAGCGCACCGGTTCGGACCAACCCCTGCTGCCGCTCTCCGATGCGCACAATCTCGACCGTCACGGCCGCTCCATCCTGCGCGTCGACCTCAAGCAGGCAAAAGGCACGGAACTGCTGCTGCGCCTTGCCGAAAAGGCCGATCTGTTTGTCGAAGGCTTTCGCCCCGGTGTGATGGAGCGGCTTGGTCTCGGCCCGGATGCTGCATTGGCGCGCAATCCGGCGCTGATTTACGGCCGCATGACCGGCTTCGGCCAGGACGGGCCGCTCGCAGGTCGCGCCGGCCACGACATCACCTACCTCGCCTATTCCGGTGTGTTGCATGCCATCGGCCGGGAGGAAGGCCGGCCGGTGCCGCCGCTGAATCTGATCGCCGACAATGGCGGCGGCGCCATGATGCTGATCGCCGGGGTGCTTGCAGCGCTGTTCGAGCGCTCGCGCTCCGGCAAAGGCCAGGTGATCGACGCAGCGATGGTCGAGGGCGCTTCGATGCTGGCGGCCCCCATACACGCCTTCATGTCGGCAGGTCTGTGGAGCGACCGGCGCGGCGCCAACCTGCTCGATTCCGGTGCGCCCTTCTACGACACCTATGAGACGGCGGATGCACGCCACGTTGCGGTCGGTTGCCTTGAGCCGCGCTTCTTCGCCGCATTCGCAAGGCTGCTGCCGCTCGGCGAGGATTTTGTCCGCGGCCAATACGACAAGGCGTTGTGGCCGGACATGCGCGCGGCCATTGCCGACCGGTTCCGGCAGAAGACACGCGACGACTGGGACGCGCTGTTTGCCGCAAGCGATGCCTGCGTGGCGCCGGTTCTGTCGCTGGCCGAAGCCAGGGATCATCCGCACAACCGGGCGCGTCACGCATTTGTGAAGGCCGGTGCGCTCGAGCGCCCCGCGCCCGCGCCACGCTTCTCGGCCTCGCAGCCGGCGCTTGCCGGCATGTCTGAAGATGACGATCAGCTGCCCCAGACTGTGCTGGCGCGCTTCGGCTTTTCGACAGCCGAGATCAAAGCGCTTGTCAAAGCCGGCATGATTGGCCAGTAACTGGATTTAGAAAATCAACTTACCTGGTGAGCATTTTGGACCAGCCGAAGAAGGACGTCATTCGCGCGACGGACGCCGAGGCGATCAGGCTGGCCGCAACGCTGATTCGCAGCGCCCGTTTCGGCGCCCTCGCGGTGATCGAGCCGTCGACCGGCGCACCGCTGGCCTCCAGGGTCGGAGTCGCCACCGACATCGATGGCACGCCTCTGATCCTTGTCTCGGCGCTGTCAGCCCATACCGGCGCCATCCTTGCCGAGCCGCGCTGCTCGCTGCTTGTCGGCGAACCCGGCAAGGGCGATCCGCTGGCGCATCCCAGGATAACGCTGGTCTGCCGGGCGCAGCCGCTGGAACGCGGGTCGAGCGCGCATGCCCGCGCCGAGCGGCGCTATCTCAACCGCAATCCCAAGGCAAAGCTCTATGCCGAGCTCGGCGATTTCTCGATCTTTCGCCTCGAGCCGGAGCGCGCCAGCCTGAATGGCGGCTTCGGCAAGGCCTACCTGCTCGACCGTGGCGATCTCATCACCGAGGGGCCGATCGTCGACGAGCTGGCCGCCAGCGAACAATCCGCTCTCGACCACATGAATGCCGACCATCTCGACGCCATCGCCGTCTATGCCCATCATTTCGCCAAGGTTGAAGGTGATGGTTGGACCATGACCGGCTTCGATGCCGATGGCATGGACCTGGCATCGGGCGACACCGTTTGCAGGGTCTATTTTCCGCAGCCGTTGAAGACCGCGCGCGACCTGCGGCCGGTTCTGGTCGACATGGCCAAAGCCGGTCGTGCGCCAGCTACGCAAGGATAATCGTCATGAATCAAAAGCACGTCTTGAGATTTGGGCGAAATGATCTACGATTCAGGCGACGCTGAATCAGCAGCGTGATCCATAGCTGAATTATAGCAGCCAACGCTATTTGCCCCCATAGCGTTTGGATGAGCAGGAAAACATGGGGCATCGATGGTCTCGACCAAACTAATCGCCAATGCCGAATCGGCGGCGACATTTCTGACCCTTATGGGCAACGAAAAGCGGCTCTTGATCATGAGCTATCTGGCCGACGGTGAAATGTCGGTCGGCGCGATCGCCGAAAAGGTGATGCTCAGCCAGTCCGCTTTGTCGCAACATCTGGCCAAGCTCAGGGCGCTCGATCTTGTCGAGACCCGCCGCGACCGGCAGATGATCTACTATTCCTGCAAGTCCGAAGCGGTGCGCGAACTGTTGCGCATGCTGGACGGCATTTTCGGGATAGGCGACTTGTCCCAGATGGCAACGCGTCTGCGCCGCGCCGGGACTTGACCTGCAGGGCTTGACTGGCGGCTCCGATCGCTCCTTACCTCGCTGACGATTTTTCGCCGGCCGAGGTATTGATGGATCCGATCCAGATCGACGACGCGCGCGATCCGCGGGTCGCCGCCTATCTCGACATCCGCGAGCGCGATCTCACCGGCCGCCATGGCCGGTTCGTCGCCGAAGGCAAGGTGGTGCTGGACGTCCTGCTGTCAGCCGGACGCTTTGCTGCGGAGTCGGTCCTGGTCCTCGAAAACCGGCTGGTCGGGCTCGATGACATCCTGCGCAAGGCCCCTGCCGACCTGCCGGTCTACGTTGCGGCAAGCGCCGTCATGGATAGGATCGCCGGCTTCCACATGCATCGCGGTATATTGGCGATCGGCAGCAAGGGCACGCCACAGCCCGCCGAGGCCTTGCTCGACACCTTGCCTGCCGAAGCGTTGATCGTCGTTCTCATCGGCATCGCCAACCATGACAATATCGGATCGATCTTCCGCAATGCCGCCGCCTTCGGCGCCGATGCCGTCTTCGTCGACGCCACCTGTTGCGACCCACTGTATCGCAAGGCGATCCGCGTCTCCGTCGGCGCCGCGTTGAAGGTGCCCTTTGCGTCCTTCGGCGACACTGAAGCTTTCATCGCGAAGCTCGGCGAGTTGGACTTCGGCCAGGTCGCTTTGTCGCCGCGTGGTGAGGCTGACATTCGCGATGCTGCGCGACCGAAACGACTGGCGCTCTATCTCGGCACCGAAGGCGAGGGCCTCCCGGAGAGGCTGCTCACTCGCCTGCGGACGGTGCGGATCGCGATGTCGGGAGGGTTCGACAGCCTGAATGTTGCGGCCGCCTCAGCCATCGCGCTGCATCATTTTTCGCCCTGATAGGCGTAGTCAGGCAATTCCAAGCGGGGGCTCGAAACTCAGCTCGGCAAATCTGCCTTCTGCAACGCCCGGACGCGATCGGCGAGGCTGGTGGTTCCTGACCGCGTTTGCTGCGGCGCCGCCAGCGCCTTGGCGATCGGTGAATCCGGTCCTTCGAGCTTGGCCGTCAAATGGACGACCTCAGCCGCCAGATTGTTCATCTGTTCGCGCAAGGCAGAACCGGCATCATTGCCATTGCCGGGGCCATTCCCGGGCTTCGCGGATCCAGAACCGCCAAGCTCCGCCTTCATCCGCTTGTTTTCGCGGGCCAGCGTCGTCAGCCTGGCTTCGAGCCGCTCTCGGTCGCCTTCGAGCTTGGCGAGCGTCTTGTCGATGTCCTCGTTTCTGGCGCGGGCACTGTCTTGCGCACCAACCAGGCCAGCAGCCGCGGCGCCTCCCGCAGCCTCGCCCTTCACCCGTTCGCGAAGCCGGGCCAGTTCCTTTTCGCGGCGATCGAGCTTGTCCTCGCGATCGGCAAGCGTGGCGAGCAGACGCTCGAGCTTTCTGTCGAGGTCGGCGGTTCTTTTCTTTTCGGCCTTCAAGGCATCGCGCGTGGCCTTGGCCTCGGCGACGACTTCCTGATGGCGCCTGTCGGCCTCCTTGCGCTGGCCGCGCAGCACTGAAATGTCGTTGGCAAGTTTTTCCAGCTCGGATTCGCGAGCCACCAGTTCGATCTGACGATTGCTGGAGGAGAAGGACGCGTCGTCGTACATATGCTCGAGCTTTTCCAGCTCGAGCGCGCGCTTTTCCATCATGCGCTCTGTTTGTGCAAGCCTGTCCGACAGCTGTTGTATCTGCTGCTCGCGATGCAGCAGCAATTCGTTTTTTTCCCCGAGCTCCGAAAGCGCCTGCTTCTTGTCCTTGCGCTCGACCGCCAGGCCTTTCAGCGCCTCGTGGCCCCGATTGATTTCGACGAGTTGCTCATTCGCCTGCTCACGCAGCGTCTTGATGCTGATTTCGAGCCGGCGCGTCGTCATGGCGAACTCGGCCCGCAAGCTGTCCTTGTCGGCCTGGATCTCGGCCAGCGTTCGCGGCACCGACGCCTCGACACGCTTGCGTGTCAGCGCGACCGCCCTCCGCCAGATGGCCGGCGCGACCAGCAGTGCCAGAAAACCTGCACACAGAAAGCCGAGGGCGAAGAACAGGATCGACTGAACCAAGGTGACTACCCGTTACGGGCGGGCCGCTATCCGGCAACCGCCAAGTCTGGACTTTGCCATGTTCGCATGACGCAAATCCAGCGCTGCGGCAAGGGTTTGCCGCAGCTGCAGCGGGTCAGAATCTGTTGATCGGGTCGAAGTGTGGTCGGAATCGCTCAGAAGGGATTCCAGGTCGGCCTCTGCGTCAGCTTCAGATAGCCGAGATTGACGCCAAGCCGCGCGCCGACGCCGGTGCGGATCGGCACCAGCAGCACCCTGTTGTTCTGCAGCACGTTGAAGCCGACGCCGGCCACGACATAGGCCGAACCGGCAACGCCGCCGAACCGATTGTAGAGATTGCTGACGTCGTCGAGGTTATAGACGAGCATCATCACCCGCGATCCCTCGCCGCCGAAATCCCAGCCGAGCGAAGGCCCTTGCCAGAACACCTTATGGTCGCCGGCATTCTTGGTGTAGAGCGTACCTTCGCCATAGGTCAGGCCGCCGATCAGCGCGCCGGAGCCCTCTTCGCCGAGCAGATAGCCATTGGGCAGGCCGTAGGAGGCAAAAATCTTCTCGACGACGGTGGCGAGACCGCCCGACGTCGCGCCGAAGAACTTGTGACCGGAATCGACGATCTCCTGAGCGGTGTATTCCTGTGCCCGCGACGCAGAGGTTGAGAAAGCGAGAGCGCCCATGAGCGCAATCGCCATGAAGAAGACGCGGACAAACGTCCGGTCGTAGAATCGGGAAACCATGCTTCCAATCTCCGTCAGGGAGCACTTTCGCCGACGCCTCGCACCCCGTCCGGCTCTTTAGGCGGCCGTTAAGGATGACTGTTACGGGCAAACTATGCCGTAATCCTTTTTCAACCATTAACCTCCCACATGAACATGGCGGTTCGAAGGCTGTTTCTGACTGTCTGCGCGGGCTCCCATCCTGTGCAAAGATGCCGTTTTTTCTCACGAGAATTGTGGATTGTTGCTGCACGCTCGGGCGCTGTGTATTCAGAATGCCTGGGGGAAAGAGCGTGATTCGGGTGGTGAGCGTGGCTGTCGGCCGCGCGGCCACCAGGATGTGAATTTTAGCAGGGATTTTTCGCCGATGGCTGAGCTTTTCTCTCTCTCCGCACCCGATCTCGCAGCCTTGTTGTGCAGCCGAGTCTGCCACGACATCATTTCGCCGGTCGGCGCCATCAACAACGGCCTTGAACTCCTGGACGAGGGCGGCGCCGACGAAGACGCCATGAAACTGATCCGGCAGAGCGCCAGAAACGCTTCGGCCCGCCTGCAATTCGCCCGCATCGCCTTCGGTGCCGCCGGTTCGGCGGGCATGATGATCGACACCGGCGATGCCGAGTCCGTCGCCATCGCCTTCCTGAAGAACGAGAAGCCGGAATTGATCTGGAACGGGGTTCGCGCCCTGCTGCCGAAGAACAAGGTCAAGCTGCTGCTCAATTTGCTGCTTGTCGCCAATGCCGCCATCCCGCGCGGTGGCAGATTGGTGGTCACGCTGGAAAACCTCGACACAGAGCCGCGCTTTGCGCTTGCCGCAAGCGGCCCGATGCTGCGCGTGCCGCCGAAATTCCTCGAACTCCATTCCGGCAACAAGCCCGAGGAGCCTATCGACGCCCATACCGTCCAGCCCTACTACACGCTGCTGCTGGCGCGTGAGGCCAACATGACGATCTCGATTCACGCTACCGCCGAAGAGATCGTGCTGTCCGCGGCCTGAGCGAAGCCGCTCGGCAGGACGTCCGAGCATCAAGAACAATCAAGTATCTTTTCCCGCTGATATTTGCGGAAATTCAGAACAAGCAAGTTTCATTGCCGGCAACGCCCCTGCCGAATGGGGCTGCAAACGACATGTTTGTAAAAACTTTACCTAACGGCTTTTCTGCTTCTTTACCAGATTGGCCTAGTGTGCATCCCGATACCCGGATGCCGCCGGTTCGCACCATGGCAAAGAGGACCCGGAAATGAAGCGCTGCATGTTTGTCGACGATTCGAGCGTCATCAGAAAGGTTGCAAAACGGATTCTTGGCGGCTCCGACATGGTGGTGATCGAAGCGGCAACTGGACTTGATGCTGTCGAGATGTGCGCTGCCGAGATGCCTGATGTGATTGTCGTCGACGGCGCCCTGCCGGACATGCAAGCGGTCGACGTCATTCGCCAGGTTCGCGCCATGGAGAGCACGATCAAACCGCAGATTCTGATCTCGCTGGTCGAGGTCGATGTTGCCTCGATCATGAAGGCAAAGCGCGCCGGCGCCCAGGGTTATCTGTTGAAGCCGTTCAACCGGCCGCAACTGCTCGAACGTTTTCGTACCTTGAAGGTTGCCGCCTGACTCGGCACGTCCTCGGCCAAGAAGGACAGCAAAAAACCCGGCCTGAGCCGGGTTTTCTCATTAAATTCAATTGGATGATGTTCGCTCAGGCGCTGACGCGGATGTCTTCCGGCTCGCGCAGCACATAGCCGCGACCCCAGACCGTCTCGATGTAGTTCTGGCCACCGGATGCTGCGTCGAGCTTCTTGCGCAGCTTGCAAATGAAAACGTCGATGATCTTCAGTTCCGGTTCGTCCATGCCGCCATAAAGGTGGTTGAGGAACATTTCCTTGGTCAGCGTGGTGCCCTTGCGCAGCGAGAGCAACTCCAGCATCTGGTATTCCTTGCCGGTCAGATGCACGCGCTGGCCGCCGACTTCGACGGTCTTGGCGTCGAGATTGACCACCAGGTCGCCGGTGGTGATGACCGACTGGGCATGGCCCTTGGAACGGCGCACGATGGCATGAATGCGGGCGACCAGCTCGTCCTTGTGGAACGGCTTGGTCATATAGTCGTCGGCGCCGAAGCCCAGGCCGCGCACCTTGTCCTCTATACCGGCCATGCCGGACAGGATCAGGATCGGCGTCTTCACCTTGGACAGGCGAAGTGTCCGCAAGACTTCGTAGCCGGACATATCGGGAAGGTTGAGGTCGAGAAGAATGATATCGTAATCATAAAGTTTACCGAGATCGACACCTTCTTCGCCGAGGTCGGTCGTGTAAACATTAAAACTTTCAGATTTGAGCATCAGCTCGATGCTCTGAGCGGTTGCACTGTCGTCTTCTATCAGCAGAACGCGCATTTCATTCCCCTTTTCTGCCGCCGGACCATGTCACGACCCATCCGGGACCGGAGCAGTGATTGCCTGAACAGAGGCTGCCATCGAATGGTTAACAAAACCTAATTCCGCACCAAGGACGGTACCAGATTTTTTAACCCCTTTCTACACCCTCTTGAATCTAATGATGAATCACAGAACCAAATCGCTAATGCAACACATTAATAAGTCGGACTAAGTGACTCAAGGGACTCGCTGGCCGGCTTCCGTATCGGGAGCCGGAATTTTTACCCGGCCTTAAGTCCTCGCCCTTATGATTAACAATGCGCGTAAACGAATGGTTACCGCCGGCAAAAAACTTTAGGGATTTGTTTCCCATAGTTCGGGGAATGCCGGTGGATACGGGCGGCGCCAGGCCCTGGCGGGCGGATTGGACGATATGTGCAGGTGTGCGTTTCCGGGAGTACCGAATCATGAAGTCACGTGAAAACCTCGTTCGGCTGAAGCAATTTCAGGTGAATGAGAAGCGGCGGCAGCTGCTGCAGCTCGACATGATGATCGCCGAGTTCGAGCGCATGGCCGTTGAACTGGAGCTTCAGATCACCGCCGAGGAGAAGAAGGCCGGCATCACCGACATCAATCATTTTGCCTATCCGACCTTCGCCAAGGCGGCGCGTCTGCGCCGTGATAACCTCAGAAACTCTCAAAGCGACCTCGCCCAGCAGCGAAGCGCTGCCGAATCATTACTCGGCG
Organism: Mesorhizobium sp. M0062; assembly: GCF_040323125.1. NCBI lineage: Bacteria > Pseudomonadati > Pseudomonadota > Alphaproteobacteria > Hyphomicrobiales > Phyllobacteriaceae > Mesorhizobium > Mesorhizobium sp. M0062. The sequence continues at coordinate 278,991 of NZ_JAMYUO010000002.1, forward strand.
AAGCTGAAGCGGAGCTTTCCAAGGCCGAGATGCTGGAATCGCGCGACACCAAGATCCGCGACGCGGAACTCGGCGGTCGCAGCGCCATGATCGGCTGACGGCAGAGTTTTAACCCGACCGGCGCCGCCTGACGCCGCGCTTTGCTTTGCGTGTAGCGCGCCAAAAAGCCCCGGCGCTGCTGATCCGGCCCGTAAGGCGGCCGCAGCTTCAGGCCCGTGCCAAATCCCTGTCCAGGTTCGCAGCCGCCCTCGCCCGCGCTTGCTTGATGTCAGGCACATGCTCTTCCGACCAGGAGCGTATCTGGGTGAGCAGCCCCGCCAGGTTCTGGCCAAGTTCGGTCAATTCATATTCGACCCGCGGCGGGATCACCGGAAAGATTTCGCGCCGCACAAGCCCGTCGCGCTCGAGGACGCGCAGCGTCTGCGTCAGCATTTTAGGCGTGATGCCTTCGAGCTTACGCGCCAGTTCGCCGTTGCGCATCCGGCCACGGCGCAGCGCACAAACCGTCAGATAGACCCATTTGCTGGCCAGCATCTCGAGCACGGCGTGCGAAGGACACGTCCGCTGGAAGGCGTCATAGCCGGAGCCGCAATCATTATCACTATCCATGAGGTGCCTATATATGGAAAAGGTACATACTGGACAAGGGAATATTACTATCCAAATGATAGTGGCACAGAAACCCCAGCAGGAGCCTCCCATGCGTGCCGTTGTCCAGAATTCAGTCGGCGGACCCGACGTCCTCGTCATCGCCGATCGCCCCGCGCCCTCGCCCAAGTCAGGCGAAGTGCTCGTGCGCGTGCATGCCGCCGGCATCAATCCGGTCGATGGCTCGGTGCGCGCCGGTTACTATCCTTTGCTGGGCGAACCGCCCTTCACTTTGGGCTGGGATATTTCAGGCACGGTCGAGGCGGTGGGCCCAGGCGTCGATGGCGGCCTCAAGGTCGGTGACGCCGTGTTCGGCATGCCGCATTTTCCCAAGCAGGCCGCAGCCTATGCGGAACTCGCTGTCGCCCCGGCCGATGAAATCGCACCGAAGCCGCAAGGCATCAATCACTTTCATGCAGGCGCGCTGCCGCTGGCCGGCCTGACTGCCTGGCAAGGCCTTGTCCACCATGGCGGCCTGAAGCGCGGCCAGCGCGTGCTGATCCATGCCGCCGCCGGCGGCGTCGGGCATCTGGCGGTGCAGATCGCCAAGGCGCACGGCGCTTATGTCATCGCCACCGCCAGCCCGAAGAAACTCGATTTCGTCCGCTCGCTCCGCGCCGATGAAGTGGTCGACTACACCAAGGGAGATTTCGCCGCCGAGGTCAGCGACGTCGACCTGGTGCTGGAGCCGATGGGCGGCGACCATGCCGACCAATCGCTGACAGTCCTGAAGGACGGTGGGGTCCTGGTGTCGCTGCTCAATTTCCACGACACCACCCGAGCCAAGGCTGCTGCGCGTGGGATCCGCGTCGAGCGCATGTCCGTCGTGCCCGACCGTGAAGGCCTCGTCGAACTTGGCAAACTGGTCGATGCGGGAAAGCTTGCGGTCCATGTGGCAAAGAGCTTTCCGCTCGAACAGGCGGGCGCCGCGCACGCTTTTCTCGCCACCAGGCCGATCGGCAAGGTGGTGCTGACGGTCTGAGCAGCAGGCATTACCGACAGGCAAAAGGGCGCGGTTACCGCGCCCTTTTCTATTGTGGTCCTGGCTCTAGTGCCGGTATTGCTGGATGCGCGTCGTGCGCAGCCCGGCAAGGCCGTATTCGTCGATCGACGCTTGCCAGGACAGGAATTCCTCGGTGGTCAGCTTGTAGCGCTGGCATGCCTCGTCGAGGCTCAAAAGCCCGCCGCGCACCGCAGCAACCACTTCCGCCTTGCGCCGGATAACCCAGCGACGTGTATTCGTCGGCGGAAGATCGGCAATCGTAAGAGGGCTGCCGTCAGGCCCAATAACATATTTGACTCGCGGTCTAACAAGATCGGTCATCGTACTCTCTACTAAAAACTCAAAGACCCAATCCCCACCACATTACCGCCACAGCTTTAAAAATTGCCTAAGCGAACCCTAATGAGTAGGTAAGGATCATGAACGCCGCGTTAGTCTTTTCGTCGGCATTTGAGGCAACGGCGGGCAGGCGCGCAATTTTCCCGCAAAATCGGCACCGCCGCAAAGCTGGCGCCGCTGGTGTGGTTGACCTATATTCGCGCCACTGCCATTGAAGCGCCACGCAGAACGAAAGAACCATGAATAGCCTCGACCTTCCCGCCAGCCCGCAAAACACCCGCATCGTCGTCGCCATGTCGGGCGGTGTGGATTCGTCTGTCGTTGCCGGCCTTTTGAAGCGCGAAGGCTATGATGTCGTCGGCGTCACGCTGCAGCTCTACGACCATGGCGCCGCAACGCACCGGGCCGGGTCGTGCTGCGCCGGCCAGGACATTGACGATGCCCGCCGCGTTTCCGAGACACTGGGCATTCCGCATTACGTGCTCGACTATGAGGAGCGCTTCCGTAAGGCGGTCATCGACCCGTTTGCCGAAAGCTACGTCGCCGGCGAAACGCCCATTCCGTGCGTCTCTTGCAATCAGACGGTGAAGTTCGCCGACCTTTTGGCCACCGCCAAGGACCTTGGCGCCGATGCGCTCGCCACCGGCCACTATATCCGCTCCGGGGCCAATGGCGCCCACCGCGCGCTATTCCGGCCCGTCGATGCCGACCGCGACCAGAGCTATTTCCTGTTTGCCACCACGCAGGCGCAGATCGACTATCTGCGCTTTCCGCTGGGTGGGCTGTCCAAGCCTGCGGTGCGGGCCATCGCCGAAGAAATGGGGCTGACCGTTGCCGCCAAGCAGGACAGTCAGGACATCTGCTTCGTGCCGCAGGGCAAATATTCCGACATCATCGCCAAGCTGAAGCCAGCTGCCGCCAACCCAGGCGACATCGTCCATATCGACGGCCGCGTGCTCGGTCGCCATGACGGCATCCTGCGCTATACGATCGGCCAGCGCCGCGGCATCGGCATCGCCTCGGGCGAGCCGCTTTACGTCGTCCATCTCGACGCCGACCGGGCCCGTGTCATCGTCGGCCCGCGCGAGGCGCTGGAGACCCACAAGATCTATCTGCGCAACATGAACTGGCTGGGCGATCGCGCGCTGTCCGACATTCCGGCCGCCGGCATGGAGCTGTTCGCCAAGGTCCGCTCGACGCGGCCGCCGCGCCCGGCCGTGCTGCATCACCGCGCCGGCAGCACCTTTGTCGAACTGGCCGACGGCGAGTCCGGCATCGCGCCCGGACAGGCCTGCGTGCTCTATTCCGACGACGGCAACGAAGCCCGCGTCTTCGGCGGCGGCTTCATCGAGCGCTCCGAGCGCGGCGCCGAGGCCGAAGCCATGCTCAGCCGGCTCGCAGCCAGGCCGGCGCAGATTCCCGCAGAGTAAACACTACCCTCTCGGAGACAGTTTTAGTTTCGATCTGCCTTAAGGGCAGAGTTTCGAAACGGTCTCAGGACTTTGTGTGCGTGACTGTACCCGCCGTCAGGATGCGGAGCACCCTGATGGCTTCCTCGCCGCTGGTGCGCGGCTCGGCCCGCGTCTCGATACACTGGATAAAGTGCTCGAGCTCGCGCGTCAGCGGCATGCCCTGGCCGACCGCGACATAGGATGGCTCGTTGGTGGTGAAGGCCCACTGGCCGCTGTCCTGCCACACCGCGTGGCGGTAGACGGCCAGCTTGCGCTCCCAGGGCTCGACATCGTCGAACACCGCCATTGCCTTGGTGCCGACCACGGTCAGCCGCCGCTCGCGATAGGGATTGAGCCGCGAGGTGAAGAGATGGCTGCGCAAGCCATTGGGAAAGCGCATGTGCAGATGCGCGAAATCGCTGAGATTGTCGAGGAGTGCTGCCCCCTCGCCCCTGACCTCGATCGGCTCGGTGCCGGTGATGGCCAGGATCATCGACAAATCGTGCGGCGCCAGATCCCACAGTGCGTCGTTCTCGGTGTGGAATTTGCCGAGGCCGAGCCGGTGCGAGTGGATGTAGCGGACCTCGCCGAGCTCGCCATTGTCGATCAGCGCCTTCAGCGTCTCGAAGGCGGGATGGAAGCGCAAGACATGGCCGACCATGAACACGCGGCCATTGTCCCTGGCCGCCTGCACGGCGCGCTCGGCGTCGGGCACGGTCAACGCAATCGGCTTTTCCACCAGCACGTCCTTGCCGGCCTCAGCGGCGCGCACGGCAAGATCGGCATGGAACTGCGGCGGCAGCGCCATGACGATGGCGTCGATATCATCACGCACGAACAGCTGGTCGGGCTCGATCGCCAGGCAGTCCTGCTCGCTGGCAAAGCCTTCGGCCCGCGCCCGATTGGCATCGGAAACCGCATGCAGCGCGCCGAGCGCCTTGAGGGTGCGGATGTGGTTGCTGCCCCAGTATCCGCAACCGAGGACTGCAATGCGCGGCTTCATCAGCTTCAAACTCTAATTTCTTGGCCGAGACATAGCGGCGTGCCCCGTCGAACTCAACCCCGGTGGCTTACCGGAGATGCCAGCCCGGCAAAGCTTTTACCGGCGACAATATGCCGGCGCCCCTCGCGCATCGATGCTTGACAGGCTCGCCCTCCCAACCTTATATCCGCGCGACCTTGGCGAACGCCTCGAAATGCCTTTCGATTTAAGGCGGATTTCGGGCCTTTCGCCGCCCTGGCGGGGTAGCTCAGTTGGTTAGAGCACGGGAATCATAATCCTGGGGTCGGGGGTTCAAGTCCCTCTCCCGCTACCAGCCTACCTAAGCTACTGAAATCATAGTAAAAACGCCGACCTATGGTAGCGCCCTGTCCGAAAAAATCTTCAATGATTCTCAGGACCTAGCCTGCTACCGTTGTGACGCCAACGAACGTGTTGCAACGCTTCGCAGACGACAAACTGCGCCTCGAGAGACGTGATTTGCGGGAATTGAAGTCTGCACCTGCGGACCCATTCGGTCCCAATTCCGAGGCGCAATCGACGCGGATTTTCGAATGGCGCGCCCATGTCGCACGCCAGCCCTCAACGCTCGGCGGCTTATGCCCAAGTTATCCAGCTAAATTAAGCAGTCTCATCGGGCGGGCGCTCTGGATTCGCCGACGCCAATCCGCGTGAGCGTACGCGGATCGTCTGACAGATACGATCAGCGAGAGAAGCGAGCGCGCCCTGCACAGTGCGTGCCCCAAGAACGGATTGGAGGGTAACGGCCTGTGTTGCAAACCTATGTTTGAAGGCCTCTCCGCCACAGAGGAAATCGACCAATCCCAAGCCGTGATCAAACGACCACTGTATATACTCCGTAATCAGGACCGCACCCGGCGACGCTCGGCTAAAGTCAGGGTCGTAGGTGGTAACGAATGCCATCATGACGTTGTGCTGGACGATGTTGATGGAAACCGCGACCATCGCACCATTGCATTCAAGTACGAAAATGCGCAGCACACCGGCGCGTGACAGCGCGTCCACCAGGGCGGCAAGAACCGGCTCGCCCTCTTCGAAAAGGTCGGATTCACGCGTGTGCTTTTCCAGCCATCTGCGCTTCAGCGCCGACAGTCGCTCCAGCAATGGCTGCAGCGGCTCGTCGGCCGACAGGAGGCGGAATTTCACTTCGCCTGTTTCTTCCAGTATCTTGATGCCGCGCCGATAGTTCTGGCGCATCTTTTTCGGCTGGTCCGCCAGCCATGCTGCTCCGCTGGCCCACTGTCCAGCGACGCGATAACTGACTTCCTCCCGGTGATTGGCGCGAAGCTTGACGCCGCTGGAAGAGCCCGGTGTAAAAATCCTGCGGGCTGCCGCATCCGGCGACAGACGATTGATAAAAGCAAGATCGAAGCCACCCGCCGAACAGATCCGGTTCCAGAGGTTCTGGAGGGCCGATAGGGAGCATTCCGGCGCGACAAGAATATCACCATAGTCCGTATAGCTATTGGCGGCCCATTCGAGGAGCCGAAGTCCTTTTCGTCTGCCGATCGCCAGGGGAATGACAGCGACCAGCCTGTCATCGCTCCATACCAGGCCGATCCGCAGCGAGCGCCGGTCGCGGTCACGCACGGTGCTCCACCATGCCGAAACCCAGGCATGGCTCTGAAAGATCAGTGCATGGGTACGATGCCATAGGTCTACCCATTCGGCTTCGATGGCGGCCAGGCGATCCGTCGAACTGACGATTTCCAGTCGCTCCGCATCAACAGCGTCAATCGAAGCCATTTTGTTCATGGTTGGAGACGGTCCTGCGGCTGCGCGACATCGATGCGCTTTTGAAAAAGTCGCATGATATGGTTTGCCATTTTCTTGAGCGGCAGCACGTAAAGTCCGAAAAGCGACTGATAGTCGCGTACGTCGCGATCTATCAGTCCAAACTTGAGGTCTTCGTCCGGATCCGGGATGAACTGCGTTCCGAATATGCGATCCCAGAATGAAAAAAGCAGCCCGAAATTCTTGTCGTAGTGGCGAGGGTCGACACTGTGATGCACCTGGTGCCAGTGCGGACACAAGATGACGCCGTTCAACCGGCCGAAGGAAATCTTCAGATGCGTGTGGCGAACAAAGTCCATCATGAGAATGTTGCGAATGACATAGACGTTGATGCCAAATATGGCGATCTCGACCGGATCAAGCGCAATCAGGCTCCACAAGCCGAAACTGATCCCCGGTATGACGCCGTCCCAGATCCGGTTCATCAGATCGTCCAGGGGGTGAACCCGGTCCTTGGTGATCCCAACCATCACTTCGGCCGAATGATGCACCTTGTGCAATTCCCACAGGAACGGGAAACGGTGCTGGGCAACGTGATATAGGTAGTAGGAGATATCGTAAGCAACGAGCATGGTTGCGGTGAAGAGGATGATCGTCACTGGGCCGGCGGGGCCGGGTATCAGCGGTTGCGAGATGCTGAAGAGCCAGCCGACTGCCTGGTTTGTTGCATATCCCGTGGCGGCAACGAAGGTGACACCGGCGGGAATGAGCAGGAAGGGCATCACCAGCCTTTTCGTGATCCAGAACAATGCGTCCGCTCGCGCGGATGGGTGCATGATGACTTCCGCGGGAAAGGCGAAGTCGAAAAAGTCCCGGAAGGATTTCTGTTCGACCGTTCGCCAGTAGGCGACCACCGCGCTCCCCAGCGCCGTGAGCAACAGGAGACCGAGTGTCAGCAGATCGATGTGTGAGAGTTTTTCCACGATCACTCTGGCGAATTCCGAAAACATCGATGCAGTGGCTCCTAGGTGGTGAAATGGTGATCCGGCTCGTCGCGAAGCACATATTGCCAAGCCTATCATATGCTGCCCGCAACTGTGTATCGGGATGCGACTGGCAGAACAATCATGGCCAAATTAGCAGATCAACGGTGTCAAAACCGCTAAATATCTGAACGTAATTAATGTCGAACGCTGCGCCTGCAACCTGCCCGTTATCGGGTCTGCGGCGGACTTGGCGCGAGCCGGATGACTACTCCCTTTTCGCCTACTTGGCCACGCCATGCGAGGCGTTCGGCTGGCTGCCTTGCACCAAAACGCGGCGAAACCCAGCCGCCCTGGCCCGGTGTGTCGCCGCCGGAACGGATGTGGATCGCTGCGTCTGGAAAGTGGATAGTCATCAAAGGTTCAGCGCCGCGCAATATCGTGACAATGTTTCCATCCCTGTTGGCGTGGAGGTCGGCGGCGAGTTGGAAGACGATCTCAGCGACGCGGCTGCCGCCGAGCAGTTGGTCGGTCACGAGGATGCCGTCGCCATCGCGTGTCACGGCGCGTTGATGCACAACGCCGAAGCGGCCTTTGTACCCGTCATGTCGGGCACACAGCCTCCAGTGCGGCCCCGGCTCGCTCTCCACCAATGTCGCAACCGCCTTGTGCGACCAGTTGAACGCCCCGGAGATGATGCTTTGGCTTTTACCCTCTAGGTTCAGCGTGTTGTGCGCCGGCGTCGAGCGGAACCAGTCGCGCCAGCCTCCCCCCGAACCATAGAGCCATGTGCCGGGGTCGACCAGCACCGGATCGCCGTCAATGCACAGGGTGAGCGACAGCGCGTCGGCATGACCGTGCGCCGCTATCGAAAGGTAGCCCAGCGGGCCGTGGTCGTATGTCAGATGGACGTTGCGACCATTCATCTCGCCGCGCCAGACGGAGAGCCCGCCTTGCGTGAATGTATGCAATCCATTCGGCACCGGCGCCGGCCGCGGTGGCGCGCCGAAGAAAAGCGCACGAAAATCGCCAGGCTCCGGTGCGCTGCCCGGCATCCGTAGAAAACCACGGATGGCGGCCGCGACCGATCCGACATAATCGGTTTCGCCCCCCAGCGTGATCACGCGGCCTTCATCATTGTCGCCGAAGCCGCTGGTTTTCGGCGGGAGCCAGCCTGCGAAATTGGCGAAAGCGGCCAAACGCGCTTCGACGGGCTGGGGAAAAGGCAGTCCGGCCTGGCGCGCCGCCGCAGCGCACAGCAGGAAAAGTTCGGCACTGAAGGCGGCGTAGGTCGGGGTCTGCTCGGCCCCGGCGCCATCGGCCAGGATCTGTTTGAGCACCTCAGCCAGGAGCGACTCGCGAGCCACCTCGGCCCCGAAAGCCAGACCGATCAAATATTCGCCAGCCAATTCCGCGACGAGATGGTTGTTGGCGGACGAAAAACGGGAGGGAAACCGCGGCAGCCAATAGGCGCTTGCCGCCAGTATTTCACCGACTTTTTCTCGCGTCGCCGCGCCAAGCCGGTCGCCGACGAGGTCGAGCGTGACAATCAGGCTGATGGCTCGTAGCGCGACCTCGATGCCCGAGGCCCAGCCAACGCCCCGAAATGGTGGGTTGGCGAAATGCCAGCTCTCGATCGCCGCCTCGATGGCCGCACGGGATTGATCATCGCCGGTGAGAAGCAGATGGGCAGCCAGTGGCGGCAGTTGCTGCAGCCGGTTGATTTCCCAGACATATTTTACATCGCCACGGCCGGTGGCATGGCGAAAATCGATATCGAAAGTATGGGTCTTGGGGCCTGGCCAAAGCCGGCCGGTCACCGGATCAAGGCGCCAGAGCTCGGGTGGAAAGAGAGTATAGGGGTCTCGCTGTGGCCAGGTCTGCCCAAGTGCTGAAAACTGGCCCCGAAGAGTGTTTTGCGCAGCCGCCTCGATAGCTTGCCGCTGGGCTGGTGTCGCAGCGGCCGGCACAGCATTCCGCAATCCGTGCAGCACCGGGTGCAACTGCGGCGACGCATAGCGCTGCCAGCCGTTGTCGCGGCGGCGCGAAACGGTCCTCCGGCGCTGCTCGTCCAACCGATGCAATATCTCGGCCAACTCCATGCTGCGCAATCGGTTGAAATACCACCCGACCCTCATCCGCGCTCCGCCAAGATTTTGATCCTCATACACCATCCCGTCGAAAAAGCGTGTGGCGGCATCCTCTTTTCCGTTCCCGCGGTTAATATCTTCGGCCATGACGCGGAGTTTTGCGATGAGAAAAGTTGTCTACGTCATAGCGTGCGCGCTTGGCATGGCTTTGTCAGCCGAGGCGGCGCCGATCCCGCTTGAGCGCGGCGTTGGCGTCCATGAATGGCTCAACTGGTCGCCGGTGGAGAAAGATGGTTCCTACAAATGGCCGCCCTATCGCAGCGAGAAGGAATGGCTTGCGGGCGGCAGGCCGCTCACCGATTGGCCGGACGGCGACCAGTTTGATCGCATTCGATCCATGGGCTTCGACTTTGTCCGGCTGAGTGTCGACCCTGGCCCTCTGCTTGCCAGCGAGGGCGCCAAACGACAACAGGCGCTGGACATGCTTGCCGCTGCGGTGCAGCGGGTGGTTTCAAGCGGGCTCAAGGTGGTTTTCGATCTGCATGGCGTCAGCCAGGTTCCGGCCTACAGCATGGAAATGATCTATGGCGGGGCCGACAGCGAGGGTGTTGCCCGCTATCGCAAAATGGTAGTGGCGGTGGCTGCCATGCTGATCAAAATTGGCGCCGACAAGGTCGCCCTCGAGCCCTATAACGAGCCCGCCTACTACCCTTGCGATTCAAGCGGCAGCGATGACTGGCAGCGGATCATGGCAGGCACGGTTCGCGATATTCGCGCCGTCAGCAGCGAACTCACCATCGTCGCGACCGGCGCCTGCGGCGGGAGCATCGCGGGACTGGTCAACCTGGACCCCAACTTCGACGACCCCAACGTCTATTACAGCTTCCACATGTATGATCCGCACAGCTTCACGCACCAGCGGGCCGATGACAAGAACGCTTTCTCCTCCGGCCTTCCCTGGCCTGCCGACGCCAGCACGCCCGAAGTGGTCGCCGAAACCCTCAAGGCGCAGATGGACGCCGCCGGCTTGAGCCAGATCGAAGAGGTGATGAACATGGCCTCGGCGCGTGAAACGATCGCCCGATACTTTGAGCAGAATTGGGGGCAGAGCCAGCTCGAAGCGGGTTTCCGTCAGGCGGTCGACTGGGCTGAAGCCCATGGCATAGCGAGCCGACGCCTGTTCGTGGGCGAATTCGGCGTTATCCTGATGTCTGCGGATGGCCGCATGGGAGCTTTCGATGCTGATCGCCTGCGCTATCTCATGGCAGTGCGCAGAGAGGCGGAACGCTTCGCGATGCCGTGGTCGGCCTGGGAATTCTCCAATCCTTACGGAATGAGTGTTATCCAACCCAAGGGGCCTGCGATCCCGGACCGGGAGATGTTGCGGGCACTAGGCCTGCCATAACTCGTCATCGCGTCAGGATCGGCTCGAGCGGTCTGCGTGGTTGCTGGCGATCAATCGCGTGAAACCCAAGGACTGTCGTCTCCAGTTGCAGCCGAGAGAGCCTGATCGAACCAAATCAGGCTCAGTTTTAAAATCACTCCACCGAGCAGCTATTTAATATATTCGCTGTAGATTGGTGTCCTCAATCATACGCAAACAAGGGAAAGAGGGCCAAGGGAAAGAATGTGCGGAATTGCCGGCTGGATTGGGCGCAGGGTCGAGAAGCCACAAGATCGGGCCGCCGGGATGTCGAATGCCTTGCAGCATCGTGGTCCCGATGCCGAAGGCATCGAACTCCTGGACCTGAATACAGGCGAGGACCAGTTGGCATTGGTGCATCGCCGCCTGGCGATTATTGACTTAAACGCCGATTCAAATCAGCCGATGCAGACCGAGGACGGACGGCTCCGGATTATTTTCAACGGCGAAATATACAACTACATCGAGCTGCGTGAGGAGTTGATCGGTCTCGGTCACCGTTTTCGCACACGCTCCGACACGGAAGTGCTGCTCAGGGCTTATGACCAGTGGCGCCTGGCCATGTTCGACCGATTGAGCGGGATGTTCGCTTTTGCGCTGTGGGACGCTCAACGGCGCGAATTGATCCTCGCTCGCGACCCCTTTGGAAAAAAACCCCTTTACCTCATGCAAGGCAGAAATTTGCTGTCGTTTGCCTCGGAGATCAGCGCGTTGTTGTCTGCGCAGCCAGATGGCCAGCAGCTCGATCTGGATGGAGTGCGCGAGTATCTGACCTGGCGTTACGTGCCTGGACCGCGGACGCTTTTTAAACAGATCCGCAAGCTCAACCCGGGAAGCTACGCTGTGTGGTCGCAAGGGGAAGTAACGGAAACGCGCTATTATGCGCCCCCGGATCAGACCGATCTGACAGCGGATATCGATCCAGGAACCGCCAAGCGACGATTTCTGGAATTGCTCGACCGTTCTGTCGAGATCAGGATGCGCAGTGATGCGCGGTTTGGCGCCTTTCTGTCCGGGGGGCTCGACTCGTCGGCAATCGTTGCCCTGATGACCAGGCACAGCGACAACCCCATTCGTACGTTTTCGGTCGGTTTCAGCGAACAGGCTTACAGCGAGCTTCCATTCGCCCGGCGCGTCGCCGATCATTTCAAGACCGATCATTGCGAAATCGTCATCCAGGCGGATGACCTGATGAATCATCTGCCCAAGATGGTCCGCCATCGGGGGGCACCTGTTTCACAAAGTACGGACATTCCAATTTACCTGATGTCGGTTCGAGCCTCGCGGGACGTCAAGATGGTGCTTACGGGCGAAGGGGCGGACGAGATTCTCGGCGGCTACCCCAAACATCGCGCAGAGTCTCTGGCGGGTGTCTACCGGTCACTTGTTCCAGCGTCGCTTCACAACAATCTCCTCGCCCCTTTGATGCGCGCATTGCCCGGCGCATCGGCCAAGTTCGACATATTTGCCCGAAGCGCGGGTGAACGGGACTTTGCCACCCGGATGATCTCCTGGTTTGGAGCCATGACGGCGCGGGAACGCGATTCGCTCCTCGGTGGGTTGGCCACTTGCGGCCATGACTGCAACGATTTCCCGTTCTCTTCGAGTGTGACGGAATCTCATCTGCGCCGTGTGTTGTTTTTTGATCAGACATCGTGGTTGCCCGACAACCTCTTGGAACGGGGCGACCGAGTGATGATGGCCGGTTCAATCGAGGGGCGAATGCCATTCCTTGATCGCGATCTGGTTTCCTTCGTCAGCCAACTGCCCGATCGTTACAGGCTGGGCTTCCTGCACAGCAAACAGATCCTGCGCGACTGCATGGCCGGCATGGTTCCCGACGAGGTCCTCAACCGCCCAAAGATCGGCTTCAAGGTGCCCGTCGCCGAATGGTTCCGCGGGCCGATGAGCGATTATGTACGGGACCATCTGTGTTCGTCCCATTCGGTCATCCGTAGCTATTTGAGCGCCAAGAAGCTGGACCAGATTGTCAGGGAGCACGCCGAGCGCGCCGCGGACCACGAAAAACTGATATGGGCGCTTTTGAACCTGGAGATATTCCACCGCGAATTCGCGCTTGGCCCGCCGCAGTGACGACAATGAAGGACAGCGTCAGCGCTTGACCGATCGCGCCTCGGACGCGACCGATCTCCAGACATCGCAGATCGCGTCGACAAACGGTGCAAGCTCAAGCCTTTCCCGGTGCACCGCCATGGCGGCGGCGCCAAGCCGCGCGCGCAGCGCCGTATCCTCGACCAGCCGAGTTAACGCCTCGGTCAACGCCGCCACATCGCCGGGCGGCACCAACAGACCGGATTGTTCGTGGGTGATGATGTCCTCGACCGCGCCAACCGGGGTGGCCACGACAGCCAGGCCGGCCGCCATGCCTTCGATCACTGACATTGGCAGATTTTCGGCGAACGAGGGGAGCACCAGAATATCGGCCGAAGCGATCAGTGATGCGACCTCGTCAGGTCCCACCCAGCCCGGAAAAGCAATACGGTCGGCAATCCCTAGAGCGACCGACCTCGCTCGTGCCGGCTCGACCTCACCATCGCCGGCGATCGTGGCACGCCAACCCCTGAGATGTTTCATCCGCTCCAGCGCCTCGCCCAACTGCGGCACGCCCTTTCGCTCGCCGATGCGGCCGAGGAACAGGATGTGCACGTGATCGCCTCCGCCGACATGCGCCAGGGAAGGAACTGCCGTGGCGTTGGGAACGATGACAATATTGCCGCCGTTCGCCGGTGCCCGGCTGGCGACGAAATCGCGCCAAAGCCCCCCCAGGACAATCACCCGGCCGGCATGCTCGAACAGAGCCCTGATACGGCGGCTCATGAAACTATGATCATCTTTCCAGAATGTCTGATACTGCGCCCCATGCAGATGAAGGACATATGGTATCGACAACAGCCTGGCGCAGGCGGCGATCATCATCTTGCGATAGGTGCTGCCGGAGACCGATATATTGATGTGAATGACGTCGGCGCGTCTGTCGAGGCGGGCCGCAAGCATCCGCGCGCAAAAACCAAGCATGTAGAAGATCGAAAGCCCGACATGTCCCGGGCCACGGCTGGAAAGAAAGCGCAGATCGATGTCGGCGATCTCTTGCCGTTCGAACTCCTGCTTCAGCGCCCCCATGATCCGGTCAATGCCGCCTTGTCCCGAAACGCCCGAGGGCGTTGCGACCAAGACATGTATTTTTCTATTGTGGGCGAGACGCTGCAACATGACACCATTTGGATTGCGGATGCCGGGTGACCGTAAAGCAAAGGTTCCAAAAAAGATTTACGACAAATCTTTTGGTTCAAACTGTATCCGTTCACCCTTTGCCGTCATCGTGCTGGAATTCCCGTCGGTCAACGATTAATCGACGGCAAATTTTCCGGGAACAACCCTTTGCTGCTCCGTTCCACACTCATCTATGGCCCAGCTATTCTGCTGACGCGGGTTTCCGCTCTGCTCCTGCTGGTCGTCATGACGCGGCTGATCGACCAGACGGAGTATGGCCTGCTGACCCTGGTGGTCACCGTGGGCGAAATGACGGATGTTGCCGTTACCAACTGGCTGCGCATTGCCTTGTTGCGGCTTGGCGGAAAAGGCGACGTCAGCCGTGGCAGCCTGATGCTTGCCGGACAGGTATTGCTTGTCACCACGGTGCTGGCCCTGATCATATCCGTGATCGCCTCGGCGGTGATCGTGCCGGAGCGCTGGATCGAATTTGCAATCGCCGTCTGCAGCTATCTGATTGCCGGCTCCATCAGCCGGTTCGCGTTGACGGTGCTGCAAATGCAGCAGCGTCATTCCCTCTATTCGATGCTTGAATATCTGCGCGGCCTGCTGCAACTCGCCTTGCCGATCGCCGCCATCCTTATCTTCCAACGCTCGTTTCTGACGGTATCGCTCGGCTCGAGCCTCGCCGTGCTGATTGCCGGCATCGTGGCGTGCGTGGTGGCATCCGGGCGCGTTATTGGCGGCCCGCCGCGCTTCACCCACAAGGAGTTTTTTGCCCTCGGCGTGCCCCTGGTCATCATGGCGCTGGTCGGTTTCGGTCTCAACAGCGCTGAACGCGTCTTCCTCAAGCTCTACTACGATGCCGGCGCGGTGGCCGTCTTCGCAGCCGCCTACGCATTGGCTCGGCAGCCGATCGATATGGTCGCCAACGCAATCAACATGGGCGCATTTCCAGAAGTGGTCAGCCGCTTCGACGAAGAGGGATCCGAGGCGTCCGGGCGGTTGTTGTCGCAACTCATGGCCTTGATGATACGCCTTTGCCTGCCGGTCGCAGCAATGCTTATCGCGCTCAGCGGCGACATCACGCGACTCCTGCTGCCCGCGGAATATCATGGTCGCTTCGGCCTGCTGTTCCCGATCATCGCCTTCAGCGTTCTTTGTGCCAATCTCACAAGCTTCGTTTATGGCGTCGTGGTGCACGCACATAAGCGGCCGTGGTTGCTGATCATCGCCAATTCCTTCGGCTCGGTGGCAACGATTTCACTGTCTTTTCTGTTGATTCCCACCATGGCGGAGGTTGGCGCGGCGTTGGCGTTGGCGGGCGGATCGCTGGCAGGTCTTGCAGCCTGCATCGTCATCGCCGAGAGGCTCACGCCGGTGCCGGTGCCCTGGCGCGACATCGCTGTCTCAATCATAATTTCTATCTGCACCGGATTGGCCGCCAGCCTCGCCAGCACTGCGCTGGGCTATATGCCGGCGATCTTTCCGCTCGCGGCGGGCGGCGTCGCCGGCGCTGCGGCTTTCCTGGGACTGACCTGGTTGTTTCACCCCGCGGCCGTGACGCATTTCATCGGCAAGCTAAGGGCACGGCTCCGGATCGCATAAATCCCGCGCTATGAGGCATGCTTGTCTGAAAGTCGCGAGCTTACGGATTGACGTTTCGGCGTCCCCGGCGAGACCAGAACTCACGCCACAGCAGCAGTGCATAGGCGGTGTTGGTATCGTAGTAGCGGCGCCACAAGCGTCGCGGCTCCTGCGCCACGCGGAACAGCCACTCCAGGCCGGCCGCCTGAACCAGTTTCGGTGCCCGGGCGACCTTTCCACCATAGACGTCGAAGCTGCCGCCCACGCCCATGACGAAACTCGGAGCGAGTACGTCGCGATAGCGCTTGAGAAAGCGCTCCTTGCTCGGCGTCGGCATCGCCACAAACAGGCAGTCGGCACCTGAAGCGTTGATGGCCTCGACGATCGCGGCCTCTTCCTCCGCCTTGAAATACCCATTGCGCCGGCCGGCAATGGCCAGGCTCGGATGATCTCTGGCAAGTCGGCTTTCAACTGCGTCGAGAATGTGCTGTTCAGCGCCCAAAAGGTAGGGGCGATAGCCACGCTTGGCGCACAGCGCAAGCAGGTTGATCATGACGTCGACGCCGGTCACACGCTCCGGCAACTCGACGCCGCAGAGCCGCGCGCCCCAAAGCACGCCTTTGCCGTCGACATTGACCATATCCGCCCCGACGACATCCTCGCGCAGTTCGGCATTCTTGCGCATGTTCACAAGCTTGGCGACGTTCACGACAACATGATGAAGCGGTCGCCGCGTCGCCATCGCCTCGTCTGCGATGGCCAGCGTCTCGGCCATGGTCAGCGCATGGATGGTCGCACCGAGAAACTCGCGGCGGCGTGATGCCAATAGGGAGTGTTGCGCCCATGCCGGGTCATGCGAGTTCATGCCGCTTCTCCGGTGCGAGCGAGAGACTGCGAGCGTTCCATTTCGGATTTCTTGCCTTCGATGCGGGCGTCGGGCTTGCGCGCCTTGCGCCAGGTCCACAGGCCTCGTGTGTCGACGAGCTTCTTGTCCTTGAGCGCTTCGGGATCGATCAGATTGAATTGTCGATGGTCGACCAGCAGGACGACGATATCGGATTGGTCAATAGCGGAAAGTGCATCGGTGAACATGATGCCGCTGCCCTCGAGCTCGTGTGGCAACTGACGCGCATTGGGCTCGGCAGCGACGATCTTGATATTGGGAATCTTGGACAGAAGCTTAACAACCTCGACAGCCGGGCTCTCGCGCATATCGTCGATATTGGGTTTGAAGCTGAGGCCAAGACAGGCGATCGTCTGGTTGCGGGTCGGGTCGAGCAATGCCTCGATGTCCCTGACCACCGACAAGGGTCGCTCGGAATTGATGCGCCGTGCCGAACTGATCAGCCGCGTATTGTTCGGTGCGGCGTCGATGATAAAATACGGATCGATCGCAATGCAGTGGCCGCCCACGCCCGGGCTCGGCTGCAGGATGTTCACGCGAGGATGCCGGTTGGCGAGATCGATTACCTCCCAGACATTGAGCGATAGATCCTGGCACACCGCCGCAAGCTCATTGGCGAAGGCGATATTGACATCGCGGAACGCATTTTCGGTCAGCTTAACCAGTTCCGCGCTTTCGGCCTGGGTTATGAACAGGTCGCCGGCGACGAAGCTTGAATAGAGTGCCGCTGTCCGCTCCGAAGACTTTCGGGACAGTCCGCCGATCGAGCGATCATTGTTGATCAGCTCGGTCAGCACCTTTCCCGGCAGCACGCGCTCGGGAGAGTAGGCGACCAGGACGTCAGCTTCCTCGCCATGCGCAACGGGAAATTTGAGATCGGGTCGCAGTTCCGCGAGCAGCGCTGTCATGACGCGCGTCGTGCCGACCGGCGATGTTGATTCCAGCACCACCAGGTCGTCCCGTTTTAGCACCGGAGCGATGCTTCGCGCTGCCGCAAGCACGTAGCTGACATCCGGCTTGCGGTCCGGGGTGATCGGAGTTGGAACGGCAATAATATAGGCATCGGCCGGCTGAGGCGTGCTGAATGCCTTGAGCTTGCCATTGGCGACGACTTTCTGGATCAAACCATCCAGGTCCGGTTCGATGATGTGGATTTCGCCGCGGTTGACCTTCGCGACCACCGCCTCATTGATATCGACACCGATGACTTCGAGTCCGCGGCTGGCAAAAATGGCGCAGGTCGGCAGGCCGATATAGCCCATGCCGATAACGGAAACGGTTTTGATTTCAGCCATGATTCAGCAATTCCTCAACGATCCGGGTCGCAGCTTGGCCATCGCCGTATGGGTTGTGCCTCTCCGCCATGCCGCGATAGACGCTCTCATCATCGAGCAGGCTATTGGCATTGGCCAGAATTTTTTCGATATCGGTACCGACCAGCCGGGCAGTACCAGCGGCGATCCCTTCGGGTCGCTCCGTGTTTTCCCGCATCACCAGCACCGGCTTGCCGAGTGAAGGCGCCTCTTCCTGCACGCCGCCGCTGTCGGTCAACACCAGGTAGCTCTGTTTCTGCAGGTACAGGAACGGCAAATAGTCCTGCGGGTCGATCAGGTGGATGTTCGGCACCGTCCCGATTTCGGCGTCGACCACGGAGCGCACATTCGGGTTGGGATGGACCGGGTAGATGATCTGCACATCCCTGCGCGCCGACAATGCCTTCAGCGCGGTGCAGATCCTCTGGATGCCGCCATCGAAATTCTCACGGCGATGACCGGTGACGAGGATCATTTTCTTGGTCGGATCGATGAAGGGGAAACGAGCGGCGAGCTTGGCGTTCATCAGCTTGTCGGCATCGATCTCGCTGGAGAAATGCAGCAGCGTGTCGATCACGGTATTGCCGGTTACGAAGATGGTGTTCGCAGCCTTTCCTTCGGCGATGAGATTGTCGCGCGCCTCGGTGGTCGGCGCAAAATGCCAAGTGGCGATGTTGCCGGCAATCTTGCGGTTCAGTTCCTCCGGAAAGGGAGAGTTGATGTTGTGGCTGCGCAATCCCGCCTCGATATGGGCAACCGGAATCCGCTTGTAGAAGGCAGCTAGAGCCGCGGTCATCGCGGTGGTTGTGTCGCCCTGGACGATGACGATGTCCGGCTTCGCCTTCTCCAGCACCCCCGCCATTCCGAGGAGCACGCGCGAGGTCACGTCGAACAACGTCTGACCTGGCTGCATGATGTTGAGATCGTAGTGCACCGGCAGGCCCGTCAATTCAATGACCTGATCGACCATCTCGCGATGCTGGCCCGTCACACATATTTCCGTGGTAAAGCCTGGATGGGCGAGCGCGGCGCGCGCCACCGGAAAACATTTGAGCGCCTCCGGCCTCGTGCCGAACACGATCAGCAGTTTTCGCCTTGAGGGCAAGTTCGGATGTGAAACGGCGTTCATGGTTGACCCTGGTCACCGAAAGCGTGGGCGCCCGGCTGACATGTGCTTTCAGCCTAACAATAGCGCCCTGAACCGCCTTCGTGTTCAAAAAAATTAACGTATGATTAACGCTAGAGTCCGCAGCCCCCCTTGGGCAACCCTTGCCAGGAACTGTGGGGAAAGATACCAGAGCAAGCCATTTTTGCTTTAACGAGAATAACTTGGGTTGACTAATATTTTAATCATCGGCCACGCCGTCGGATCCCGGCGCTGGGAAAATGAGCTTTTTATGCGGTTGGATGCGGCAGGTTACGTGGTCTCGAGTTGCCACGCGCCGGCGCCGGCGCCAACCGCTCGGGGGCTGGACACTGTCTTGGCGATCGAGAGCCGGCGTTTCGGTCCCTCGCTGGCGGGCCGGTCCGAGCCGTTGCCGCCCATCGATCGCGGCCCTCCGGACCTCGTCATAGATCTCACTGCCAGCGCAACGGGGCAAGACGCGCCAGTCCTGAGGCTCGAATTTTGCGGTCGCAACAGCTTTCCAGCCGGCGTTGCCGCAATGTTGGCGAGCGGACAATTGCCTGAACTTGGCGCTCGCCTCGATGGCGTTGTCGTGGCCCAGGCTAGACCGATGCTGGCAGACAGGCTCTGGCTATCCCGAAGCTGCAACGACCTGCTCGCCGGCGCCATGTCGCTGATCATGCAAACCGTCGCCCGCTTCTTTGCGGGCAAGCTTGTGCCGGTAAGCGACAACCCGGTGCCGATCCTGAAGAACGGCAGTTTTGTTCGACACTATGTGCCCCTTTTCGGCAGGGCTTTGATCGATCGCGCCGTGCAAAAAATCAGGCGGGGACGACGCCCCTTCTATTGGCAGGTTGCCTATCGGGTGATCGACGGACCAGGCATCGCCGAAACCGGGCAACTCGACGGCAAACCGTTCACAGTCCTGCCGGACGATGGCCAACGCTTCTATGCCGACCCGTTCGTCTTCGAGACCGACCGCCGCCATCATCTGTTTGTCGAGGAATTCCCCTACGCGACGAGTCGCGGCGTGATTTCCGTCGCCGAGCTCGGTGACGATGGCACTTTCGGTGTTCCAAGGGTTGTATTGGAGGAAGCGCACCACCTGTCGTATCCGCAGGTGTTCGCACACGATGGCGAGATTTTCATGATCCCCGAAAGTGGTTCGGCTCGCGAACTTGTGCTCTATCGCGCCGCGCAGTTTCCCGACCGCTGGGTCCGCGACACGGTGCTGATGACGGACAGGGATTTCAACGACGCGACGCTGCTCGAATCCGACGGTCGCTTCTGGCTGGTTGGAACGGAGCGGTTCGGCTACGGCAGCGCGTCGGACACGATGGCGGTCTATTGCGCGCCCTCGCTGCGCGGGCCATGGGTCGCCCATCCGCTCAATCCCATTGCCGTCGATCATTCGGCCACCCGGCCGGGCGGCGCCTTTATCCGCCAGGACGATGCCCTGGTGCTGCCGGTGCAGAACGGATCGAGGGCCTATGGCGGTGGTCTGGGGCTGATGCAGCTTGAGCGACTCGACGCGTCAGACGTCCGCTTCGCCTCGCCCCGGCCGATCGGCGCGGGTCCAGCATGGGCACGCACGGGCATTCATACGCTTAACCGCGCCGGCAATGTCGAGGTCGTGGACAGCGCGGGCTGACTGAAGCGCTGAAAGCCGTGAGCGTCCCGTTGCGTGACCTGCTTATTTGTTCTCCGTGGCAATATGAGGAAGCGGTGTGTTTCTCGTCTTCCTTCTGCCGTTCAGGGTCTGAAGAATCCGCTTCTCGATCATCTCGTAAATCACCAGACTGACGAGGCAGGCTGCCACGATGCTGACCACCGACACCAACCATACCGTTGTCGGATGCTCGTATCCGACGGTGCGTCTGGCCAGGTACGCCACAGCGCCGATCACGAAGATATGCGACAGATAAAGCGCGTAGGAAGCGTCGCCCAACTGCTCGAGAAGGCTCCAGTGCTTGAGTTTCGGCTCCAGAATGAGGCTGAGATGAAGCAGGCCCGCCGCCCACATTGCTTGTCCCGCGAAGCTGATCTGACCCAAGAGCGGCGTACCGTCATCGACGAATGAAAGCACCACGCCTGCAGCGGTCATTACGCCGAATATCCAGGCATGGCGTATGTCGGAAGTGAAATCACCGTCCAAATAGCGCCGCCCTATCCACATGCCGATTACGAATGCCACCGGAGAAGGGTTGAGATAGAACTGGATAACAGGGTTGGTGGGAGCCAGCCACAGCCCGGATATCCACATCGCAATGAAAAAGACCGTCAGCACAAATACGCGCGAGGTCACGGACAGGAATGCGAACACCGCAAAAGCGATATAGAAAAATACCTCGTAATTGAGCGTCCAGCCGAGTGAGAGGATTGGACTGGCGCTATCCCGTCCAG
Source organism: Mesorhizobium sp. M0062 (assembly GCF_040323125.1). NCBI lineage: Bacteria > Pseudomonadati > Pseudomonadota > Alphaproteobacteria > Hyphomicrobiales > Phyllobacteriaceae > Mesorhizobium > Mesorhizobium sp. M0062. Next base: position 300,247 of record NZ_JAMYUO010000002.1, read on the forward strand.
GCGCTTCGTGAACAATGAAGAGGAGCGACTGAAGATAGTGGGGCCATGTAAAGACGGTCTTCTGGAAGAGACTTGGCGCGAGCGCCGCCAGAACCGCGGCGAGGCTGGTGAAAAGCCAGTAAAGGGGGATGATCCGGATTGCTCGGCGTTTCAGGAAGGTGGCAGCGGAAAACGGACCATCTCCCGTAATATGGACCATTATGAAACCGCTGATGACAAAGAACAGAACGACGCCCAGGCGGCCCGCCGTCACAATAATCAGATTGTCCACGCCAATCTGATAGGAAAAGGCGTGTGCGAACAGAACCAGCAAGGCGGCGCAGGCGCGAAGATACTGAATCGAATAGAATTTCTTCACCTTGATCTCCTGCGCTTTGCCGGCGCCTGATGCCATTGTGCCGTCCACAGGCAGCGCGTCGGGCGCCGTGCAAAGCATCGCCATCAATACGACCGGCCAATTAAGTGTGGGTTACCGAGTTCACGAAATAGCGTAAATCCGGCTGCCGATGCATGTCGCGCAAGTGCATTGCGTGCATTCGTTCCCACGCGGCGCACTTTGGTGAGATTTCAATGAGCGGTGTCCGGCTTTTCGGCAAAGCTGACATGTGGCGGCCCATGCCCGGCATCGCCACTGTTAAGATCGGGTTATCCATATTCCTTTACGTTCGTGCAGGAAAATGTACCCGGGGGCGCGTTCGTCCCCTGCCATCTCAATCGCAAGCCGCAACGCTGGTCGGATAATCGTGAGTGTCACCCCCACAGAGCAACAGTTCGTGACCGCGCAGGCCAGCCGCCAAGACGCCCTCACACTCCTGTTCTTTCTCCTCGCGGCCTTCGCTTTCCTGCTCCGCTCGACCATCTCTCCGCAGTTGATGAATATGGTGATGTCCTATTCGACGGAGGGGGGGTCGTTTCCCGAAAAGCTGCATATCGGGACCTATGCCATCTTTCTGCTGCTTGTCGTCATCGCCACGACCCGGCCAATTCGGCTCGAAGGCGATGAAGTCAGGCTGTTCAAGGCGACATTGTTATATTCGCTGCTGCTGTTGTGGCTGGTGCCTTATCTCTTCGTGATAGGCCGTGCCGGCTCGGCCGGCTTCATAATCGATTCCTATCTGGTCTCTTGTGCCGCGGCGATGATCATGCTTGCCTTGGGTGACCATGTGCGCAGGGCGCTTGGCAATGTCATCGTCGGCATGATCGTCCTCAGCGCCATCATCGGAACGATCGAGGCCGTCACCCAGCATCGATTCCTGCCCTATCCCCTCGTTGAGCTGGACTTTCGGCCGATCGGACTGTCGGCCCATCCGCTGGCGCTGGGCGCGCTTTGCACCACCGCCATAGGTTTCGTTGCATTGACGCGGTGGCGTATCTGGGTGTGCGCGCTTTGCATCTTCATTCTCTTCATCGGCACGGCCGCTTCGGGCGCGCGCACCGCCCTGCTGCTCGCTTGCGGCGAGATCCTGTTCCTGCTCGTGTTCCTGCCTTGGCCGGACTTGTCACCCAGACATCAACGCCAGGCCAAACTCCTGGTGCTGATGCTGACGCTGGCCGGTGGCGCCATACTGATTGCGATACTCTTTTCGGCGGGGCTGCTGAACCGCTTCAGCAACACGCTCTTTGATCAAAATTACGACGCGCGCGTCAAGATCTACGATGTATTCAAGTTCGTTGAATGGAGGGACATCCTGCTTGGCATGAATCCCAACGAGTTGTTGAAGATCGTCAACGAAAAGCTCAACCTCCCCTTCATCGAAAGCACGCCGGTCGTTCTTACGCTTTTGTTCGGCCTGCCGATCGCCCTGCTCTTCGCGTTTGCTTTCTTCCGGTTCCTTTTCAAGCTCCTGCGCAATACGCCTCGGGCCGCCCATATCGCAGCGGCCGCGTCCATTCTCGCGGCATTGTCAAACAATGCCCTTTCTTCGAAGGCGCCGGATATCATGCTGCTCGTCATCTTGTTGCTCGCTTATCGAAAGCCGGATGGGCGCCTCGGCACGCCCCTTCAAGGCCAACCAGCATCAACAGCGACATGACGCCAAGCCCGCTCCTTGCGGGTGCCCTCGCGACGACCTCTTGTATTTCCATTTGAAACGCCTGCACGCTTTGCCAGGCTACGACGGGCGTGGCAGAATACCGACCAAGGGTGGATAGATCGCTGTTCCGGAACGCGCCTGACACGCCTGGAAAATGAAATGTTAACGATGTTTCCGTAAAGCAGGCTGTGCGTATTGAATATTAAAGGGTTAGCATGATGTCCGCCGCTTCCGGTCCTCCTCCAGCCGCGGCCGCCGCCGGCATTAGCCCCTATGAACGGATCGAAAATGCGCGGCGCGCCAGCAGGCCAAAGCCGCAACAAACCGCGCCGATCATGGCACATGCGGCGGCACCCGCTGTAACGTCGGCCCCTGTAACGTCGGCCCCTGTGTCGCCTGCACCCGTGGCGCCGCCTGTAGCCGAGCCCGTCACGACGGTGACGCTCAACAAGATCGGAACCTTTCTCGAACTCGATTTCGGGCGTCTGTTTGTCTGGCTGCGCGCCGGCCTCGCTCTGGTATGCCTGCTGGCAATCGCCGGCGGGATCATCGGCGGTGCCTACGCTCTGCTGAGCAAGCAGCGCTACACCGTGACCACGGACATCCTCATCAATCCCGCCAATCTTCAGGTTGTTCCGAACGATCTTTACCCGCAATCGGCCCAGGTCGATGGACAGCTGCTCAGCGCGCGCAGCAAAGAGCGCATCTTGACCTCGGGCAGCGTGCTTTCACGTGTTGTAGACGATCTTGACCTGGCCAGTGACCCGGAGTTCTTCGACGCGGACCGAAGCCGCACAGGGACGGACGGCGCCAAACCCGACCCAAAGCTTACCGCCCTGAAGAACCTGGCGGAACGGGTTAGCAGCATCGCGGATGAAAAGTCGTTTGTCACGACCTTGATGGTATCGGCGGAAACCCCCGCCAAGGCGATCCTGATTTCGCAGGATATCGTCAAGACTTTCCAGGAAGAGCTGGCCAGCGCCGAGGCTTCCGGCGCCAGCCGTGCCGCGGCCGCGCTGGACGGGCGGCTGGGCCAGCTCAAGAGCGATGTGCAGGCGGCCGAAGAGAAGGTCGAGGCCTATAGGCGCAGCCACAATCTGGCCACCAGCAATGGGCAGCTTGTTTCCTCGCAAACCATGACCCAGCTCAACGGCCAGATCGTGGAGACGCAATCGCGCGTCATCGCCGCGCAGGCAAGTTACGACGCCCTGCTTGCCGCCGGCGCAAACGGCACCAATTCCGGTCCCGCCACGTCGGAGGCGCTTGTGGCGCTGCGCGCAACGGCCAACGGCCTGCGCCAGCAGATCGATTCGCAGTCGATGACCTTTGGCCCCCGTCATCCGTCGATCGTCAGGCTGAAGACGGAGTACAACACGGTCAGCGCGCAACTCAGCGCCGAATACGCGCGCACCCTGCGCCTGGCGAAGGTCAATCTCGATGCCGCCAAAACCTCGTCGGCCTCCCTCAATGCCAAGATGAATGACTTGAAGGGCAACGTGTTCTCGGATAGCGATTCCGAGGTCGCCTTGCGTGAACTTGAACGTGACGCCGCGTCGAAGACGGCTATCTATGAAAGCTTCCTGTCGCGGGCACGCCAGATAACCGAGCGCGAACAGATCGACAGCACCAATGTGCAGGTGATTTCCACCGCAGTGCCGCCAAAGGGCCGTTCATGGCCCCCGCGCACGGTCGTGATGATCGGCCTGGGGGCCATTGGCGGCATGATCCTCGGCATGTTGCTCGCCATTACCCTGGGTATCGTGCGCGACATGCGTCTTCCGCCGAACCGCCCGGACGTCATTGCCAGCCGCGCCTGAAATGGCGAAGCGGATTGTCTTTCACATTGCCAGCCTCAGGGGCGGCGGCGCCGAGCGTGTGTTCGTCCTGATAGCGAACGAGCTGGCATCGCGCGGCCACAACGTCACGCTTTTTACCTGGAACGCGCAGGGGCCCAATGCCGCCCTGCTTTCGCCTGCCGTGCATCTGGTCGATTTCGGCCTCCCCATTCGCGGCGAGGGTTATGGCAAGTGGGCGACATTGAAAGGCATCGTGCGAAGCGCGGGCCTGCTTGGCCGCCTTTCTCCCGACGCGATCTACAGCGCCCCGGAATTCGCCAATCTGGTCGTGGCGCTGGCGCTTTCCCTCGCGCGAAGCAGGGCGCGGTTCTTCCCGAGTTTCCACGCCGCCGCCTCACTGCCTTCCGGCAGCCTTGGCGCGAAAATGGCGGTCTGGCTTTCGGCCCTGGTTGCGGCCCGCGCCACCAGGGCCATCGCGGTTTCTGAGGGTGTCGGCGGCGATCTTGTGGCCCGAGGCTTCCCGAAATCCAAGGTCGTGGTCATCAACAACCCGCTGCCGCCGGCTGCGGCATCCCAGCAACGCTCCTACGCCTGGCAGGCAGAGCTCGCGGCGATGGGCGACGGCCCCATCATCATCACCGCCGGACGCCTGGTGCCCGTTAAGGATCATTGGACGTTGCTGCGGGCCTTCGCTGTGCTGCGCGCCGGCCGCCGGGCCCGGCTTGTCATCTTCGGCGAGGGTCCGCTGGCCGACGAGCTGCGCGCCTATGCCGAAGAATCCGGTATCGGCGCAGACGTTCTGTTTGCGGGCTATGTCAATGATCCGGCGGCCTGCTACGCCGTAGCTGACTTGTTCGTCCTATCATCGACCAGCGAGGGCTTCGGCAATGTTCTGGTCGAGGCCATGGCAGCGGGGATTCCGGTGGTCTCCACGGACGCGCCGCACGGCCCGCGCGAAATACTTGATGACGGCCGCTTCGGCGCCCTGGTGCCGGTCGGCGATGCCGCGGCCCTGGCAGTGGCGATGGCCGGAATGCTCGACCAGCCGACAACCGCCGCGATCCTGAAAAGCAGGGCGGCGGATTTCGAAATTGAAAAGATCGGAGACCGGTACGAGGCGTTGCTCTGAATTAGCGCATGGATCGGCTTGCGGCGGCACAGGAATCCGCCATTGATGGGACAGGACGCCGCCAACATAGGCCGGTTACTCCCAATCCAATCATGATCTTTAACATCAATTTACCCGGAGTTGGTAACAACAGGGAACCCGCGTTTTATCCTCAGGATAGGGATTTTCCTTGCCGCAGCATCACAGCCTTCCTGCCGGCCGTGCAAACGATCGCAATTGGCCGCGATTGCACCGCTTCATGCGGGTTGAGCTGGAACTCGCGCCTGACGTCCTGGTGCCGCGAGCCGAAACGGAACTGCTTGGCCGGACGGCCGCGGCCATTCTTGGCGAACAGGCGCACGAAACGATCCTGATCGACATGTGCTGCGGCAGCGGCAATCTTGCCGTGGGCATCGTCAGCGAATGTCCTCGGGCTCGGGCATGGGCGGCGGACCTGACCGACAGCACGGTTTCGCTTGCCCGCCGCAATGTTGTGCGCCTCGCCCTGCAGGACAGGATCAAGGTCCGGCAAGGCGACCTATTTGCCGCGATCGAGGGTGACGGCCTCCGCGGCGCTGCCGACATGGTTGTGTGCAACCCGCCCTATATTTCCTCATCCCGTCTCGATAGCGAAAGCGCGCATCTGTTGGAGAACGAACCTCGGGAAGCTTTCGACGGCGGCCCTTACGGTATTTCGATCCTCCAAAGGCTGGTCCGGGATGCCGCAGCTTTCCTCAAGCCAGGCGGATGGCTGCTATTTGAGTTCGGCGAAGGTCAAGATCGGCAGATAGCAACCCTTTTATCGAGAACGAAATCCTACGAAACCCCAACCTTTGCCGTGACGGCCGACGGCCAGCCCCGTGTCGCCATGGCGCGCAAACATGGTGGCCGGGTTCCCGGAACCGGGAGCCCGGCGTGAGCGTCGTCCGCGCCCTCGATCAGGCCGACCTTGCGGCCGTCGCGGGCATGTTTCAACGCATGCTGCGCAAGAAGCGGGGGCCAGCGCCGGCCTCCCTCGTCGATTACATGAGGCGGTTTTATCTGGACGCACCCGACTGGGGCAGCGGGCTCCGTTCGCTTGTCCATGTCAATGACGCCGGCCAGGTTTCCGGGTTCGTCGGCGTTCATGCGCTGCCAATGAAATTCAACGGCCGGCAGCTCTACGCTGCCATCTGCAGCTCGCTGATGGTCGAGGATCACGAGACCGATCCGATGGCCGGTGCCCGCCTGTTGAAGGCCTTCCTCGATGGTCCGCAGGACATCTCCTTCAGCGAAACCGCCAATGATACGTCCGTGAAACTGTGGACGCGGCTTCGCGGCGTTGTGCTGCCGCAATACAGCCTTGACTGGGTTCGCGTGATGCGGCCGGCGACCTTCATGCTCAGCCTTTTTGCCAATCACATGAAGCTTGCCTGGATGTTCAACCCGCTCGCCCGGATCGTCGACCGGCTCTACCTTCGCAAAATGAAGGGCAGTCAACGACGCTGGACCGGCGTCGTCGCCAACGCATCGAGCCGGGGGGCATTTCGGGCCTCCGAGATCGACAGCGGCAGCTTTGCGGGGCTGCTGGAGCCGCTTTGCGCCCAATTTCCGCTACGTCCGCAGTGGGCGGAAGGTCAGCTCAACCATATTCTGGGCGATGCGGCGCAAAAGCCGGATTTCGGAGAGCTTGTCTACGTGTCGGTGGCATCGCCGAACGGCGCCAATGTCGGCGCTTTCGCCTATTACGCGCGACCGGACGGGATCGGCCGCGTGCTGCAGGTCCTCGCTCTTCCCGGCCAGGCCGGGCCGGTGATCGATTGCCTGGTCGAGCATGCCGCCCGGCGCGGTGTCTCCGGCTTGCGCGGCCGCGTCCAGCCCGCGCTTCTGGACGCCATGCTTGTAAGACGCATAGCCTTCATACCGGTCGCCTCGACCGTCGTGCATTCACGCGATCCCGAGCTTCTCGATGCCATGAAGAACGCGCAGGTCTTTCTGAACGGGCTTGCGGGCGAGCAGTGGAGCCAGTTGATCGGCGGCCGCTTCACCTGAAGCGTTCCGCCTACAGCAATTCCAGGAAAGGGTGCGCGGCTTTCCGTCCGGAATTGCGTAAAGACAAGAGCTTAGTATTTCTTTCATGCATGTCGTATCGCAAGACCGGATCACTTTTGCTCGATATGCATAGGTCAGGAGCCGACTTCGTCCACGCCGTCAACGAGCTGCGGGCGCAGGTGCAGATAGCGCGTTGCCTTTCGCTTGGCGGCGATGTCGGCCCAGACGCGTTCGATCTGTGAGGCGGTCAATCCCGCCGCTTGCCCTACCACCTCGGCGGACACGCCGTTGTTGAGGCCGTAGAGACACAGATCCATCCGATCGTAAGGCAGGGAGAAGTAGAATTCTTCCTGCGTCTGCGCCAGCGAGTAGGTGTCGGTGGTCGGCGGCCGGTTGCGGACCTCTTCCGGAATGCCGAGATAGGCGGCTAGCGCATAGACCTGCGTCTTGTAGAGATGCGCGATCGGCTTGACGTCGGCGGCGCCGTCGCCGTTCTTGACGAAGAACCCCTGGTCGTATTCCAGCCGGTTCGGTGTGCCGAGCACGGCGAAGTTCAGCCGGTCGGCATGATAATATTCGAGCTGCTTGCGGGTGCGCTGCTTCATGTTGGTGGCGGCAACGATGCCGAGATAGACAGCCACCGGCATCCGCAATTTCGTCTGCTTGCCTTGCGGGTCCTGCACCACCAGCGACGAGATGTTGTAGCCCTCGCCTTCGAGCACGTTCGCGATCACGATCTTCGAGGCCCAGCCCTTGCCATAGTCCGGGACCAATTCGCGGATGAAGGCGTCGCGGCGTTCATAGCAGCCCATTGCCCGCAGGGTCGGCCCGATATCCTCCACAACGGCCTCGACGCCGAAAGTGTCGGCGACCAGATGGCCGAGCCGCAGGCTTTCGGGGTCGGAATCGCTTTCCGGCATGAGGACGCACAGCACATTCTGGTGGCCGACGGCCCGCGCGGCCAATGCAGCCGAAACGCTGGAATCTACACCGCCCGAAAGACCGAGCACGAGTCCGCGCTTGCGAATGCCGCGCAACTGCTCGCGCAGGGCCGCCACGATCCTGTCCGTTTCGGCGGCGGGATCGATGGCCAGGGCTTGCGTGAAGGCCGGCGCATCCTGGGTTGAGCCGATGTTCATTGCTCGGCCTCCATCATCTCAGCCGCGAGCCGGCGGCTGACCTTGCCCGACTCCGTCTTCGGTAATTCGCTGCGGAACTCTATGATTTTGGGGACCATGAAATCCTCCAGGTGGCGCGCGCAGTGACGAATGATGTCCTTTCCGCCAAGCGCCGGATCGGACCGCACGACGAGCGCGCCAATCGCATGCCCCAGCACCGGATCCGGCACGCCGACGACCACCGCTTCCGCGATACCTGGATGGGCGTGGAGCACGGCCTCCACTTCCTTGGGGGCGACCTTCTCGCCACGCGTCTTGATGATGTCGTCCTTACGCCCGACAAAATAGAGAAAGCCGTCCTCGTCGGTCTGGAACAGGTCGCCCGTATAGAGCACCTTTTCCCAAGGGTTAGGCCCCGGCCGGAGCGCTCGTTCCGTCGCGGCCTTGTTGCGCCAATAGCCCTGCATCACGTGCGGACCGCGGATGACTAGCTCACCTGCCACGCCCGCCGGCACGCGTTGTCCAAGGTCGTCGACGACAAAGGCTTCCGTGTTGGGGATGGCTATGCCGACCGACCCTGGCCGGCGGTCAAGTTCCTCGGGTGGCAAATAGGTGCAGCGCTTGCATTCGGTCAGCCCATACATCGAATAGATCCGGACGCCGGGCAGCAGCGAGCGCAGGCGTTCTATGTGGGCTGGCGGCAAGGCGGCCGCGGTGTTGGAAATATAGCGGAGGCTGGGCAGGAAACCCGGCGCCAGATCACGCATCTGCAGGATCATCGCCGCCATGGTAGGCACCAGCGGAAGGCCGGTGACGCCCTCTTTGCGGATGCGTTCGAAGATCTCGTGCGGGAAGGCGAAGGACTTCTCGAGCACCAGCGTGGCCCCGAGCCTGACTGCCATCAGCAACTGATAGAGGCCATAGTCGAAGGCAAGCGGGAGGACGTTCAGGATGATGTCGTCCGGCGCGTTGCGCAGATAGGTGGCGATCGACCCCGCGGCAGCGTCGCAATTGCGATGCGTCATCATCACACCCTTGGGCCGGCCGGTCGAACCTGACGTGTAGATCAGCATCGCAAGGTCGACGTCGATGCCGCGATGGTTCACCTCCGCGCCATCGAACGTCAGGCAGTCAGTCAGGGACGCGGCCCCTGCCGGGCATTGCCCATCGGCCCCAGGGGTGGAAGCCACGAAGATGCCGGTCTTGCCTTGCGATGCGCAGGCTTCGGTGACCACGGGCACCAGCTTCGCCTGCGTCAGGACCGCCCTGGCGTCGCAATCGGCGATGACGTAACCGAGCTTGTCGGCCTTTGTGGAGGGGTTGATCGGACTGAAGGTCGCACCTGCCTTGAGTGCGGCAAAGATCGATACGGCGGCCTCCCAGCAATTGTCCATGAAGATCAGAACGCGGTCGTCGCGCCTGATCCCATTCATGAAGAGAGCGGTGGCCAGCCGGCTCGAAAGGTCGTCGAGTTCTTCGTAGCTCAGCCTTTTGCCCCTGGTGACCAATGCCGTCTTGGCCGGGTGGGCAGCAGCCTTCGCCACCAGAAAATGCTCGATCCGCACGGGACGTTCCTCGCCGTTGGCGCTTACGCTGCCAGCGTTTGTGCTCTCGCCTCGATGAAGGACGAGATGCGGTCAAGCGAGTCCAGGTTGGTCGGAACGATGTCGGCATCCACCATCGCGATGCCGAAATTGTCCTCGATGAAGGCCACCAGCTCAAGCACCGCAGTCGAGTCGATAATGTCGTTCTCGATCAGCGAGGCTGAATCCGACAGTTTGTAGGAGGTGTCGCCGAACAGGAAGTTGTCGACGATAAAGCTTCTGACCCTGTCCTTGATTGCCGTCATCGTGTCTTTCCTTTTCCTCGCCGTCTCAGGCCGCTCTTGCCGCGCCGACCGCTTGGCCGGCGAAATTCTTCTGCCACAGCTGCGTCGACAGAATGCCGACGAAGGCGGCGTTGTCGCGAAATCCGGTCGCGGTCTCCATGCGGCATTTCTCGTGGAGCTTGGCCACCGCCTTGGCGTTGAACAGGCCGCCGGCGGTAATGCTCGCCTCGCCCAGGCAGTCACGAACATAGTCTAGTTCCTCCGCCCCGACGAAGGAGCGGGCCTCCGGGGCGCGGTAAGGTTGCTTGGTGCGTTTACCGATCGCCGCCGGAAGGTGGTGCCTGGCCACCTTGCGCAATATGTGCTTCTCCATCAAGCCTTTCAGTTTCATCTCCGGCGGAAGTCTTGCCGCGAACTCTACCACGCGATGATCCAGGAAAGGAAACCGCCCTTCGATGCCGTGCGCCATGGCCATCCGATCGCCTTGGCTGGAGAGGATGTAGCCGGGCAGGAGGAAGCGGGTTTCGAGATATTGCGCCTGATGCAGCGGATGCCATAGGGAAAACGCCTCGGGTAGGCGGCTGGTCAGCTCTTCAGCTGCGTCATAACCCTTCAACGTCGCGCGCAGGTCGCCGGAAAAGAAGATTTTCGCCGCCGCCGTGGTCTTGAAGCGTGGCCGATGCGAGAACAGCGGATCGTCGAAGGCAGCGTTGCTGGTGCCGAAGAAGGCAGCCAGATACTCCACCGATTGCTGTTGCAGGCCCGGCAGATACGGGTAAAGCCGGCGGAACAGCTGCGGCCTCATGCGCGATGTGGGCTGCCGCCCGCAGAACCGGCGGACACGCGCCTCCTTGAAGACGTCGTAACCGGCGAAGACCTCGTCGGCGCCTTCACCCGTCAGCACCACCTTCAGGCCGGCCTGGCGAACCAGGGCGGACAATTTGTAGAGTGGCGCTGGCGCCGTGCGGATGATCGGCCGCTCGGTAAAGCGGATGACCTCAGGAAAGACGCTGGCGATATCGCGGGCGCCGCATTCTATGGCGTGGTGGCGCGTGCCGAGCGCCGAGGCCATTTCGGTCTGAAAGGCGCTTTCGTCATGCTCGGCGCTGTCGAAGGTTACGGAAAATGTCTCCAGTCTCCGAGGAGTCATGCCGGCGGCAAGCGCCGAAACAAGCGACGAATCGAGCCCTCCGGAAAGATAGGAACCGACCGGCACGTCGGCCCGCATGCGAAGCCTCACCGCATCGGTCAGAAGGGCTTGCAATTCCTCTGCCGCGTGGTCCTCGTTCGTGATCTTCGACGGCTCATCACGATGCGGATAGTCCAGGTGCCAGTACCGTTTGACCGTGACCTGCCCCTGCGTCGCGATCATCACACTTGCCGGTTCCAACTCGTGGATATTGCGGAACGCCGTGCGCGGAGCGATCGGCGCCCACAGCGTAAAGATCTGATCCAGCGCAACCGGATCAATTTCAGCGGAGACGCCCGGGACCTTCAGCAGGGCTTTGATCTCCGAGGCAAAGTAAAGCACCCCGTCCTTGCTTGTGTAGAACAGCGGCCGGACACCCATGCGGTCTCGTGCAAGCACCATTCGTCGCTGCCGATTGTCCCATATCGCCAAGGCGAAATCACCGTTCAGGAGAGACAAGCAGTCTTCGCCCATCTCCTCATAGAGCTGAAGGATGACCTCTGTGTCGCTCGACGTCCGAAAGTGCCGGCCCTTGGCGATCAGCCCTTCGCGCAGTTCTATGTAGTTGAAAATCTCGCCGTTGAACGCAATCGTCAAATTGCCGGCCTCGTCGGACATCGGTTGCTGGCCATCGCCGATGCCGATCACCGACAGCCGCGCATGCCCGAGCCCGGCATCGGGTGCTACGAATTTCCCTTGCTCATCCGGCCCACGATGGGCAATTGCGGCTACCATGTGCGTGAGCAAAGCTTCCGCATCCCGGATTGACCCGAAATAACCCCCGAATCCACACATCCCTTGAACTCATATTGAACGCTAAGGTACGGAACATAACCTCGATAGTGGCATCTGGGGTTAATCCGATAATTTCACCGAGCATGTGGTTAACAAGAAGTTTGCCACGATGTGGTCTTCGTGGCTAGGACGCGATGGCTCTCCATCACCTCGCGCTTGCGGCCGTAATAGCCGGAACGATAGCCCAGGCGCTCCGACGTGGCGAACCGCCTGGATACAAACGGACCGCGCGCAACGTGCTGGCGATCTTAAGGCAAATTCAACCGCAGGCTGCCGGGCTGACTATTATTGCGGTAGGTTTTTCAACGGTTGCAATGGCTTAGCGTTTTCCGACACGCCCTAGGCGCGAACGGACCAGAGCGTTTCCAAAAAAGTGTGACACGGTTTTCTCTGCAGAAGCGCGCGGCGCTTCTCAAGCAATTTGCCTCGAAATCAAGAGATGACGGGGGTTTCAACGTGTCTGTAGAACGGTTGATCGCTCTAGGCCTTTTGTCCGGGTTGGCATGGCCTGACACGGGCGGCTAAGGCTGGAAATGTGATTGCACGTCTTCGCTGCCGGGGGGCTGGCCGGAGGACGAGGAGGATGGCGCTGAATTTCGAATATATTGCCGGCCATCCGGCGCTGCACCGTCATGTCGAGGCGCAGTCGAAGGCGTTGCTGCATATCTATGAAACGAGCCCACGCCTGGCCGCCGTGTTCGCCACGCAACAGCGCTGGTTGCTGGCTCACACCGGCCTAGCCCTGCATTTCGCCCGCGACCCGCGCGATCCCCGCACGGAACTGACACTGGCCCGCTTCATCGATGCCGTGCTTCACTATTCCGTCGCTAGCCGCAACACGGCCGAAGCCTTCATCAAGGAGATGCTATACTATCACATCATCGAATACCTGCCGCACACCGGTGATGGACGAGCCCATCCCTTTCAGGTGACGGCAGCGACGCTGAAGGAATTCGACGGCTGGGTGGTTGCGCATCTGCGCACGCTCGACGGTCTCGACAGCGGCAGCCGCCTCGCCGCCTTTCTCGAGCAGCACGGCATGATTTCCAGGCTGCAGCCGCTGGTGGCGGAAGGCCTGCTCTCCTCCAACCCAGTGCGTGAGCCCAAGCAGACGTTTTCGCTGTTCATCTGGCTCAACAATGGCGGCATCGTCATGGATTGGCTGATGTCCGGCATCGATCCCGACAATGCCGCCCTCGACCGGATCCCGACCAGCGTGGTTTCGATCGGCGAATTCGCCAGTTGGCTAAAACTCTCGCGCACCCATCTTGCGCGCAAATTGCGCGACGCCGAAAAGCTCGGCAGCGTCGGCTGGCTGGGCCGGCGCGGGCATTCGGTGATGTGGGTGTCCAACAGCTTCTACCAGGAATACATGACCGTGCAGGCCGCCAAGCTTGCCGTCATCGATGCCGCGTTCGAGGCCTGCCGACCGGCGTCGCCGCACGCTGGCTGAACGTTCGGCGCAGACGCTGTTGCGCAGCCGATCGTGCCGACCGCGAGGACCCGTCCGGGCGCATGGCCGAGGTGGCCTTTCCGCCGTCGGGATACGGACATCTGGACAGCGGGGGCGAAGCCTGAAAGCGGAACGATCCGCGCGAGCGGCAGCGATCCGCCCGACGGGTTCGGGTGGATCAACTGGTCAAAAGCCGGGCGCAGCATCTCAATCGATGTCGAATGACACGCCCTGCGCCAGCGGCAGCGCCTTGGAATAGTTCACCGTGTTGGTGGCGCGGCGCATATAGGCCTTCCAGGCATCGGAGCCGCTCTCGCGCCCGCCGCCGGTTTCCTTCTCGCCGCCGAAGGCGCCGCCGATCTCGGCGCCCGACGTGCCGATGTTGACGTTGGCGATGCCGCAATCCGAACCATCGACGCCGAGGAAGCGCTCGGATTCCTGCAGGTCGCGGGTGAAGATCGACGACGACAGTCCGGCGCCGACCGCATTGTGCTCGTCGAGCACGGCATCGAAATCGGAATATTTCATCACGTAGAGGATCGGCGCGAAGGTTTCTTCGGTGACAGGAGCCACCTGCTTCGGCATTTCGACCAGCGCCGGATGCACGTAATAGGCATCGGGATGGCCATTCTCGACCCGCGAACCGCCGGTCAGCTTGCCGCCGTGAGCGGTGGCTTCCTTGAGCGCCTTCTGCATGGCGTCGAAGGCCGCCTTGTCGATCAGCGGCCCGACGAGCGAAGACGTCTCCAGCGGATTGCCGACCGAGACGCTCTCATAGGCCTTCTTCAGCCGCGGCAGCAGCGCGTCATAGACGCTGTCATGCACGAACAGGCGCCGCAGCGTCGTGCAGCGCTGGCCGGCGGTGCCCATGGCGCCAAAGGCGATGGCGCGCAGCGCCATGTCGAGATCGGCGGTCGGGCAGACGATGCCGGCATTGTTGCCGCCGAGTTCGAGCACGGCGCGGGCAAAGCGCTTGGCCAGACGCGGGCCGACATCCCGGCCCATGCGGGTCGAGCCGGTGGCCGAAACCAGCGCCACCTTCGGGTGGTCGACCAGGATCTCGCCGACGGAGCGGTCGCCAATCAGCACCGGTGCCAGGCCCTGCGGCGCATCTGCGCCGAAGCGCTTGACCGCGCCGGCAAAAATCGCCTCGCAGGCGAGCGCCGTCAGCGGCGTCTTTTCCGAGGGCTTCCACACCACGGCGTCGCCGCAGACCAGCGCGAGCGCCGCGTTCCACGACCACACCGCGACCGGGAAGTTGAAGGCCGAAATGACGCCGACGACGCCGAGCGGATGCCAGGTCTCCATCATGCGATGTCCCGGACGCTCGGTGGCGATGGTCAGACCGTAGAGCTGGCGGGAAAGGCCGACGGCGAAATCGCAGATGTCGATCATTTCCTGGACTTCGCCGAGGCCTTCCGACGGGATCTTGCCAACCTCGATCGACACCAGCCGGCCAAGCTCGGTTTTGTGCGCGCGCAACTCCTCGCCGAGCAGCCGCACCAGTTCGCCGCGCCGGGGACCCGGCACCATCCGCCAGGCCTGGAACGCCGTGTGCGCGGCATCGATGGTCTTGGCCGCATCGGCCGGCGAAATCGTCTTCAGCGCCGCGATCTGTTCACCCGTCACCGGACTGCGCACGACGAGGTCGCCGCCGGTCAGCGCGTCCTTGGCCACACCCAGTTTCGCCAGAAGTTCGGCCGTTTCCTTCGCTATCGTCATTTTTGTCCCTTTCAGATCCGCTCGCCATCATAGGGCGGCGGTCGAGCCTTGGCGCCATTATCGCCCGCATGCCGCAAGCGCTGTCATGGCGTGCCATTACTCGTTTCAGGGGAAAATCGCCACCCCGGCATGGTCCAAGCCGAGATTGCACGATTGAGCCAGAGGAGGAACAGGCTTAGTGCGCTGTCTTCGCCGGCGCCTTCACGGCTCCGTCTCGCATCAGCCGGTCGATATGCATGCGGATATGGGCGGCTTCCGCTGCCGTGTTGGCCAACGCAATGGCGCGATCGAAGGCGACACGCGCCTCTTCGCCACGGCCGAGCTGCATCAACAGACCGCCCTTGAGGCCGAAGAAGTGGAAATAGCCGGACAGCCTCTCGCCAAGCGGCTCGATCATGGCAAGGGCAGCTTCCGGCCCGCGCACCTTGGCGACCGCAACCGCGCGGTTCAGCGTCACCACCGGCGAAGGTTGCATCGCCTCCAGCAGGCTGTAGAGCAGGTCGATCTCGGTCCAGTCGGTCTCCTCGGGGGTTGCCGCCCGCGCATGAAGGGCGGCGATCGCCGCCTGCACCTGGTAGGGTCCGGGCTTCTGGTGGCGCAGGGCCTTGTCGACCAGCGCCAGGCCTTCGTCGATCATCTTGCGGCTCCACAGCGAGCGGTCCTGGTCGTCGAGCAGCACGATCTCGCCATTCTCGTCGAAGCGGGCCGGCGCGCGCGCATGCTGCAGCAAAAGCAATGCCGTCAGGCCCATGATCTCCGGTTCGGTCTGGAACAGCCGCAGCAACAGGCGCGCCAGCCGGATCGCCTCCTCGCAAAGCGGCGCACGCGCCGGCGCCTCGCCGCTGTTGGTGGAATAACCTTCGTTGAAGATCAGATAGACCATGGCGGCAACGGCGGCGAGCCGCTCCGAGCGCTCGACCGCGCCGGGCGTCTCGAACGGCACGCCGGCATCGGCGATGCGCGCCTTGGCGCGCGTGATGCGCTGTTCCATGGCGCTTTCGCCGACCAGGAACGCACGCGCGATCTGCTTGACGGTGAGACCGGAGACGATGCGCAGCGCCACCGCGATCTGCTGCGTAGGCGGCAGATCCGGATGGCAGCAGATGAACAAGAGCCGCAATATGTCATCGCGGTAGTGCGCGCCGTCCAGCCGTTCGGCGATATCGCTCTCGGCATCTTCCAGGTCCGAGATCTGGTCCTCTTCCGGCATCGGCGCCTGCTTGGCGCGCTTGCGCACCGCGTCGATGCCGGTGTTGCGGCCGACAAAGATCAGCCAGGCCGCAGGATCGCGCGGCGGCCCGTTCTGCGGCCAGTTCTTGAGTGCCCTCAGGCACGCGTCCTGGAAAGCTTCCTCCGCCGTATCGAGATTGCGGAAATAGCGCAGCAGCGCACCCATAGCCTGCGGGCGGGCAGCGCTGATCGCCGAGCTTATCCAGGCGAGGTCTGTCATGTGGCTACTCTGGTTGGGTTGAAGACGGAAACCGGTCGGATCTCATAGGATCCGCCGCTGGGATTGACCTCGGAAAGCTCGCGCGCGAAGTCGACGGCTTCGTCGAGATCGGCGCATTCCAGCGTGTAGAAGCCGAGGAACTGTTCCTTGGTCTCGGCAAACGGGCCGTCGATGACGACCGATTCGCCCTTGACCTTGCGCAGCGTCGTCGCGGCGGTGGTGGGCAAAAGCCGCGCCACCGGCCCAAGCCGGCCGGCTTGAGCATATTTTTCCTGCACATGCATGAGCTTTGCCATGACCTCGTCATCCTGTGCCTTGCTCCAGGAGGAGACGACATCTTCGGAGGCATAGCAGAGGATAGCGTAGAGCATGGGACGTCCTTTTCTGTCTCAAAGGACGAAACAGTAGGGCCTGTGCCGACATGGCGTCGACAAAAAAGTTACGCCATTTTTGTCAGCCTTCGCTTGCCTTCAACCATCTCAGCACAAGAGCCTCTTCATCATCGAGACCGTCGATCGCTCGCTTGCGCTTGTTGGCCTCGGTCATTTCGCTAAGCAGCCGCCCTTCCACCCAGGCTTCGAAAACCTGTGGATGGATGTAGCATTTGCGGCAGACGGCGCGTGTGTTGCCGAGCCGCTCGGCCACCTTGTCGATGACCGCGTTCATCACACGCTTGGTCTGCGCCTGGCTTTCGGGAAGCTCCGTCCGCGCAAACAGCGACGCGGCATGGATGGTGCCGCCCCAGGTGCGGAAATGCTTGGAGCTGAAATTGGCGCCGATCGCGTCGCGGATATAGCGGTTGACATCGTCGGAGCGCACTCCATGCCTCTCGCCGTCCTCGTCGAGATATTGGAACAGTTGCTGCCCCGGAATATCCTGCGCGCCGCGCACGACCCGGGCGATGCGGCGGTCGACCAGCTTCAACTTCCATTCCTTGCCGGACTTGCCCTTGAAGGCAAAGCGCAGGCTGGATCCCTTGATGTCGACGTGGCGGTCGCGTAGCGTCGTCAGCCCAAAGCTCTTGTTGTCGCGGGCATAGGCGGCATTGCCGACTCGGATCATCGTGTTGTCGAGCAGCCAGACAATTGCCGCCACGACGCGCTCGGCCGGCAGGCCACGGCGGCGCAGATCGGCATCGATCCGGCGGCGCAGTTCCGGCAGGCTTTCGGCAAAGGCGACAAGGCTGGAGTATTTGGCGCCGTCGCGCTCGGCGGCCCACAGCGGATGGTAGCGGTACTGTTTGCGCCCGCGCTGGTCGCGGCCGGTCGCCTGGATGTGGCCGGCGGGATCGGGCGAGATCCACACATCCGTCCATGCCGGCGGAATGGCCAGCGCCTTGATGCGGGCAATGGCTGCCGCGCCGACGGCCTGTCCTTTCGCGCCCTTGTAGGAAAAGCCTTCGCCCGCCTTCAGGCGCCGGATCCCCGGCTCGCTGTCGCTGATATAGGTGAGCGAGGCCTGTTCGGCAGCGGTCTGCGCGCCGTTCTTCGGCGCTCCATCGTCCCCCTGTCCGGCAGCCGACCGGCCGGATGGCGTCCCAGATTTGTCCAGCATGCCCGCTCCACGAGATTTTTCTCGTAGATAAGCGCCAGGCCGACTGCTGGTTCCGCGCTCAAGCTTTTTCGAGCGCGACCGGGATGACGTCGACGGCCTGGTCGCCGACCTGGCCGCCGGTGGTTTTCAGCACGCCGACGATCGGAGCCACGTCGGAATAGTCGCGGCCATAGCCAACGGTGATGTGGTCGTTGCTGGCCCGCATGCCATTGGTCGGGTCGAATTCCTGCCAGCCGGCATCGCGCCCACACCACACCTTGACCCAGGCATGCATGGCATCGGCGCCTTCGAGCCGCGGCTTCCCTTTCGGGGGAATGGTGCGCAGGAAGCCGCTGACATAACCCGCAGGAATACCTAGCCCGCGCAGGCCGGCGATCATGATGTGGGAGAAGTCCTGGCACACGCCCCGCTTCAAACGGAAGGCATCGCTGGCCCCGGTACGCACCGTGGTCGCTTCCCCGTCATAGGTGAAGTCGCGGTGGATGCGGTTGCACAGATCGATGGCCATGCCGACCGTCGAGCCGCCGGCGCTGTCGCGGGCATAGGCGGTGATCGCCGCATCGATGCCGGCATGATCGCTGGCGGCGAGAAAGTGATGCGGTGCATCCGGCGCCAGTGACCGTACGGCGCCGAGTTCTTCCCGCAGGCGCTGCAGATCGGGCGACACGTCGAGCCCAGGCTCCGGCCGTGACACCGACACGCGCGCGCTCATTCTGATGTCGAGCCCGTCATGGACGTCGCGAAAGGCGATCGCGGTGACATTGTTGCCGAAGAAATCGGCAAAATCCGTGCGCTCCGATGGGGCCGGCACAAACGAAAGCGAGGCCGCGATCACGCGCTGCACGCCGGCAATGGTCGGCGGCAATACACGCACCTGATGCCGGCTGCCACCGGCCGCGGCGTCATAATCGTAGCTGAGATGAAGCCTGATATCGTACAGCATGTTAACCGAAATACGCTTTAGCCAGGCTGCTATAGAGGTTGCCGATCTCAGTTGCGAGATCGTCCAGCACCTCCGCCGACATCTCCGATGGCTCCATGACGGCAATTGCCGTGTTGAGCTGCAGGATTTCCTTGGCCGCGACCGACATATGCCCCTCCGGCCCAACCGATGGCAACAGGCCGATCTCCGCCTTCAGCCGTTCGAGCTGGAACAGGATCGAGCGCGGGTTGAGTGGGTCGAGCGCCAAGAGGTCGATCACCGTGCGCCGTCCGGCCCGCACCGGATATTGCCGGCGGTGGGTCATGACGCTGTCACCGATCTCCAGCATCATGTCGAGCGAGCCGTCCGGCGCACCGGACCTTGTCAGTCGGGCTAGCGTACGGGCGATCTGGATGCCGCGCTCGATCCGCCGGCCGATCTCGAGGAAACGCCAGCCGGTGAAACGGTACATATTCTCGTGCAACAGGCCGGAAAAGCCGGCGAGCTTGCGCAGCATGACCGTCATCGCCCGTGTCGCGTCGTCACCCGGCGCCACCGTGGTGGCGAACTGATGAATGGTCTTCGACAGGTCCTTCAGCGCCAGCCAGCCATCGGGCGAAAAGCGGTCGCGGATCTGTCCGGCGCTGTAGACGGCGCTGTCCAGCGTGCCGATCAATCCGGGCGGAATGGCCGCTTCGAGATCGACGCCGAAGGGTTCGAGATAGTCCCTTATATCGGCGAGCAGCAGCATGTCAGGATCGGACGTCTCGGCCAGCCGCACATGATAGGCGCGCAGGATGCGAACCGTGTCCTCCGAGCGCTCGATATAGCGGCCGAGCCAGGTCAGGTTTTCCGCCGCGCGGCTGGGCAGGCTGCCCGGCATGGTGCGGACAAAGCTGTCATGCTCCTGCGGCAGCAGCGTCTCGCGCTCGACCGACCGGTCGCTGACCACCCAGACGTCGGCCGCCTGGCCGCCGCGCTGCATGGCGATGGCCGTCGGGTCGAGCGAAAGGCCGACACGGGCGAAACCGCCCGGCATTACCGTCCAGCCATCGGGCGTGCGCGCGAGATAAACGCGCAGGCTTGCCGGTCGCGGTTCCAGCCAGCCGCCGACATAGACCGGCGTCGTCGACAGCGTCACCGCTTCCTGGCCGACGAAACCGCTGCCATCGCTCTCGATGCGCGCGATCAGCGCGATGCGTTCCTCCGGCGTCAGTGCCGAACCGAGCCTGGTCTGGCCGTCATCCTCGAAGGCCAGCCGCGTCGACAGCGCCGGACCGATCACCATGCGATCGATATTGGCAAGCACATGGGCCCGTTCGGTTGCTTGCCCGCACCACCAGGTGGCGACGCTTGGCAACAGAAGTTCTTCGCCGCGCAATGCGCGCGAAATCTTCGGCAGGAAGGCGAGCAGCGCCCGGGTTTCCATCAAGCCCGAACCCAGCGCATTGACCGTCGAAACCGTGCCGCGGCGGGTCGCCTCGACCAGCCCCGGGGTGCCGATATGCGAGTCTGGCCGCAGTTCCAGCGGATCGGCGAAGGCGGCATCGAGCCGCCGCCACAGCACGCTGATCGGCATCAGCCCCGAAACCGTGCGCACCATAAGCTTGCCGCCGGCGACGGTCAGATCCTCGCCCTCGAGCAGCATGATGCCGAGATAGCGGGCGATATAGGCGTGCTCGTAATACGTCTCGTTGAGCGGCCCCGGCGTCAGAATGGCGACGCGGCCGTCATTCTCCTTCGCCATGCCGATCAGAGCATCGCGAAAGCGACGGAAGAAACCGGCCAGGCGATGCACATGCATCTCGCCATAGATGTCGGACAAAGCCCGCGTCGTGGCGACGCGGTTTTCCAGCGCAAAGCCGGCGCCCGACGGCGCCTGCGTGCGGTCGCCCAGCACCCACCAGCTTCCATCCGGCCCACGGCCAAGCTCGAAGGCGCAAAAATGCAGGAAATGACCGCTGGCCGGCATGGTGCCGACGACGGGGCGCAAAAATTCGGGGCTCGCCGCAATCAGGCCTGCCGGCAAGATTCCCTTCTCGATCAGCCGGTTCGGGCCATAGATATCAGCGACTATCTCCTCGAAAAGGTCGGCGCGCTGGACGAGACCGGCGCTGATCCCGGCCCATTCCTTGTCTTCGATCAGCAGCGGGATATGCGCCAGCGGCCATTCGCGCTCATTGGCGCCGGCCTTGTCATAGACGCGGTAATAAACCCCGGCGTCGCGCAGATACTGGTCGGCGCGGGCAAAGCGCTGGCCGAGCTTTTCCGGGCCCAGCTCCTCCAGCGCCTCGATGAAGGGCGCCCAGGCCGGACGCGGATGGCCCGAAGCATCGACCATCTCGTCGACGACGCCGTCAATCGGCTGGTAGTGCTCCAGCAGACTGTGCCTCAGCGGCTTGCCGCGGACCTTTTTCTGATTCCCCTTTGCCATCGCTGATCAGAGTCTTGCTGGCCGCCTGAGGTCAAGGGTCATGGGGAAGTCTTCAGAGGCTTCTTCATTGCGCAGCACATAGGCCGACGGCGTATGGCCGCGAGGCTCGAAGCGGGCGAGACGCCGCGCCTCGGCCTCATTGCCGTTGACCGGGAACGTGTCGTAGCTGCGCCCACCTGGATGCGCGACATGGTAGACGCAGCCGCCCACCGCCCGCCCCGACCAACGGTCGTAAATGTCGAAGACCAAAGGCGTGTTGACCGGCAGCGCCGGATGCAGGCCCGACGAAGGCTGCCAGGCCTTGAAGCGCACACCGGCCACCGCGACCTCGCGATTGTCGGTGACCTTCATCGGCACGATTCGGCCATTGCAGACAATGGCATGACGTTCCGGGTTGAGGCCTTCGGTCCTGACCTGCAGCCGTTCGACCGAGGAATCGACGAAGCGCACGGTGCCGCCGATGGCGCCTTGCTCACCCATCACATGCCACGGCTCCAGCGCCTGCCGCAGTTCCAGCTTGATGCCGGCATGCTGGACTTCGCCGCAGAACGGAAAGCGGAACTCCAGCTGAGCATCGAACCATTCCGGCCGGAATTCGAACCCGTTGAGCTTGAGGTCGTCGAGCACGTCGAGGAAATCCGCCCAGACATAGTGCGGCAGCATGAAACGGTCATGGAGCGAGGTGCCCCAGCGCACGAAGCGGCCATCAAGCGGGTTCTTCCACGCACGGGCGATGATGGCGCGCACCAGCAATTGCTGCGCCAGCGACATGCGCGCATTGGGCGGCATCTCGAAACCGCGGAACTCGACAAGCCCAAGCCGGCCGGTCGGGCCATCGGGCGAAAACAGCTTGTCGATGCAGATTTCCGAGCGGTGCGTATTGCCGGTGACGTCAGTCAACAGATTTCGGAACAGTCGGTCGACCAGCCAAGGCAGCGGTGCGTTGCCCTGGTCGGGATGCGGCACCTGCGCCATCGCGATCTCGAGTTCGTAAAGCGAGTCATGCCGCGCCTCGTCGAAGCGCGGCGCCTGGCTGGTCGGGCCGATGAACAGGCCGGAGAATAGATAGGACAGCGACGGGCGCCGCTGCCATTGTAGCACCAGGCTCTTCAACAGATCGGGCCGGCGCAGGAACGGGCTGTCATTGGGCGTTGCGCCGCCGACGACGACATGGTTGCCGCCGCCGGTACCGGTGTGGCGGCCATCGATCATGAACTTGTCGGCGCCAAGCCGTGTCTGCCGTGCTTCCTCGTAGATCGCCGTCGTCGTCGCCACGCAGTCCTGCCAGTTGGCAGCCGGATGGATGTTGACCTCGATGACGCCGGGATCGGGTGCCACCCTGATGACGTTGAGGCGCGGATCGTGCGGCGGTCCATAGCCTTCGATATGCACGGGAAGGCCGATCGCCTTGGCCGCGTTTTCTGCGGCTGCGACGAGCTCCAGATAGTCTTCCAGCGCCTCGACCGGCGGCATGAAGACGCACAGCCTGCCGTCGCGCGGCTCGACCGAAAGTGCTGTACGCACCGCGCCGCCGATCTCGGTGATCTCCTGCTCGACCCGGTCTTGCTGACCGGTCGTCGCAGTGAACGATACCGCCTGCTGGCGCCGCGCCATCTCGTCGGCGCCTTCCAGTTCGGCCGGAGCCGGTTCTGGCAGTATGGCTTCCCGCGCCGGCAGCGGTCCACGCGGCAGCGACGGATCGACCGGCACGATATAGGGGAACTGCGCCGGCGGCACATAGGGCAGCGTGCCCAGCGGCAGGCGGTAACCGACAGGGGAATCGCCCGGCACCAGGAACAGCCGCCCGCGCCGTGTCTTCCACTTCTCCGAGCGCCAGCGCGGGTCCGAAGCCTGGCTGTTCCAGCGCTGCACCGGCAGCACGTAGCCGGACGGCTTGGTCAGCCCGCGCTCGAACACTTTCGCCATGCGGCTGCGCTCTTCGGGGTCTTCCAGCTTGGAGTTGGACGGATCGACATTGTCGGGCAGCTTGCCTTCCTTCAGCAGCCATTCGGCCGGGTCCTCATAGGCCTCGCTGACCATCGCCTTGTCGATGCCGAGTTCGCCGGCGATTGCCGTCAGCAAGCTTTCGGCTTGCTGCGGCCCGACCTCCGCATCGCTCTTTTCGTGTGCGATCAGCGACGGATCGCTCCACACCGGCTGGCCGTCGGTGCGCCAATACAGCGAGAAGGTCCAACGCGGCAGGCTCTCGCCCGGATACCATTTGCCCTGGCCGTAGTGGAGGAAGCCGCCCGGCGCGAAGCGTTCGCGCAATTTGCGGATCAGCGCATCGGCCTTTTCGCGCTTGGTCGGGCCGACGGCGGCGGTGTTCCACTCGGCGGACTCGAAATCGTCGATGGAGACAAAGGTCGGCTCGCCGCCCATGGTCAGCCTGACGTCGCCCGCTTGAAGTGCGGCGTCGACCTTGTTGCCCAGCGCATCCAGCGCCTGCCAGCTTTCGTCCGAGAATGGCTTGGTGATGCGCGGATGTTCGGCGATGCGGTCGACACGCATGTCGAAGCCGAATTCGACATTGGCGAAGCTCGCCATGCCGGAAATGGGTGCGGCGTTGCGGAAATGCGGCGTGGCCGCCAGCGGCACATGGCTTTCGCCGGTGAGCAGGCCGGACGTCGGATCGAAGCCGATCCAGCCGGCGCCCGGCAGATAGACCTCGCACCAGGCGTGCAGGTCGGTGAAGTCTACGGCGGTCCCGGCTGGGCCATCGAGCGCGACCAGATCGGGCTTCAGCTGGATCAGATAGCCGGAGACGAAACGAGCGGCGATGCCGAGATTCCTGAGGATTTGCACCAGCAGCCAGCTCGAATCCCGGCACGATCCCTTTTTCGCGGCCAGCGTTTCCTCCGGCGAGAACACGCCGGTTTCCATCCGCACGATATAGGCGATTTCGCGCTGCAGCCGCGCATTGAGGTCGACGACGAAGTTGACGGTGTTGGTGGCGCTACGGTCGATGTTTGCGAGGAAAGCAGACAGCAGCGGCCCCGCCGGCTCCGGCGTGCGGTAGATGGCGAGATCGTCCCTGATGTGTTCGGGGTACTCGAACGGGAAGGTCTCGGCCGATGGTTCGACGAAGAAATCGAACGGATTGTAGACCGTCATGTCGGCGACGAGGTCGACCTCGATCTTCAATTCCGTCACCGGTTCCGGGAAGACGAAGCGGGCGAGGAAATTGCCGTAGGGGTCCTGCTGCAGATTGACGAAGTGGTTCGCCGGCCCGACCTTCAGTGAATGGCTGAGCACCTTGGTGCGGGAATGCGGTGCCGGCTGCAGCCTGATGACCTGGGGCCCGAGAACCACCGGCCGGTCATATTTGTAATGGGTCAGGTGGTAGACGGCTGCCAGTATTGCCATGGGGCCCCGGAGATCGGCGTTTCTTCAGCCGAACCCTGACACATCTATTGGCCATTCTCCAAGCAGAGATGTTGCGCTGCACCTAAATTAAGCACCCGAAGCCGGCTACGCTGTGTCGAGATTCAGGTCAGGCCGAGTCGAAAATGGCTGATACCGAGAACCGGAGCAGAGCGTACTTTTCGTACGCGAGCACCGGAAGCGCAGGCATCGGCCATTTGCAGGCCGGCCTCACCTGAACATCGGCACAGCTTTAGAAAAACGCCTGTATCCCCGTCTGAGCCCTGCCAAGGATCAGCGCATGCACGTCATGCGTACCTTCATAGGTGTTGACCGTCTCCAGGTTCTGCGCGTGGCGCATGACGTGGTAGCCGATCTGGATGCCGTTGCCGCCATGCATGTCGCGGGCCTGGCGGGCGATGTCGAGCGCCTTGCCGCAATTGTTGCGCTTGACGATCGAGATCATCTCCGGTGCCATCTTGCCTTCATCCATCAGCCGCCCGACGCGCAGCGAGCCCTGCAAGCCGAGCGCAATCTCGATCTGCATGTCGGCGAGCTTTTTCTGGAACAACTGCGTGCCGGCGAGCGGCTTGCCGAACTGCTTGCGGTCGAGTCCATACTGCCGGGCCCGGTGCCAGCAATCCTCGGCGGCGCCCATCGCGCCCCAGGAAATGCCGTAGCGGGCCCGGTTGAGGCAGCCGAATGGGCCGCCGAGGCCCCTGGCGTTGGGCAGCAGCGCGTCTTCGCCGACTTCGACGCCTTCCATCACCACCTCGCCGGTGATCGAGGCCCTAAGGCTGAGCTTGCCGCCGATCTTCGGCGCCGACAGCCCCTTCATGCCCTTCTCCAGCACGAAACCGCGGATTTCGTCCTTGCCGTTGTCGCCCTTCAGCTTCGCCCAGACCACGAACACGTCGGCGATCGGCGCGTTGGATATCCACATTTTCGAGCCGGAAATCCTGTAGCCGTTCGCGGTCTTCTCGGCCCGCGTCTTCATACCGCCGGGATCGGAACCCGCATCCGGCTCGGTCAGGCCGAAACAGCCGATCCATTCGCCCGAAGCCAGCTTCGGCAGGTATCTCTTGCGCTGCTCTTCCGTGCCATAGGCATGGATGGGGTACATCACCAGCGACGATTGCACCGACATCATCGACCGGTAGCCGGAATCGACCCGCTCGACCTCGCGCGCCACCAACCCGTAGGTGACGTAATTGGCGCCGAGCCCGCCATATTCCTCAGGGATGGTGATGCCGAGCAGGCCGGCCTCGCCCATCTCGCGAAAGATGCCGGCATCGGTCTTTTCCTCGAGATAGGCCTCCTCGATGCGCGGCGCGAGCTTGTCGGCGGCAAAGGCGGCCGCGCCATCGCGCACCATGCGCTCATCCTCGGAAAGCTGGTTCTCGATCAGGAAGGGGTCTTCCCAAACGAACGCGTTCTTGTCGGCGGCCATGGCTTCGCTCTCTCCCAAAATCTTGAAGTGCTCGGGCTTATCCGCCTTCGCTTCGGAAAAATCAAACAAAATTGCATCACAGGTCAATGAGGTTTAGTAATGGATCATGAACGTCCAACGCCGGCTTTTACCCAGCACCAGCGCCCTTGCCGCCTTCGAGGCCGTGGCCCGCCTTAGCTCCTTCACCGCTGCCGCCCAGGAACTCGATTTGACCCAAGGGGCCGTCAGCCGCCAGATAGCACTTCTGGAGGAACAGTTCGGCCGCCGGCTGTTCGAGCGCGACAGCCGCAATGTTCGGCTGTCCACGGCGGGCGAAATCTATGCCGAAGCCGTGCGGGCGGCACTCGGGCAATTGCGCGACGCCGCGCTCGGATTGATGAGCAATCGGCATAGCGGCATGCTGAACCTCGCCATACTGCCGACCTTCGGCACGCGCTGGCTGATGCCGCTGATCCCGGATTTCGTCGCAGAGAACCCTGACATCACCATCAACTTCGTCACCCGCATAGGCCGCTTCGACTTCGCCCGCGAGCGGCTCGACGCCGCCATCCATCATGGCCAGCCGGACTGGCCGGACGCAGATTCCACATTGTTGATGCGCGAAACCGTGATGCCGGTGGTCTCGCCAGACTTCCTTGCCAGCCGCGATATCACCACGGCGGCCGAGATCAGCCGCCTGCCGCTGCTGCACATGGCGACGCGTCCCGGGGCCTGGGGCGAATGGTTCGAGGAACAGGGCTTGAGCGCACCGATCGGACCCGGCATGCAGTTCGAGCAATTCGGCACCGTTGCCCAAGCCTGCATGGCGGGGCTTGGCGTCGCGCTCCTGCCGCAAGTTCTTATCGCCGGCGAATTGCAGCGCGGTCAGCTCGTGCCGGCGCCGGGACAGCCGATGCAAAGCCGCAGCGCCTACTACCTCGTCGTCCCGAACGACAAGCGCGGCCACCCGCCCGTCGTCAGCTTTCGCGACTGGCTGCTGGGCCAGGTTGAGAAGGAACCGGCCGTTCTGGCCTGGTAGCTACTTCCGCTTCATCGGCTCGGTTTCCGGCTGGAAGCGCAGCGTTTTTGCGACTTGCGTTCGGCAACTTTCGCATCGAGCTTGCTTTTGATCCGGGCGAAAGCCTGGTCTCCATCGACCGAACTGCCACTCGCCATGCCCTCGTCCCAAAGACGCCCCAACTCTTGGACACTCACTTTCTCGAAACTTGCCATATCGCGCGTATCTCCACACAAGGATGGTAGATAACGCTCTAGCGATTGCAAGGAACCATTCGAGGCTACTTCCGCTTCAAGGCATCGGCCAGTGCTGCGCCAAACGCGCCTCGCTGTGCCGGTCCTTCCGGCTGACGCTGCGGCATCGGCGAAGGTTGCGCCGGCTTGCCGCCGCCATTGTCGCGCGGCCCCTTCGGCGTCCCGCCCTCGCCGCCGTCCTTGCGCATGGACAGCGCGATGCGCTTGCGCTTGATGTCGACATCGACGACCCGCACCTTCACCACATCGCCCGCCTTCACCACCTCATGCGCGTCCTTGATGAAACGATCGGCCAGTTGCGAGACATGCACCAGCCCGTCCTGGTGCACGCCGATATCGACGAAAGCGCCGAAGGCCGCGACATTGGTGACGGTGCCTTCGAGAAGCATGCCGGGCTTCAGATCCTTGATATCGTCGACGCCGTCGGCAAAGGTCGCCGTCTTGAAGCCGGGGCGCGGGTCGCGGCCGGGCTTTTCCAGCTCCGCAATGATGTCGCGCACCGTCGGCAGGCCGAACCGTTCGTCGACGAAGACGCGCGGATCGAGCGCCTTGAGCGCGGCACTGTCTCCCATCAGCGAGCGCACATCGCGACCGCAGACGGCTACGATCTTCTTGGCCACGACGTAGGCTTCCGGATGGACCGACGAGGCGTCGAGCGGCTCGCTGCCATTGGCAATGCGCAGGAAGCCTGCGGACTGTTCGAACGCGCGCGGTCCGAGCCGCGCTACCTTGAGCAGCTCCTTGCGGCTGGCGAACGGCCCGGTCGCATCGCGATGCGCGACAATGGCATCGGCAAGCGACGCGCCCAGGCCTGACACGCGGGCCAAAAGCGGCGCCGAGGCAGTGTTGAGATCGACGCCGACGGCATTGACCGCGTCCTCCACCACCGCCTCCAGCGAGCGGCCAAGCCGGTACTGGTCGACATCATGCTGGTACTGGCCAACGCCGATCGATTTTGGCTCGATCTTGACCAGTTCGGCGAGCGGGTCCTGCAGGCGCCTGGCGATCGACACCGCACCGCGCAGCGACACGTCGAGCCCGGGAAACTCAGCCGCCGCTGTCGCCGAGGCCGAATAGACCGAGGCGCCGGCTTCGCTGACGATCACCTTGAGCGGCTTCGGCCCACCATCCGAAGGCATATCGGACAGCATGTCGGCGACCAGCTTTTCAGTCTCGCGGCTGCCGGTGCCGTTGCCGATCGAGATCAGCTCGACCTTGTGCAGGCGGATGAGCTTGGCGAGCTCCGCCTGTGTGCCGCGCACATCGTTCCGCGGCGGAAATGGATAGACCGTCGTCGTCGCCAGCACCTTGCCGGTGCCATCCACGACAGCGACCTTGACGCCGGTGCGGATGCCGGGATCGAGGCCCATGGTCGGCCGCGAGCCGGCGGGTGCTGCCAGAAGCAAATCCTTGAGGTTGCGTGCAAAGACATGGATCGCCTCTTCCTCCGCCCGCTCGCGCAGGTCGCGCATCAAATCGAGCGTCAGGTGCAGCGAAAGCTTGATCCGCCAGGTCCAGCCGGCGACTTCCATCAGCCAGCGGTCGCCCGGCAGGCTGCCGCCGATGGCGTAGGCATTGGCGATCATCCGCTCGACCGGCTTCACCGGCGAGGCATCGTCGGCATCGACCTCGATGTCGAGCGACAACACCTCTTCGTTGCGGCCGCGCAGCATGGCCAGCGCACGGTGGCTCGGAACATTGGCCCAGCGCTCGACATGCTCGAAATAGTCGGAGAATTTCGCCCCGGCCTCCTGCTTACCGTCGACGACACGGGCACGCATGAAAGCGCGCTCCTTCATGTAGGTGCGAAGCTTGCCGACCAGATCGGCATTTTCCGCGAACTGTTCCGACAGGATGTCGCGTGCGCCTTCCAGTGCGGCCTTGGCGTCGGTCACATCCTCGGTCACATAAGCCAGCGCCGCCTCGGCGGGCACCAACGACCGGTTGGCCAAAATAGCCTCCGCCAATGGCCCCAGCCCGCGCTCCCGGGCGATCTCGGCCTTGGTGCGCCGCTTGGGCTTGTAGGGCAGGTAGATGTCTTCCAGTTCAGCCTTGGTGGCGGCAGCCACAATTTTGGCCTCAAGTTCTTCGGTCAGCTTGCCCTGCTCGCGGATCGAACCGAGAATGGTATCGCGGCGCGCATCGAGTTCGCGCAGATAGGCCAATCGCTCGGCAAGGTCGCGCAATTGGGTGTCGTCGAGCCCGCCGGTGACCTCCTTGCGGTAGCGCGCCACAAACGGCACCGTCGCGCCCTCATCGAGCAGCCCTATAGCTGCTGATGCCTGCTCCGGCCGCGCCCCGATCTCTGCCGCGATGATGGATGCGATGCGTTTGCTGTCTGCTGCCATGCTGGTCCCTGTCGCAAAGAGGGGCGACCATAGGCGCTGATGTCCGTCACGCCAACCGCAGTGTTCTCAAGCGTCAAAGAGGTCCACAGGAAAGCGCCTTGCTTTGGCTCGTCCTCAGACCATCCCGCTCAGCGCCTCGAAAAAGGCAACGATCTCGCGTTCGAGCGGATAATCTTCAGGCACCGGCTGCGACCCCATTTTTGCAAACACCACTTCCATCTTCGGATCGACGTAGAGCCATTGGCCGTGGATGCCGATGCCGCAGAAAGCACCGTTTGCCGCACCCGTTTGGTACCACTTGTTGCGATAGCGGCCCTTCGGGAACAGATGCACCATCGTGCCGCGCTGCCAGGCCTCCGCGCTGCCGCCGGCAACGGTCGTATCGCGCACCCAGCCTTCCGGCACGATGCGCCGGCCATTGGCCGTGCCGCCCTGCCGCATCATCTCGCCGATACGCGCCAGGTCGCGCGGCGTCACCGAAATGCCGCCGGCGGTGCGCGCCGTACCTTCCATGTCGAGGCCGATCGAAGCCTCGCTGACAGCACCCAGCGGTAGCCACAGTTTCTCGCGCATCAGGTCCGGGAAGCGCTGGCCGGAAGCTCGTTCGAGCAGCAGGCCGAGCAGATCGGAATTGGGCGAACGGTAGCGGAAGGTTTTGCCGTGCGGTTCTTCGAGCCGCTGCAAGGTCAGAATGAATTCGCGCAAGCTTTCAGTGCCGCCGCCCGGATTCCACAGCGTCGCGCGGCGGTAACGGGCAAAGGCGCTTTCGGGATCGAGATAGGCCTCCTCGAAATCGAGGCTGACGCTCATATCGAGCACATGCCGGCAGCTTGCATCGGCATAGGCCGAGCCGGCGGCTTCCGGAATGTACTGGGTCACCGGCGCTTCCGGGTCGAACACGCCCTCGCCTTCCAGTATTCCGGCGATGATCGCGGTGACCGATTTGCTGATCGAAAAGATGATGTGACGGGCACCGAAATCCATATTGGGCGCGAACCAGTCGCCGATGACCTTGCCAGCCTTCATCACCGTCAGCGCGTCGCTGCTCGAACGTGTGAGGAATTCGGCCACCGTCTCCGGCGCGCCGGCGACGGGGACGTTTTCGCCGAGCAGGCCGCTCAGGTCCCGCACCGGTGCCTCGACGCTTCCCGGCGTCGCCGCCACGGGGGCGGTAGGCACCAGCTCGCCAAGGTTCTGGAACGACCAGCGGTTGAACGGGCTTTCGCGCCAGTTGGAGAGCAGCACCTCATTGCGGGCAAAGCCGTAGCGGGTCTCGAACGCAGTCTTGCCGGTCATGAACGTTTCCTCGGAGGGATGGTTTGTTGTGGGTCAACCAAGCGCCTTGGCGATGGCGTGCACCGCCTTCAGCGTTGCCACCGAATAGGCGACATTGCTGAAATCCGGATAGCTTGAAAGCTTGACCACGACCATGCCGGTGTCCCAGTCGATATGGATCATCTGCCCGAACACGCCCCGGCACATCAAAGCGCGCGTGCGCGGATTCTCGATCCAGAACTGGTTGCGATAGCTGCCCTCCGGCAGGCTCGGATTGAAGTCCGGCCCATGCTTGCCGTTGCGCGTCGCCTCGATCCAGTCGGCCGGCACGATGCCGCGGCCCTTGTCGAGGATCAGCTGGCCGAAGCGGGCGTAATCGCGCAGCGTCGCGTTGAAGCCGCCATCGGCCAGCGCATAGCCGGCGCTGTCGACCGTGAAGCAAGCGCTCTCGTCGGCGCCGAGCTTCTGCCACAGCTCCTCGGACACCAGCTGCGCCAGACGTTTACCGGTGACCCGCTCCATGATGAAGGCAAGCACGTCGGTCTCGATCGAGCGGTACTCGAACGCGGCGCCATGCGGCCGCACCTTGTCCTTCAGCTGCAGGATCAACTCGAACAGATGCGGCGGCCATTGGAAATCCGGATCGCTGTCCGGCGGCACCGGCTTCCAGCCCGTGGCGACATCAACCTGGCCGATGTCGGAGTAACGGTCGGTGTATTCCTCGGAAAACCGCACGCCGGTGGTCATATCCAGCACATGCTGCACGCTGGCGCCGTCCCAGCCGGTCGCGCCGAGCTCCGGCAGATAGGCGCTCACCGGTTTGGCCGGGTCGATCAAGCCGCGCCCAACCAGAATACCGAACACGGTGCCTGTTACCGACTTCGCCATCGACTGCGACAGATGCAGCGTGCGCTCGGCCATGCCGTTGAAATAGCGCTCATAGGCGACCTTGCCGTCTTTGAGCACCAGGAAGCCGTCCGTGTAGGTCTCGTCGAGCAGGCCAACGAGCGTCGTCGGACGGCCCTTGCTGTCTTCCACCGGCAGCGCGTCGAGATCGGTCTCTGCGCGCTCAAGACGATGGCGATGGCCATTACCGCGCCAGACCTCGATGGTCGGCAGGAATTCGCGGATGTGTTGGAAGGCCCAGCGATTCCATGGCGGCCGGTCCCAGTCGAGCTTCGGCAGCACCATTTGAGGCGGCGAGCCCTGCATGATCGACGGCCGCGGATCGCTGTTGCGATAGGAGTCCATGAAAGCCATTCCGGAAAAGAAAAGACCCGGCGGCGCATGCCGCCGGGTCTGTCAGACTGCGGTTATTTCTGCAGTTCGGTCCAGATCTTGGTGTAGATGTCCTGGATCTCAGGCGCGCACATCTTCTGGAATTCGCCTTGTGCCTTCGCAGCCTCCGGAATGACGACTTCCGGGGCATCCTTCATATCGGCCGGCATGTATTTGTCCGAGCCGGTAATGGCGTTTGCGTAACGGTGGAAGGCCGAGAGGCCGGCCGCGTTTTCCGGATCCATGATGAAGTTCTGGAACAGCTTGGCGTTCTCGACATTTTTGGCTTCCTTGAGAACGACGACGTTATCGCTCCACAGGCCGTAGCCTTCCTTCGGATAATTGTAATGGATGGCCGGATTGGCCAGCCGCTGACGCAGCGCCGAACCGTTCCAGTCGCTGGTCGCCTTGAAGTCGCCGGCGCCCATCTTTTCGATGGTGTTGTATTCCATGGCGATCCAGTTCGGCTTGGCCGCGACAAGCGTGTCGCGCACCTTCTTCAGCACCGTCTTGTCGTCGGTGCACTGCTGGCCGCCGACATATTTGATCGCCGCGAAGATAACGTCATTCATCTCGGGAACGACATTGGTCTTGCCCTTCAGCTCGTCCGGCGTGTTGAAGATGATGCCCCAGCTGTCGGCTGGTCCCTTGTAGGCATCGGTGTTGACGACGACGCCGACGGTGCCCAGCGCCCACGGCACGGAATATTTGCGGCCGGGGTCGAAGTCTGGATTGGCCCATTCCGGCGCCACGTTCTTGAAGTTCTCCATCTTGCCCGGATCGGTCTCCTGCACGAGGCCCTCCTTGATCCAGATCGGCACGTAGGTTTGCGACGGAACGGCGATGTCGAAGCCGGTGCCGCCCTGGCGTACCTTGGCGAGCGCCGTATCGTTGGAATCGTAATCGGTGATGGTCACCTTGACGTTGTATTTGGCTTCGAACTTTTTGATCACGTCGGGGCTGGTATAGTTGCCCCAATTGTAGATGTTCAGCTCGCCATCGGCGCTGGCCAGGCTCGTCGTTGCGAGCAGCGCCAACCCCATGGCGGCTGTCGTTGTTTTCCAGTTCATGGTTTTAGCTCCCATTTGTCGGTTCAGTCTCTTTTCCTGCTGACGAAGAAAAACAACGTGACGATCGCGACCGAAAGCAGCAGGAAGGCGGTCGATATCGCGTTGATCTCAGGCGTGATGCCGCGGCGGATCTGGCCGAGCATGTAGGTGGGCAGCGTATCCTGGCCGCCCGATTTGACAAACTCGGTGATGACGACGTCATCGAGCGAGATGACGAATGCCAGCATCAGTCCGGCCAGTATGCCGGGCCACAAAAGCGGCAGCGTGATGCGGCGGAAGGTCTTCCAAGGCGTCGCGTACAGATCGGCGGCCGCGCGCTCCAGCGTCAGGTCCATGTTTTCCAGCCGCGCCCGGATCGGCAGATAGGCGAACGGGATGCAGAACGCCGTGTGCGCGGCGATCAGATAGCCAATGCCGGAATAGCCGGTGAAGATCTTGATGCGCGAGAAGAAGATCAGCAGCGCCACGCCGGTGACGATCTCGGGCACCATCAGCGGCTGGTTGATCGCCGCATATTTGAAGGTGAGGCCCGGATAGGACGCGGTGCGCGTGGTGGCGAGCGCGGCCATGGTGGCAAAGATTGTCGACAGCACCGCAGCGACGGCGCCGATCTGGAACGAGCGTAGCGTCGCGTCGATAACTTGCACGTTCTGCCAAGCCGACTGGAACCAGCGCATCGAAAAGCCGCCCCATTCGGACGTCGAGTTCGCCGCGTTGAAGGCATAGGCGACCAGCACGATGATCGGCAGATAGAGCACGATAAAACAGGTCGCAGCGATCACCGTGAAGCCGGTCTGGTGCTTGATGGAAAAGTTCTTAGCCATGCCGCACCCCCGACTTGCCGGCATTGCGCACATAGGCAAGCAGCGCCACCATGACGATGATCATCACCGTGATCGACAGCGCCGAGCCGAGCGGCCAGTTGCGGCCTTGGCCGAACTGCAATTCGATCAGGTTGGACAGCATCATATTCTTGCCGCCGCCAAGCACGCTCGGCGTCACATAGGCGCCAAGGGCTGGAATGAAGACCAGGATGGAGCCGGCAATGACGCCGGGTTTGACCAGCGGGAAAATGATCTTCCGCAATACCTTGAAACGGGTCGCGTAGAGGTCGTAGCCCGCCTCGACGAGGCGAAAATCAAGCTTCTCCATGCTGGCATAGATCGGCAGCACCATCAGCGGCAGATAGACATAGGCCATGCCGATCAGAATCGCCGTGTCGGTGAAGAGGATCTGCACCGGCGCCGAGACGATACCAAGCTTGATAAGGATGGTGTTGATGATGCCTTCGTTGCGGATGATCTGCAGCACGGCGAAGGTGCGGATCAGAAGGTTGGTCCAGAACGGAATGGTGATCAGGAACAGCCAGAGATCCCTGGTTTTCTCGCTGCGCGTCGCCATGAAATAGGCGGTTGGAAACCCCAATGCCAAAGTGGCGATCGTCGTTATCACCGCCAGCTTGATCGAGCGCCAGAAGATGGTGACATGCGCTGCCGCAAGCGAAAGCGTATCGTCGAAAATGTCGCGTTCCATGAACACCGACAGCCAGGCATCGGGCGAGAACTGCCACTTCACATCGCCATAGGGGCCAGGCGTCAGGAAGGAGTAGATCAGCACGATCAGCAAGGGGCCGGTCGCGGCGAGGAAGATCACCAGCAAGGCTGGCGCTGACAGAAGCCAGCGGTCGCGCACATCGCGTCGCTGCGCTGCCTTGGCGACTTGTTCCGCGGTCGCCATGATCAGTCCTTCAGCACTTGCGCGGCGTCGTTGCCGATCGTGATGCCGATCTGGCCGCCCTGCACGAAGCCGTCACCGGCGCCGCGGCTGTTCTGACGCCGCACGATGAACGGCTCGCCACCGGCAAGGCGCAGATGGAAGTGCGTGTCGGTGCCGAGATAGACGATGTTTTCGACGGTGCCGGACAGCGAAGCGCTCGGGCTGGCCGTGCCCAACTGCGCATGCTCTGGACGCACGACGATGGTGACCTTGCCGCTGGGGCTGAAGCCTTCCGGCAGCGAGGCTGGGATTTCCACACCAGACGGCAGCTTCACCGTCGCCCGGCCACCAGTCGCGCTAACCACATCCGCCTTGAGGAAGTTCGACTCGCCGATGAAGTCGGCGACGAAACGCTCGGCCGGCCGGTCGTAGATGTCGCGCGGCGAGCCGACCTGCAGGATTTTGCCCGACGACATCACCGCGATGCGATCCGACATGGTCAGCGCTTCCTCCTGGTCGTGGGTGACGAAGATGAAGGTGATGCCCGTCTCGTGCTGCAGCCGCTTCAATTCGATCTGCATTTCCTTGCGCAGCTTGTAGTCCAGGGCCGAGAGCGGTTCGTCGAGCAGGAGCACCTTGGGCTGCGGCGCCAGCGCCCGGGCGAGCGCCACGCGCTGCTGCTGGCCGCCGGAGATCTGGCTGGTGCGGCGGCCCGCCAGCGCCTCCATCTTCACCAGTTTCAGCATCTCGGCGACGCGCGCCTTGATCTCGGCCTTCGGCTTGCCCAGCATTTCCAGGCCAAAGCCGATATTGTCGGCGACCGTCATATGCGGGAACAGCGCGTAGGATTGGAAGACGGTGTTGACCGGTCGCTTGAAGGGCGGCAACGGCGCGATGTCCTGGCCGTAGAGGAGGATTTCGCCGGCGGTTGGAAAGTCGAAGCCGGCAATCAGCCGCAGCAACGTGGTCTTGCCGCAGCCGGATGGTCCCAGCAGTGTAAAAAACTCATTCTCGCGGATAGATACCGAGACCGTATCGAGGGCAGCGACCTGCCCCTCACCCGATCCGAAAATTTTACTGACGTTTACGACTTCAATTGCATTCCGATCCGGTTTTTCCGGCACGATACGCCTCACTGTTGACCCCGCTCTTGCTGGCGGAGTTTTTCCCCTGTTCGATGTGACCACACGGCCGGTAGGTTGGCAAGTCCGGCATTGAATCACAGTTCAGTCGGTCATTTCGTCTTGCAAGCGGCAAGCTGTGCAAGCCGCATGCCATTGTCAGGCCTGGTAGGTGACCTTGCCACCGCAGACCGTCGTCACCGGCCGCAGCTTGTGCAGATCGGCCGGCGCCGTCTTCTCGATATCGGCCGACAAAACCACCAGATCCGCCATATAGCGGGGTTTCAGAACGCCTTTGCGATGCTCGGCGAATTCGGCATAGGCGCCCTCGACCGTGTAGGCGGCAATCGCTTCCTGCAGCGAGAAACTCTGGTCAGGATCGCCTTCTGCCCATGGTTTGCGCTGCACTGCCGCCTGAATGCTCAGGATCGGGTCGATCGCCGCCACCGGCCAGTCCGAGGCGAACACGACATGGGCGCCGGCGCTTTTCAGGGTGCGCCAGGCATAGCTCAGCGGCCAGCGGGCCGGTCCGATGCGTGACACCGTCGGCTCCAGTGGAAAATCCATGGCGCCGGGCGGATGCGACGGCTGCATCGAGGCGATGACGCCGAGTTCGGCAAAACGCGGCACGTCGGCTGCTGTGGTGACCTCGATGTGCTCAACCCTGTGCCGGCTGTCGCGCTTGCCATTGAGCTTCTGCGCCGCCTCGTAACCGTCGAGCACTGCGCGCACCGCGCCGTCACCGATCGAGTGCACCGCGATCTGCAGCCCGCGTTTGTCGATAGCCACGGCGAGATCGATAAATTGCTGCGGCGTAAACAGCGGCTCGCCGACCCAGTCGGGACGATCCGCATAGGGTTCGACCATAACAGCGGTCCAGGAATCGAGCACGCCGTCATAGAACACCTTGACCATGCCCGATGACAGCCACTCGCTGTCGTAGCGCTCGGCCATGACGGACGCCTTCTCGAGCATGTCGAGCGTCATGAAATTCTTGTAGTGGAACGGGATCTTGACGCGGCAGGGCAGGCCTTCCTCGGCCTCGATCTCGGAAAGCAATTCGAGCTGGTAGAGATTGCCGTCCATGTTCTGGATCGAGGTGATGCCGTGGCGCGCGCACCAGGCAAGTCCGCGCCGCATGATGTCACGGTCAGCGGCCCGCTCGGCGGCCGACGGCATTGGGTCGGGCTCGCCGCCGGTCGACAGCCCCAGCCGCACCCGGCTTTCGCCGGCAAGGTCGAGCACCGGACCGAAGGCCTCGCCCTCGCGCAATTCGCCCGCGGCCAGGCCGTCGTCACCCATCACGATCTCGTTGCCCGGACCGAGCGTGCGTCCCTTCAGGATGCCGGCCATCTCCAACGCCTTGGTGTTGGCCCACATCGTATGGTGGTCGGGCGCCGCCATGCAGAAGGGGCGGTCGGGCAGGATGGCGTCGAGATGATGGCGTGTCACCCGCTCGTCGCCGAGCACGGTGTAGTCGACGCCCTGGCCCACAAGCATTTTCGCCTCGGGCCGCGTCGTTGCGTAGTCGCGGATGGCGCTTTGAAGCGCCTCGAAGCCATGGATACCGCCGAGTTGAAGATGCGCGAGCTCGGCCCCTCCCGAGAACAGATGCATGTGGGCTTCGATGAAACCGGGCAGGACCGAACCGCCCTTGGCGTCGATCACCTCTGTGGTCGTTCCCTTGAGTTTTTCGATGGCGGCGTGGTTGCCTATGGCGATGATGGCGCCGTCCTTGACGGCAATCGCCTCGGCGGCGGGATTGTCATCGTCCATGGTCCGCACGCGACCATTGATGACGATCAGATCAGCATTTTGACCCGCACCCGTGACAGACATCGCGACTCCGCGCTTTTGACGACTGGCTGAGACCGACAACCCTCTAGTCCGACAAGCTGCCACTCCGCTGGAGCGGCGTTATCGGACGAAAACTGATGCCGGTGCGCTGTTTCGAAATTCCCCTTGTGATCTCTCAAAACAGCGTGGATAAAAGAATGCGACTAATTATTCGCGTTTGTCAACGTGCCGAATTTCGAATGTATTGTGGACAACACACCACGCCAATGTTGAGACCGGGACCTGTGTTGAACCGGCAGGGAACGAAGGCATCAATCCGTGAAGCGCAGTCTCAGCCGCGAAACCAGGATGGCGCTCGAACCGCGCAAGCAGCCGCGGCAGGAACGGTCGAGCAAGGTCGTCGACAGGATACTCGACGCTGCGCTGACCCTGACGCGGGAGCAAGGAACCAAGACGCCGACGACGCTCGCCATTGCCCGCCGCGCGGGCCTGTCGGTCGGTTCGGTCTACCAGTACTTTCCCAACAAGGAAGCCATTCTCCTCGACCTCGCCCGGCGCTGGCTGTCGTCGTTTCCCGAGGTGATCGCCAGGCGCATCGAGGTCACCCCACCCACCAACCGCGACGAGTTTCGGCAGGAGGTGCGCAAGCTCTTCATCGATACCTCCAGAATATATCTCGAAAACGCCACCCTGATGCCGGTGATCGAGGCGATATCCGGCAATGCCGACCTCAGGCCGATCCAGGACGAATATGACGAGCAGATCATCGCGCTTTACGCCGCGTGGCTGCAGCATGTGAACCCGGCCCTTGAGGACAAGATCGCCAGCCGGCTCGGCGTGCTGATGATGGATGTCGGGCACGCCTGCCGGCTTGTGGGGCTGAAAAGAGACCGAAAGACATACGACCTCATCGAGGACGATGTGGAAAGAATGTGGCTCGCTCTGGTCACCCCCTATCTCAACCTTGACTGATTTCGCTATTTCGAGAGGAATTTCATGAAGACTGTCTATTCGCCGCTTCATGCCGGCCATGCCGGCCAGATGGAACTGGTGACATCAGCCATCGTGCCGGGTTTCGAAAAGCCGTCGCGGGCCGAGTTCATCAGGGCGCGGGTCGAGAGCGAGAAGCTTGGGCCGATCCTCGGACCGGTCGAGCATGATCTCACCGCCGCCAAGCGCATCCACAAGGCCGACTATATCGACTTCCTGCCAACCGTCTGGCCGGCGTGGAAGGCCGCCGGCCTCGATGGCACGGCTATGCCGTTCACCTGGCCGACGCGCGGCCTGCGCGGCGACGTGCCACCCAAGCGCGTCGACGCCTTGCTCGGCTATTACTCCTTCGACGCCGGCGCCACCTTCGTCGAAGGCACATGGACCGCCATCAAATCGTCCTATGACGCGGCGCTGACGGCGGCGGCCTTGGTCAAGGGTGGCGAGCGGTCGGCCTTCGCGCTTTGCCGCCCGCCCGGCCATCACGCCGGTGCCGGGTTCATGGGCGGCTACTGCTACATCAACAATGCTGCGGTCGCCGCGCAGTGGTTCCTCGACCAGGGCGCCGAACGCGTCTCGATCCTCGACGTCGACTACCACCACGGCAATGGCACGCAGGAGATCTTCTATGAACGCGCCGACGTGCAGGTTCTCAACCTGCATGGCGATCCCATGGTCGAGTATCCGTTCTTCCTCGGCCATGCCGATGAACGCGGCGCCGGCGCCGGCGAAGGTTTCAACGTCAACTATCCCATGCCCTTCGGCACCAATTGGGACGCCTGGAACGCCTCGCTGGAGGATGCCTGCGTCAAGCTCGCCGCCTACGCCCCCGATATCGTCATCGTCTCCCTTGGCGTCGACACCTTCGAGAAGGACCCGATCAGCCAGTTCAAGCTGAAAAGCCCGGACTATCCGAAGATCGGCCGGCGCATGGCCAAGCTCGGCCTGCCGACGCTGTTCGTGATGGAAGGCGGCTACGCCGTCGAGGAGATCGGCATCAACGCCGTCGGCGTGCTCACCGGCTTCGAGGACAAATAGGAAAGCAATTCCAGGATAAGTGTGAGGCGGTTTTCCGGCCGGATTGCGCCAAAGAGATATGGGGCGGCTCCGGCCGCCCCGACCATCTAGGCGGCCGCAGCCGGGTTAGGTGCAACCACCGGAACGGCTGGCCTTCGCGACCGGCCGATGCGGTAGACAATCACCGCCGCAATCACGCCTGCCGCCAGGATGGCGAGCGCCAGCAACGGCCGGTACCAGAACCAGGCAATCGCGATCGTCACCGTGCCGACCAGGATCGCCAGAACGAAGGCGATGATGCCGGTGCCCATCCGCGCCATGCTGCCGAGGAAGGGTATGACGTCGAGGATCACCCCGATCGGGCTGAGGAACAGCGCAAAGCCTATGGTCAGCAACAGCAAGCCGGCGCCGCGCAGCAGCCAGGTGATCAGCGTGTTGGCGCTGACGGCGTCGGCGAACATCTTTTCGGCCGGGACGTTGCCGGTGTCGACCATCAGCAGCGCATCGCCGGCTTGCGTCTGGTAGGGCTCGAAGCGGCTGTCGGCCTGGCGCGCGATGATGCTGATCACGCCCAGCGGCGCCAGTTCGTAGCCGATTCGATAGTCACCCAAAGCGGGCGTCGTGTTGTCATTGCCGAGAAAAATCTTGCCATCGACGATGCTGAGCGGTTTCGTTCCGGTATAGGCAGCCTTTATCGCCGCCGACTGGTCGGCTGAGAGCGAATAGTCCTTGTCACCCTCGATACGGTCCAGCACTGGCGTATCGAGATCGAAGGCGACAAGCTTGCCCTCAGGAATCTGGAAGGTCCGGCCGTGGATTTCCATCGGCGGATTCTGGTGGCCGTCCGGCTTCTTGAAGTCCGACGAGTCGATCTGGCTGTCGTCCCACACCTTGGAATAGCTGTAGGTGGTCACCGTCTCTTCGCCACCGCCGAGCTTCTTCGTCGTCTCCGACTTGGACTCTTCCTTCCACTGATACATCTCGACGCTCCGCGACAGCCGCAGCCCTTGCGCCGCAATGCCGAAATCCGGATCCGCCAGGCCGCTGTCCGCCGTTACCGGTCCGCTGACATGAACCAGCTTGCCGTCATTGGCGGTATCGACGCTGTCGGCGCCGACCGAAACCACCGCTCCAGAACCTTCGGCCAGCGAGCGCGCCGTCTGCACGGCGCGGCCTTCGTTCCAGAACAGCCCGATCACCATCAGCACGATCAGCATAAGGCCGAAGATGACCCCGCCGACCGCACGCTTGATCCGGCCGAACCACGAGACGGATGTGACTTCCCGAAATGAATCGCTCATCGTTTCCCCCGAAACAAAGTTGCCCAAGATTTAAACGCGGCCGGCGGCCGCGTCGTATCGATCAGTCGGCGTGGATCTGCGCGCCGCAGTCCCTACCGCCTGTACAGGAATGCACCGCCCGTGTCGTGCCGCCATCGCCGACCCGCCATGGCGATGCGGAGAGCGGCGCCTGGCGATTGCCTCCGAGAAGATCGAGCGCCCGCATCGCCGTCTCTTCGCCGACCTCGTCACGCTTGACGATCTCGACGTCCTTGAGGCCGATCGCGGCAAGCTGCGGCATCACCACATCGGGGTCGCCCGCCACCACGATCAGCGACGGATCGAGCGACGCCAGGGCCAGCGCCTGTTTCTGAACCGCATCGAGCGTCAGCTTTGTGCGCGCCGCCATGCGGGTTTGCTGGTCCTCCAGCGTCGATCCGCTGCCGACCGCGCCAATCAGCGAGGAGAACAGACCAGCCGACGTCTCGGCCGATCCAGCCAGCGCCCGGCGATAGACGGTCACCGTGCGGTCGACCTCGTCCTGCGCTACCGGCAAGGTTGTCAGGCCGGCAAATCCTTTCAGGATTTCGGTAATCGCCGGCCCGGTGTTGGCGCGCTCGACGGTGGTTGCCACGACCAATCCCGAGCCGGCCTTCATCGGGCTCATCAGATAGCTCGACACGCCATAGGAGTAGCCCTTCTCCTCGCGGATCACCGAATTCAGCCGGCTGGAGAAATCGGCGCCAAGCAGGTTGGAGACCGCGGTCGATTCAGCGCGCTCGCTCTCGTCGGTGCCGGGCGCCGGCCGCGCCACGAACAGCGCCGACTGGCTGGCGCCGGGTTCGGGCACCAGCAGCACTTTCTGTCCCCCGTTGAAATGCGCCGCCGGCGACGGCTCGACGGCATAGCCGGCGGTGTCGCTTGTCCACGCGCCAAATGCTTTTTCAAGGCTGGCGGCGACGGTCGCGACCGGCATCGGGCCGACGCTGTAGAAGGTCACCGCCTTCGGCGTGAACTCCGCCTTGAATGCGTCCCTCGCCTCGTCGAGCGAGATCGAGGCCAGCGCCTTTGCCGACCAGTCCACCGCTGCCTTGCCCGGCACCTGCGGGATCAGCGTCGCCTTTGCCATGCGGCCGGCAACGCCGGGCAGATCCGCCTCGCGGCCGTTTAGCCAGTCGACTGTCTGCGCCATCAGCACCGTCCATTCGGTCTTGTCGAAACGAGGCTTCAGCACCGCGTCGGCGAGCAGGCCAATACCCTGGTCGAGCTTTTCCGGCGGCACGCCGAGCGTCATCATCGTGGTCAGCGTTCCGGCCTGGTGGCCGACGCCGGCGCCGATGTCGCTGGCCGCCTTGGCGAAATCAGCCGAGCCGCGATCGGCGGCCCCGCGTGTCGCCATGCTTGCTGCAAGCTCCAGCAATCCCTCCTTGCCTTCCGGCACGCTGTTCCAGCCGCCGGCGGCACTGGCCGCGACATAGACCATCGGCGCTTCCGGCATTGTGTAGTGGACGAGTTTGATGCCATTCGAGAGCGTCGCCGTTTCCATGGCGGGCAGTGTTGCCGAAGGCGCTTGCCCGGCCGCATGCTTCGGAATGTCGATCGCCGCTCGCTCCGGCGCGGTGAACGGCTGCGGTGTGCCGGACGAGCCGATCAGTGCATCGGGATAGCCGCCGCGCGGTCCGGGCTTCAGCACCAGCACGCTGGCGTCTTCCGGTTTCAACAGCCGCTTCATCGTGGCCTCGACATCCGCCACGCTGGCGTCCTTCACCCGCGGGTCGTCGACCAGCGC
This sequence comes from Mesorhizobium sp. M0062, assembly GCF_040323125.1. Classification (NCBI taxonomy): domain Bacteria; kingdom Pseudomonadati; phylum Pseudomonadota; class Alphaproteobacteria; order Hyphomicrobiales; family Phyllobacteriaceae; genus Mesorhizobium; species Mesorhizobium sp. M0062. Next base: position 343,425 of record NZ_JAMYUO010000002.1, read on the forward strand.
GCTCTGCGCATCGCCGAGCACGTCGGCATTGTAGGAGACGACGCCGGCGCGATCCTTCAGTGCTTCGCTGCCGAGCCGCGCTGCCTGCAAGATGCCCGTGCGCGCACGCTCGACATCGACCGGATCGAGCGGGGTCTTCAGGAAATCCGCGAACGCCGTTTTCATCGCGCTTTCCAGCGCTTCCGGCGCCACACCTTCGGCGGCACCCGCCTCGAAGGTAAAGCGGCCACCGAGCAGACCGCCGGTCCAGCTCGCGCTGGCATAGGTGGCAATGCCCAACTGCGAAACCAGCCGGTTGCGCAAAAATCCATATTCGCCGTTGCCGAGCAGTTCGGCGGCAATGCTGAGCGCACCATTGTCGGGCGACTGCGCCACCGGGCCACTGAAGCCGACCACGACGATGGGGCTTGGTACACGATCCTCGAGCACCAGCTTGAGCCGGGCCTGCGTCGGTGCCGGCACGGCGGGCCGCGCCACATCGGCGCCGCGCGCCACGCGGCCGAACGTGTCGGCAATCAGCGCCTTGGTGTCGTCGATCTCCAAGTCGCCGACCAGCACCAGCACCGCATTGTTGGGCAGATAGTAGCTGTTGAAGAAACCCCTGACATCGTCGAGCGTCGCCGCATCAAGATCGGCGACCGAGCCGATGACCATGCGGCTATAGGGATGCGGCTTCGGGAACAGCCCGGACCAGAAAGCTTCCCAGCCGGATGCGCCGGCCTTGTCGAGCACGTTCTGGCGCATCTCGTTCTTGACCACCGAGCGCTGCAGATCGAGCTTGGCCTGAGTCACCGAACGGCCGAGATTGGCCATGCGGTCGGCCTCCAGCGACAGGATCATCGGCAGTGACGACGACAGCCCGTCGACGTAATAAACGGTGCCGTCTTCGGTGGTCCAGGCATTGATCTCGTTGCCGAGCGCGGCGTGCGCGCCGAACACGTTCGGCCAGGCCGGCGTGCCGGAAAACATCAGATGTTCGAACAGATGCGCAAAGCCCGAGCGTCCCGCGGGTTCATTCATCGACCCGACGCGGTAGCGCAGGTTCATCACCACCTTCGGCACGCGATGGTCGGGCACCAGCACCACCTGCAGCCCGTTGTCGAGCGCATAGGTAACGGTCGGCTCAGCCTTGGCGGGCGCTTCCATACCGGCAAGAACCGCAAGCACCACCGTGAACGCCAGGAAAACCTGCTTCATCATGACCCCCGATGCTGATGGCCGCGAGCAAGCGCCGCCAAATCCGCCGTATGACCGAAGGGATGCCCACCCCTGCCGGCTGCCGAGACCCTATCGGAATCGATCGGCCCTCGATACGCAGTATCGCAACACCCTCTGGCTTTTTCGTGTCGGCGTTTCAGGCCTTTTGCGGCGGAAAAGGCCGCGGAAGCCGCCCCTGAGTCGCTTGAGTCCAATAATATTGATTTTGTCAAATCGCGTTTGATGTCGGATTCATCTGCGGGTAGATTAGACCCGAATCAGCCGGTCCTTGGGGGGCGCGGCGACCACCCAAAGTCTCAAGTTCCGGCAAATGACCGGCACCAGACGCGGACGGCTTCGCGTTCCCTGAATGGATTCGGCGATCAGCGCGACCGCCGCGCCGTGTGAGTGCTTCGTAAACGTGATGCGTCTTCAAGTTCGGCCGCTGCTAGCCCCAGCGTCCGGGCTCAAGAAAAGACTCCGGCCATGACATACAACCAAAGCATCCAATGAGCAGTTCCGCCGCGCTTCTCCAATCCGATACGTTAGGCTCGCGCCTTGAATCGCGCGGCGATCTCACCTCCTTTTTCATGCAGCTTGCCGCCGAGATCGGCGCCGACAGCTACATGCTCGTCGCCATCGTCCACGACCAAGATCGCAACGACGCCCGCATCGTCTCATCCAACTGGATCTTCGACGCCATTGAACTGATCGGCAAGCGGCTGATCGCCGGCCTTGCCCAGGGACCGCTGACCGTTGCACCTGGCATCCGCCCGAGGCCACTGGTCGCCGCCGCGGCGCCCGACGCCGGCGGACTGCTCACCGGCGAAGAGGCGCGCCTGCTCGACGTGCTTGGCCATGCCGAAGTCTATTCACTGCGGCTCAATGTCGGTCGCCAGCGGCTGTTTGCGCTTTTCTCGGCGGCCGAGGCCGGCAGTATCGACCAGCCGGCGCTGATGAAGGCTCAGTTGAAGTGCTGCTACGCGCTGTCCGCTATCCCGCAATTGATCGCCGCCGCCGCCATGCAGGACCCGCTGTCCGACCGTGAGCGCGAATGCCTGTTCTGGGTGTCTGAAGGCAAGACCACCGATGAGGTCGCGGTGATCCTCGGGGTCTCGTCCAACACCGTCAACAGCTACATCACCCACGCCATCCAGAAATTCGCGGCCTCGAACCGCGCGATGGCCATCGCCACGGCGATCAGGAGCGGCATCATTTGAAACACGCTGACATCAAGGCGGCGGCCGAAGCCCTTTTCAACGAGCAGCGCAATCCGTTCGGCGCCTTCTCCATCGGTTCCGAGACGCACCATGCCGTTACCATCCCGGACGCGGTGCGCCGCTGCCGCTGGATCGCCGTCGACATCAACGCGTCGGCGTTTGGCCTCTACTTCGTCAGCCCCTCGCCGGAACGGGCGCGCCTGGTGCCGAGCTTCGATTCCGACTATCCAGCCACCGCGGTGACAACCAAGTTCATTGCCGGCGCCAATGGCGAGGAGATGGTGCGCCACAGCGGCGCTTCGACAGCGCCGCGCTGGTGGGCCGATGACGGCATCGCCGGCTCGGACGCCGTCTTCCAGAACCTCGCCTGGGCGGAGCGGACGGCGCCGCTGGCGCCGGGCACCAACGGCATTGCCTTTCCCGTCCATGCCGATCGCGGCCATTGCGGGCTGGTGGTGTTCCTCGGCTCGACGATCGCTCTGCCGGAGGACACGCTCTACGAAATCCACGCCCGCTGTTTTTCGCTGTTCGCCGCCGTCGCCCGCATTCGTCCGAACGATGCCGGCCGGATGCGGTCGATCTCCAAGCGTGAACTGGAGTGCCTGAAGCTGACCGCCAACGGCAACACCAGCGAAGAGATCGCCAGGCTGCTGAAGCTGTCGGTCCACACCGCCAACCAGTATCTCACCCAGTCGACGCAGAAGCTCAACGCGGTCAACCGCAACCAGGCGGTGGCCAAGGCGCTGCGGCTGGGGCTGATCGAGTGATCGCGTCTGGCAGTTGGAGTAAGACAAAAGATCAGCGATAGGCGAGCGGCTCGGTCCTGCGGATTCGCGCCTCTTCGATCACCGTCTCCAGCAAAGCGGTGTTGTGCTCGGGGTCTTCCCCGGGCTTTTCGAACGACACATAGTTGACCGCGACCGAAGACCTCTCCTCGCTCAGCGTCAGCTGGAAATAGACGGTGACGCCCGGCGGCCGAAGCTCGAGATCGAGCACGATGCGCGGGCTGCCGCTCCAGTCGACATGTGCCTCTCCGCCATGGCCGAGCCTGAGCGTGCCTGGGAGGAAAAAAAGCTCCACAGCCGAATCCACCAGATCCGACAGGCAAGCGAAATGCTCGAGCCGGATGAAGGCGATGTAGTCGGCGACGTCGATCAGCCGCAACTCGTCGACCACCTGCTCGATGGCCTTGGCGACGATGAGTTCGCGGGATTTTGCGTGCGGTTGGCGGTTCATGAAATTTGTCTCCGCTCAGCCTTTTTGGAGTAGACGATCCGCACCAGTTCGGCGACGGCCTGGTAGAATTGCGACGGGATCACGCTATCAACCGAAACTTGCTTGTACATGGAGCGGGCGAGCGCCACGTCCTCGAAGATCGGGATGTTGTGCTCCTTGGCAATCTCGCGAATCTTGAGCGCCACAAGGTCCTGGCCCTTGGCCAGCACCATGGGTGCTGAATCCTCGTCGCGGACATATCTGAGCGCGATGGAAAAGTGCGTCGGATTGGCGATGATCAGCGTCGCGCGCGGCACCGCCGTCATCATCCGCTTGCGCGCCCGGTCGCGCGCCAGCGAGCGCAGCCGCGACTTGATGATCGGGTCGCCCTCGGACTGCTTGAACTCGTCCTTGACCTCCTGCTTGGTCATCCGCAGATCCTGCTTCCAATGGAAGCGCGACCAGACGACGTCGACCGCCGCGATCAGCCCCATGACGAAGACGATCGCCACCAATATGTCGACGGTGATGCTTTTGATGACGAGGCCGAAAGCGACGGGGTTGGTGATCATGCCGGCCAGGAGCTGGCGGTAGTCCTGCGACAGCGTGAAGTAGAGCACGATACTGGCGAAGCCGAGCTTGCCCAGCGATTTCAGGAATTCTACCCAGCCCTGAATACCGAACATCCTGGTCCAGCCCTTAGCTATCGAGATGCGCGACAGTTGCGGCCGGATCCGCTCGCCGACGACTTGCGGCATGTTCTGCAGCACCGAGGCGCCGATGCCGGCCACCACCAGCAGCACCAGCAGGCTGACGACGGCGTTGCCTATTTCCATCATCACGGTCTTGTAGAGCGCGATGACGTCGGTCTCGGTGTCCATCGGCCACGCCTCGGGCTTTTCCAGGAACATCGACAGGAACATGCCGAGATCAACGACCGCGTCCTTGGCGTAGAAGACGGTGAACACCAGTATGGCGATGAAGGACGCCAGAAGTGCGGCCTCCCTGGAATGGGGCAGCTTGCCCTGTTCGACGGTGTCGCGGATCTTCTTTTCGGTCGCGTCTTCGGTTTTGGAGTCTTTGTCCGCCGCTTCAGCCATTCAGCGCTCGGCGTTAAGCCGCTTCGCTCTGCTGCGATGAGGGCAGTTCGAAAGCCCCCTCGCGCGAAAGCCGGATTGTCGCCACCGCGATGTTCTTGCGCGCCGTCATGATGTCGGCAAGCTGAATGCCTTCCGAGCCCTGTCCGAGCTCGGACTCGATCATGCGCCGCGACCGTGCGCCGATCGCCGAGAGCGCCGATTCCGTCAATGCGGGTGCTGCACCGCGCAGCGCCAGCGTAATCAGTTCGGTCGACAGCCCGTCGAACAGAAGCACCCGCGCCTTCTGCGTCAAAAGCGGCAGATCGTCGAAGGCAAACAACCTGGAGCGGACACCGCCGAGGTCCGGCGTGCCGGCCTCTTCCAGATCCTGCATGACCTCTTCCAACTGAGGCTTGTCCATCTCGTTGAGCATACTGGCGACGCGCGCCTGTCCCGCCGAGATGTCCTTGGTCGCTGTCTGCGCCAGCACGCTGGCGCGCAGCTGGTTCTCGATGATCCTGGTCGCCGCGTCCGGAATGGTCGCCATCGTCACCATGCGCTTGATGATCTGGCTGCGCATCGGCTTTTCCATCGTCAGCAGAATGTTGGCGGCGGCCTGCGGCGCAAGCTTCGACAGCACCATGGCCGCGGTCTGGGGATGCTCGGCGGCAAGGAACGTGCCCAGACGCGTCGGCTCGAGCTTTTCCAGCTCCGGCCAGATCGGCGGTGGTCCTTCCGGCGCAACCTCGAAGCGCTTGTCGCCCATGATGGCGCTCATCTCTTCGGGCGACAGCGATTCATTGAGGATCGTGTCCATCCGGTCGGCGGAATCGAGCAGGCCCGCACCTTCGGTGAACTCGGCCTCGAATTCGGCAACGATGCGTTCGAGGTCGCTTTGCGGAATGGTGCGCAGCAGCCGCGCCCCTTCGATCAGTGCCTTCAGTTCTTCTTGCTTGAAGAATTTCAGCAGCCGGCTGGCCGAAGGCTTGCCCATCGCCACCAGGATGGCGGCGGCCTTTTGTGGGCGCGTGAGCGTCACCGGCGTCGTCATGGCATAAGCTCCGATCGCTGCTGAGACCGCATGTCGTCTAATCCTCAGGCGCTCTTGGCGGCAGCGATGATTTCGGTCAACCTGATGCCAAAGCGCGACGGATCGCTTTCCAGCACGGTGATTTCGCCGCGCGCGATCTTGCGGCCGTTGACCACGACATCGACCGGTTCGCCGATGCGCCGGTTGAGCGCCACCGTCGAGCCCTTCTGCAGCGCCATCAGGTCCGACACCGACATTTCCGTGCTGCCGAGGATGATCTGCACATCGACGGGGATGCTCATGATGATGTTCGAATTGGCGCCGGACGTGGCAGCCCGCAAGGCGGCGCCGGGGCGCTTTTCCTCCTCCTGGAGGACACCGCGCAATTCCTCGATGGCGCGGTCGAGCTGTTCGTCCGGCTGGTCGATATTGGCTTCCACCTTGGTCTTGGCCATCACTCGTCTCCAGATGCTTGGGCTTGCCCGGCGTCAGCCCGGCATGAGCCCATCGATAAAATCCTGACCGGCATCGTAAGGATGCCTGATCCGGACGGTGTAGTTCTGCCCGAGTTTACCGAACTCGCAGACAAACAGCGTCTTGTCGCGCGCGCTCAGCTTGGCTTGGGACTGCGCCGTCTCCTCGAGCTCGATGATCTGGCCCGGCTCGAAGCCGGCGAGGTCGCCGAGCGTCAGGCGGGCCAGCGGCATGGTCGCTTCGAGCGTCACCGTCGAGCGCATCACTTCTTCGGAAAAACGTGCCCGCCAGTCGGAGGTCGTGCCTTCGCTGTCGTGGACATCGGCGATACCGCGTGTGGCCAGCAGGATGCGCTGCGGGATCATCACCGTTACCGTTCCGCTGTCGGTCGGCGTCGAGATGCCGAAGACGATGCGCACCGCCGCGCCATCGCGCAGCACGCGGCGCTTGGCTTCGCTGCCCGAAAGCGCCCGCGGCACCGGCAGCCGCAGCTCGAGCGAGCGCCGGCCCGATCCGTTCAACGCCTGCGCAACTTCCTGAAAGACCGTGGTCGCGACATCGGTCTCGATCTGCGACAGAGCGCGCTCGATCGGCGAAACCGGCTGATCCGGATCGCCGCCGAACAGCGCGCACACCATCACGGCGATGGCCGGCGCATCAGCCACCAGCGTCATCGCATCCGAAGACGTCGGCGATGCTATGATGGCCATGGCAAAGGCATCGCCGGCATTCGTGCGGGCATCGGGAACACGGCTGATCTCGACCGTGCGCAGGTCGACGGTGACCGGTGCACCGAGCTCGCCGGCCAGGCTCTTCTGCAGCAGCGGCAGTGCGCGCTCCCCCATCGAGCGCCCGGTGCCGATGACGTGAGCGGCCTCACCGCTGTCACCGACCAGACGCTCAATGATCAGCGAGCGGGCTTGCGAGGGGCTGCCAGGACTTGTCATGACGGCGTGCGGTCCTGTCTGTCGTCATGCATGGCTCAAGCCGCTTTCTTCTCGGCGGAAGCTGTGTTCATCGTGCTTTGCTCGACGGCATCGATCGTCGGCCGCTCATAGGACGAGATGGTCTTGCGGCCGAACTCGATCGCCACCTGCGGCAGAGCGCCGTTCATGTAGGCAAGCAGCGTCTGCTTGACGATGATATAGAGGCGGTTCTTCTTCTCGCGCACCGTCTTGATCTTGGTGGCGACCGGCCCGACCACTGCATAGGACAGGAAGATGCCGAGGAAGGTTCCGACAAGGGCGGCGCCGATCAGGCCGCCGAGGATTTCGGGCGACTGGTCGAGCGCGCCCATCGCCTTGACCACGCCGAGCACGGCGGCGACGATGCCGAGCGCCGGCAGACCATCGCCCACCGCCACCAGCGCATGGTAAGCCTTCATCTTGTCGGACTTGATGGTCTGGATTTCCTCGTCCATCAGCGCCTCGATCTCATGCGAGCGGGCATTGCCGATGATGATGATGCGGCAGTAGTCGCAGATGAAATTCGTCAGGTCGTGGTTCTTGAGCACGGTCGGGAACGCCTGGAAGATTGCCGACTCCTCCGGATTGTCGATATGCGCCTCGACCTCGCTGCGCGACTTCGAGCGCAGTTCGCGCATCAGGCTGTGCAGCACGCCCAGCGTCTCCAGATAGTCGCGCTCTTTCGGCACCGCCTGCTTGAACGCTTCGAGGATACCCCTGCCGGTGTCCTTGACCGTCTTCATCGGGTTGGCGACGAGAAAGGTTCCAAGTGCGGCGCCACAGATGACCACCGCTTCCCAAGGCTGCATCAGCACATGCAGATGGCCGCCCATCGCCATGAAGCCGCCGAGAACACAGCCGAGCGTCACCACAAGTCCGATCAGAATGCCCACGCCAGATCCTTCCGCATCACGTCAGGCCTAACCGATAGCCCCCGTGCCTTGTGTGAGGCTTGAATCATGCAAGGTGAGGCGATTCAGCCTCGCGCAAGCAAGTCCGCATAGTCTTGCTTTTGAAGCTGCGACCGGAGGCATGTCGTGTTGAGCACTTTTACCAGCTACCAGCTCATCGCCAGAGACATCCCCAAGGCGATCGACCGCATCGAGGCGGAGCCGATCACCAAGCGCGACACCGACTACTATCTCGCGAACATCGGCAGCGTGAAATCGATCGACGATTTCGTCAAGAACGACCGGCTGTTCAAATATGCCATGAAAGCCTTCGGTCTCGGCGACATGGCTTACGCCAAGGCCTTCATGGTCAAAGCCCTGAAGGAAGGGGTGTCGGATTCCGACAGCTTCGCCAACAAACTGAGCGACAAGCGTTATGCCGAGTTCGTGTCGGCCTTCAATTTCGCCGCACTTGGCGCTAATGCCACGAGCTACAATTCGGCACAGCAGGGCGTGACCAACAATTATGGTCTCCAGGTCTCGGTCGGCCCTTCGCAGAACGGCTTCACCTACTACAAGGGCGAAACCTCGTACTACCTGAGCAACATTTCCAACGTAAAATCGATCGACGACCTGATGGGCAACGATCGCCTGCTCACCTATGCGATGGCCGCGTTCGGCCTGGACGCCGACGCCGAGCCGGCTGCGACCGTGCGGGCCATGCTGGAAGGCGGCGTCACCGACCCGAACAGCCCCGCAAACACGTCGACAAACAAGGGCTATGCGGCTTTCGTCGCGGCTTTCGACTTTGCCCAATATGGCGACCAGGCTACGGCGCGCGACGCCGTCCAGCAGGCGGTGCCGAAGGCTGTGATCGGCGGAACCGGACTGTTGCTCGTCAAGCCGACCGCGCAATACATCAAGGGCGAGGCCGACTACTACGCAGCCAACATCTCCAAGGTGAAGTCCATCGAAGACCTGCTGAAGGACAAGCGCCTGCTGACCTTCGCCATGGCTGCCTATGGGCTTGATGCATCGACCCAGACGACGAAGCAGATCCGCACCATGGTCAATGGCGGCGTCACCGATCCGTTGAGTCCCGCCAACCTGTTGACCGACAAGAGCTACGCCAACTTCGTCAGCGCCTTTGATTTTGCCCAGTATGGCGATCAGACGATCACGCGCGACGCGGTGCTGAAGACCACGCCGAAGCTCTACACGACCGAGTCCAGTCTTGGCCTCATCAAGCCGAATGCGGACGCCGTCCAGGCCGAGACCAGCTACTACCTCGCCAACATCACCAAGGTGAAATCGGTCGACGACCTGATGGCCGACAGCCGCCTTTATAACTATGCTCTGTCCGCAAGCGGGCTCGATCCGGCGACCACCAACAAGGATCTCGTCCGTGATGTCCTTGAGGGCGGTGTCCGCGATCCCGCCAGTGTCGCCAACAAGCTCTCCAACAAGGCCTATGCCAGGCTCGCCACCTCGTTGAATTTCGAGGCCTACGGCGAAGCGGCAACGACCCGCAGCCCGTCGCAGCAGCCGGTGGTCGACAAATACATGCGCCAGACCCTGGAAGAAGACGCCGGCAAGACCAATGAGGGCGTGCGGTTGGCGCTCTATTTCGAGCGCAAGGCCTCGACCATCACCAACTGGTACGACGTGCTGGCCGACACGGCCCTGGCCAGCGTGGTACGCACCGCCATCGGCCTGCCCGATTCCTTCGCTGCCGCAGATATCGACAAGCAGGCGCAGGCCTTCGACGCAAAGCTCGACCTCACCGATTTCACCGACCCGGCCAAGCTCGAGAAATTCCTCACCCGCTTCACCAGCCTTTGGGAAATCAATCATCCGACCTCGACCGCCCAGACATCGATCAGTGTGCTGTTTGCGCAGCCGACCACCGTCGGCATCTCGACCGATCTGATGATGGCCATGCAGAAACTGAGATTCTGAGAACACCATGCAGGACAGCCTTTACGTCGCCCTTTCCTCGCAGATCGCGCTTGAGCGCCGTCTCGACACCATCGCCGATAATGTCGCCAACGCCTCGACCATCGGCTTTCGCGCCACCGGCGTGAAGTTCGAGGATGTCGTCTCCGGCAGCGGCCCCAAATCGGTGTCCTTCGCCTCCTCCGGCAAGACCTATTTGTCCGGCGCGCATGGCGCGATGACGCAGACCGGCAACCCGTTCGACTTCGCCGTCCAGGGCGATGCCTGGTTCGGCATCGACACCCCGGCCGGCACCGTGATGACGCGCGACGGACGCTTTTCGATGAACGAGAACGGCGAGTTGATGTCGCTCGAAGGCCATCCGGTGCTCGACGCCGGCGGTGCGCCGATCCAGCTCGACCCGCGCGACGGCCCACCCAAGGCGGGCGCCGACGGCTCGCTGCGCCAGGGCGACAAGCTCGTCGGCGCCATCGGCCTGTTCAATTTCGATCCCGGCCCGAATTTCGTCCGCTACGGCAATTCTGGCATCGTGCCCGCGCGTGCGCCGGAGCCGGTCACCGACCGTTCCGATCTCGGCGTCGCGCAGGGCTATGTCGAGGAATCCAACGTCAATCCGGTGCTGGAGATGACGCGCCTGATCATGGTCCAGCGCGCCTTCGAGAACACGGCGGCGCTGATGCGCCAGACCGATGCCTCGACCGACGACGCCATCAAGACGCTCGGCTCCAAGTCGTAGCAGCATGTCGAGCAGCAAATCATCGATACGCGCGCTTGAACGGCAACCGGAGACAGCACCGGAAAACCGGCTGGCTGCGCTGGAGCGGATCTGGCGCCGCTTCGATGACACCGAGACGTTGCTGCGGCGCGGCGGCCGTGTTTCGGAGGTTTCGCCAACGCATTACAAGGTGCGCGGCCTGTCTGAAGTCGCCAGGCTTGGCGACCTCGTCGAACAGCGCGGCAATGCCGGCACGCGCCGCGGCGAGATCGTCAGGATCGGCCGCGACGAAGTCGTCATCGCCCCTTTCGAACGCAGCGCCGACGCCGGCATCGGCGACGCCGTGTTTCGCCGCGGCCCGCTGACGGTAACGCCGCATGCTTCGTGGCGTGGGCGCGCCATCGACGCGCTGACCCGCGTCATCGACGGCGGCCCGCCGCTGATCAGGATCGGCGAGGCTGCGAGCGGCGACGGCACAACGCCCGGCGCCATGGCGCGGCAGCGCGTCGGCACCGCCTTCACGACCGGGGTCAAGGTCATCGACATCTTCACGCCGCTCTGCCTCGGCCAGCGCCTCGGCGTCTTTGCCGGTTCCGGCGTCGGCAAGTCGACGCTGCTCGCCATGCTGGCCGGCGCCGACGCCTTCGACACCGTGGTCGTGGCGCTGATCGGCGAGCGCGGCCGCGAGGTACGCGAATTCCTCGAAGACACGATCGGCGCAGAGAGCATGGCCAAGACGGTCGCCGTCGTCGCTACCAGCGACGAGAGCGCCATGATGCGCCGGCGCGCGCCGGATACCGCCATGCGCGTTGCCGAACATTTTCGCGACCAGGGCCATCGCGTGCTGCTGGTGCTGGATTCGATTACCCGCTTTGCCCATGCGCTGCGCGAGGTAGCGACCGGCACCGGCGAGCCGCCGGTCGCCCGCGGCTATCCCGCTTCGGTTTTCACCGACCTGCCCAAGCTGCTCGAACGCGCTGGCCCGGGCGCTGAAGGCCCCGGTAGCAAAGGACAGGGATCAATCACTGCCATCATCTCGGTGCTGGTCGACGGCGACGACCACAACGACCCGGTCGCCGATTCGGTACGCGGCATTCTCGACGGCCATGTCGTGCTCGACCGCGCCATTGCCGAACAGGGCCGCTACCCCCCGGTCAATCCGCTGTCGTCGATCTCGCGCCTCGCCGACAAGGCATGGAGCCCCGAGCAACGCATGCTGGTGACCAGGCTGAAGTCGATGATCTCGCGCTTCGAGGACACGCGCGACATCCGCCTGCTCGGCGCCTATCAGGGCGGCGCCGATGCCGAGCTCGATATTGCCGTGCGCCAGGTGCCGCTGATCTACGAGGCGCTGACGCAGTCGCCCAGGGATCGCGCCTCGAGCGACGCATTCTCCGACCTCGCCCGTCATCTGAAAGGCAAGCAAAGTGTCGATGCAGGAGACTGAGCTTCAGTACACCGAGCGGCTTTTGCGCGAGATGATCGCAGAGGCCAGTGCCGCCGAGGAAGCCCGGGCCAACGAAGCGAGAGCTGTCAGGGCAAAGGCCGATCTCGACAAGGCCGCCAAGGCTGAGGCCATTCTGGCCAGGGCCGCCAGGCCATTCTTGCCCAGGGTAGCCAGCGTAGTCGAGTCCACTGTGCCTCGCTTGGCCGAGCCTGCCTTGCCCAGCGTCGTCAAGCCTGAATTGCCAAGGGCCCCTCGCGCCGGCCCCAAAGAAGCGATCGAGACCAGTCGTGACTCGCTTCTCGACGGGCTGTTCCCGGTCACCGAATGGCCGCAGCCGCCAAGGCCGCAATATCCCAGGCTCGACAAGAAATCCGACCGCCGCAGCGATATCGTCTTTGCCGCGCTCGGCATCACGCTTGGCCTGATCTGCGCGCTGTTTCCCTGGTATATCTTCTTCAATCAGGACCAGTTCGGCGTGCAGGCGATCAAGTTCGGCGGCAGCGGCACCAATGCAGGGCGGGTCAGCGGCGGCTCGCAGATGGAGAACAGCGGTCAGCCGCTGACGGCAAACGATGTTCCCGATGTCGACCTGTTCGCCACCGGCACGCTGCAGGACCCCGAGGACAAGACCCAGCCTCCCGGCGTCGACGAGCAGCCCTTCCCGGCGGACGCCAAATTTCGCATGGTTCATGTCGCCAATGGCCGCGCCATGATCGAGGACGATGCCGGCCTGTGGATCGTCCAGCGCGGCTCGAAGCTGCCCGATACCAGCGTCGTCTCGTCGATCGAGCAACGGGGCGGCAAGTGGGTCATGGTCACCAGCACCGACCAGGTGATCGAACTCTCCAAATAGCGGCACACCGGATTTACCCCCGAGCCGCGCAAGGTCCGCGCAAGACTGGCAGCCTAGTCTTGTACGTACCAGCCCGGAGATCCCCATGGAGCCCGTCAATCTTTTCGATCTCGCCGCCAAGCAGTCGCAATGGCTGTCGGTGCGCCAGTCGGCCATTGCCGGCAACATCGCCAACGTCAACACGCCGGGCTACACCGCCGGCGATGTCGAGCCGTTTGAGAAGGTGCTCGACCGCACGGCAGTGTCGCTGACCGCCACCCAGGCAGGCCACCTCGGCACTGCCGCCACTAATGCCGGCTTCACGGTCAAGCCAGAAGAGACGATCGGCGCCATCATGCCCTCGAAGAACACGGTCGTGGTCGAGAACGAACTGATGAAGGCCGGCGAGGTCCGCCGCTCGTTTGAACTCAACACCGCGATCGTCAAGGCCTTCCATTCGATGATGATGATGGCGGTGAAGAGCTGACCATGGACGCCTTGACCTCAGCCCTCAAGATCGCCGCGTCCGGCCTCAGCGCCCAGTCGGACCGCTTGCGCGTCGTCTCGGAAAATCTCGCCAACGCGCAGTCGACCGGCAACACCCCGGGCGCTGACCCCTATCGCCGCAAGACCATCAGTTTCGTCTCGGAACTCGACCGTGCCTCCGGTGGCACGACAGTTGAGGTCAACTCCATCGACCGCGACCCCAGCGACTTTCCCGTCGAATTCCAGCCCGGCAACGAGGCCGCCGACGACAAGGGCTACGTCAAGATGCCCAATGTCAACGTGCTGGTCGAGATGGCCGACATGAGCGAGGCCAACCGCTCCTACGAAGCCAACCTTCAGGTCATCAAGCAGGCGCGTGATCTGATCTCCATGACCATCGACCTGATGAGGAACCAGTAATGATCAGCGGCATTGGCGGTATCGGATCGCTTCCCCTCAAGCCGGAGATCGGTGGCGCCGATACCACGACCGACCTGTTCCAGGGCACCAGGGCGCCGATGGCCGGCAGCGAAATCGGCGCCACCTTCGCCGAAGCGCTGAGCCAGGCTGCTTCAAAGACCGTCAACACCTTGCACAACGCCGAGCAGGTCTCGATCCAGGCGCTCAAGGGCGACGCCGATACCCGTCAGGTCGTCGACGCCGTCATGAGCGCCCAGCAGGCCCTGCAGACCACGATCGCCATCCGCGACAAGGTCGTCTCCGCCTATCTCGAAATCAGCCGTATGGGCATCTGAGGAGACTTGCCGTGAAAGCACTCGCCATCGCAGCGACCGGCATGAATGCCCAGCAGACCAATCTGGAAGTGATCGCCAACAACATCGCCAACATCAACACCACCGGCTACAAGCGCGCGCGCGCCGAATTCTCCGACCTGCTCTACCAGGTCGACCGCACGCAGGGCGTGCCCAACCGCTCCAATTCATCGCTGGTGCCGGAAGGCGTGTCGATTGGCCTTGGCGTCAAGACGACGGCGGTGCGCAACGTCCATACCCAGGGCGAACTGACCTCGACCGGCAACAGTTTCGACATGGCGCTGACCGGCCGAGGCTGGTTCCAGATCGAGGGCGCCGACGGCGGCACACTCTACAGCCGCGCCGGCGCCTTCAACACCAACGCCACCGGCCAGCTGGTGACCGTCGACGGCGCCAATGTCATCCCGGCCATCACCGTGCCGACCGATGCCATCGAAGTCGTGGTCAACAAGACCGGCCAGGTCTTTGCCCGCATCGACGGCCAGACCGACCTCCAGCTGCTCGGCCAGCTGCAACTCGCCAACTTCGCCAATGAAGCCGGCCTGGCGCCGCTCGGCGATAATCTGTTCCAGGAAACGCCGGCCTCGGGCCCGGCCAATGTCGGCGTGCCCGGCGATCCCGGCTTCGCCTCGGTCGAGCAGGGTTATCTCGAGGCCTCCAACGTCGATCCTGTCAAGGAAATCACCGAGCTGATCTCGGCGCAGCGCGCCTATGAGATGAACTCCAAGGTCATCCAGGCCGCCGACGACATGGCCTCCGTCGTGTCCAAGAACATCAGGTAAGGTTTGATGCTCTCTCCGGCCTCCCGCTCCGCGCTTTGCCGCACCGCGCTGATGCTCGCGCTGGTAGCCGGCGGTGTGCCGGCGTTTGCCCAGGAGAGCGCAGACCAGCAGACCAGCACCCACGTCGCGAGCAGTCAGGCAACCGGCGAGATCGTTCTGATCCCCAACCGGGTCATTTATCCCGGCGAGATGATCGACACCGGCGTGCTGAAACCGGTGACGCTGCTCCCCGGAAAGCACAGGCCGGATGCGGTCGCCACGCAGGCCATGGAACTCCAGGGCAAGGTCGCCAAGCGCACGCTGCTGCCCGGCCGCTACATCCCGGCCGCCGCCATCCGCGACGCCTGGCTGGTCGAACAGGGCGCCGCCGTGCAGGTCTATTTCATCGCCGGCGACCTCACCATTTCGGCTACGGCGGTGTCGCTGCAGCCGGGTGCCGCCGGCGATTTGATCAAGGTCCGCAACACAGACAGCGGCAAGATCTTTTCCGGCACGGTGATGGCGGACGGCACCGTCCGGGTCAGCGCGTCATGAGACGCGGAGCTGCCCTTCTGCTCGCGACCGTTGTCGGCCTGCAGCCGGCGCTGGCCGACGGTCTTACGCCGAAGCAAAAGCGCGATCTTGCCGGCCAGAATGGCGGCGCCTTTGTCGATCCCGAATATGATCCGGCCACCACCAACCGCATGTTCAGGGTCTCCAACGGCCCAAGCTCTCTGCCACCCGGCCAGGTCGCATCGCGCATCAAGGACATTGCGCAGCTGCAGGCTTCGCGCGACAACCAGCTCGTCGGCTACGGCCTCGTCATCGGCCTCGCCGGATCGGGCGACAGCCTGCGCAATTCGCCCTTCACCGAACAGTCGATCCGCGCCATGCTCGAAAATCTCGGCATCGCCACCGAAGGCGGCAGCGCGCGGGCCAAGAACGTCGCCGCCGTCATCGTCACCGCCAACATGCCGCCTTACGTGCAGTCGGGCGCCCGCATCGACATCGACGTCTCCTCGATGGGCGACGCCACATCGCTTGCCGGCGGCACGCTGATAATGACGCCACTGAAGGCGGCCGATGGCGAAATCTATGCTGTCGGGCAAGGCTCGGTCATCGTTTCCGGCTTCACTGCCCAGGGCGATGCCGAAAAGCTGACGCAGGGCGTGCCGACGGCCGGCCGCGTGCCCAACGGCGCCATCGTCGAGCGCACGGTGCGCGCCGAATTCGAGGACCAGGCGCTGCTCACCTTGCAATTGCGCAACCCCGATTTCTCCACTGCCGTTCGCATCGCCGACGCCATCAACGGCTACACCTCGCAACGCTTCGGCATGCGCGTGGCGGCGGAGCGCGATGCACGTACCGTGCAGATCAGGCGGCCGAAGAATGTTTCGGCGGCGCGCTTCTACGCCGAGATCGAGAATTTGGTGGTCGAGACCGACACGCCGGCACGCGTCGTCATCGACGAACGCACCGGCACCATCGTCATCGGCAACGAGGTCAAGATCTCGCGGGTGGCGATCAGCCACGGCACGCTCACCGTGCGCATCACCGAACAGCCGAAGATCGTCCAGCCGGAACCGTTCTCCAAGGGCGTGACAGCGGAGGAACCCTTCACCACCATCGATGCCACGCGGCCTGACGCCCGCGTCAATGTGCTCGACGGACCGAACCTCGAAACGCTGGTGTCGGGCCTCAACCGTCTCGGCGTCAAGCCGGACGGCATCATTGCCATTTTGCAAGGCATCAAGTCGGCCGGCGCTTTGCAGGCCGATCTGGTTCTCCAATAGGCCAAGCCGATGATCGATTTCTTTTCCCAAAAGCAGCACCGCCGAAGCGCGGCCTTGGCAGCTTGCGTCATCGCCGCCACCGTCCTTGCCGGCGGCACTGTCCGCGCGGAAGAAGCGGTGCGGCAGGTTCTGCCTGGCGGGCAACAGCCGGCGGCAATGCAGCAGCTGGTCCGCGAGAAGGTGCCCGATGAAAGCGAGATCCAGCGCTTCTGCTCCAACATCGCCGACGCCGCCCGCGACCGCCGTTACGCGCTGCAGGCCGAAGAGTTGAAGCAGTTGCAGGCTGGCATCGACCAGCGCATGAAGGCGCTGGACGACAAGCGCGCCGAATACGAGCAATGGCTGAAGCGGCGTGAAGTTTTCCTGGCCCGCGCCGAGGATGGCGTCGTCAAGATCTATGCCGGCATGAAACCGGATGCCGCGGCCGAGCGCCTGGCCATGGTCAACACTGATCTCGCCGCCGCCATCCTGATGAAACTCGATTCGCGCAAGGCCGGCGTCATTCTCAACGAAATGGACCAGAAGGCGGCAGCCACGCTCACCGGCATTATGGCCAGCGCGGCGCGAAGGGTAGACCCGTCATGAAGTCGCATATACTCGCCCTGGTCGCCACCGCTTCACTTGCCGGCTGCGCCTCCGACCCCAGGGAGATCGGCAGGGAGCCGGCGCTGTCGCCGGTTGGCGCCGGCATTACCGGCAGCGTCAATGCGCCCTACTCCTATCCCGAAACGCCACCCGCGCCAGTGAAGAAATTCTCGCTGTGGGATGATCGCCAGAGCCGGTTGTTCACCGACCCACGCGCGCTGCGCGATGGCGACATCCTCACCGTCAGGATCAAGCTCAACGACAAGGCCAACTTCAAGAACCAGAACGACCGCAGCCGCACCGCCGGGCGCAAGCTCGGCTATGACGTCAACCTCGGATGGGAAGGTGCCACCACCAGCGGCAAGGGCGACGCGGGGCTGAGCTCCACCACCGAAACCAATGCGGACGGCGAAATCAAGCGCTCGGAGAACCTCGAGCTCAACGTCGCCGCCGTCGTCACCGAAGTCCTGCCCAACGGCAATCTGATGATCCGGGGCTCACAGGAGGTGCGCGTCAATTACGAGCTCAGGGTGCTGACCATCGCCGGCATGGTGCGTCCATCCGATATCGGCGCTGAAAACACCATCTCTTATGAACGCATCGCCGAGGCGCGCATCTCCTATGGCGGCCGCGGCCGCGTCAGCGAAATCCAGCAGCCCGCTTACGGTCAGCAGATCCTCGACCAAGTCCTCCCCTTTTAGGACTGGAGAACGGCGCCGTGGCAAATGTCGAACAGGTTCAGCAAAAAAAGGGCCCGTCGCTTGTCATCCAGCTTGCGATGCTGCTGGCGATGACGGGCGCCGCGATCGGCATGGGCTGGATGTCCGGCGGCTATCTGAAGGGCGTCGGGGGACCGGTGCCGGTGCCCGCCGCGCCCGAGAACCAGTCCAACGCCGAGCAACCGAGCAAGGCGGCCGAACATGCGCCCGGCACCGGGCCGACGCTTGTCCAGCTGGCGCCGATCACCACCAATCTGGCTTCGCCTGCCGACACCTGGATAAGGCTGGAAGCGTCGGTGGTCTACGATGCGCCGCAGCCGCCGGAACTTACCGAAAGCATTCACCAGGACCTGCTTGCCATGGTCCGCACCCTGAAGATGCATCAGATCGAAGGCGCCAGCGGCTACCAGCATTTGAAAGCCGACCTCGAGGAGCGCGCCGCAATCCGCAGCGGTGGCCATGCCAAACAGGTTCTGATCAGGACATTGCTGCTCGAATGAGAAAACTCGTCCTCGCCGCCGCGATCGTCGTCGCCGCCACCTCTGTCGCCGCCGCCCAGCAGCTCGATCTCGGCGGCATCGGCAAGGCCGACGGCGCCACCGTCGGCTATATCATCCAGATGTTCGGTCTGATCACCGTGCTGTCGGTGGCGCCGGGCCTATTGATCATGGTGACGAGCTTCACCCGCTTCGTCATCGCCTTCTCGATCCTGCGCGCCGGCATCGGCCTGCAGTCGACGCCGGCCAATCTGATCCTGATCTCGCTGTCGCTGTTCATGACCTTCTACGTCATGGCGCCGACCTTCGACCAGGCCTGGAACACCGGCGTC
The DNA here is from genome assembly GCF_040323125.1 of Mesorhizobium sp. M0062. NCBI lineage: Bacteria > Pseudomonadati > Pseudomonadota > Alphaproteobacteria > Hyphomicrobiales > Phyllobacteriaceae > Mesorhizobium > Mesorhizobium sp. M0062. The sequence continues at coordinate 362,391 of NZ_JAMYUO010000002.1, forward strand.
AAGCCGCTGATGGACAACCAGATCAGCCAGACCGAGGCGTTCGAAAAGATTTCGGACCCGTTCCGCACCTTCATGCTGCACAATGTCCGCGACAAGGACTTCGACCTGTTCGCCGATCTCGCCCGCGAACGCGGCCAGGTCGTTGCCAGGGACACCGTCGACCTGCGCATCCTGGTGCCGGCCTTCATGATCTCCGAAATCCGCCGCGGCTTCGAGATCGGCTTCCTGATCGTGCTGCCGTTCCTCGTCATCGACCTGATCGTCGCCACCATCACCATGGCCATGGGCATGATGATGCTGCCGCCGACCGTCGTTTCGCTGCCCTTCAAGATCCTGTTCTTCGTCCTCATCGACGGCTGGAACCTGCTTGTCGGCAGCCTGGTGCGCTCCTTCACCTGACCGTCCGCGCGCCGTTGGCGCCTTGCTAAAGTTTTATGCAATATATTTCCGGTTAACCGTCCCGTTTAGCCCTTTGGTAGGGACTTGCCCGCATATTGCTCGCAGATGGCGGGTGATCGGGTCTCACGATCATTGGCATGATGCCGCTCCGTCATACCGGAAAAGCCGGTATGTCAAAAACACCCTGTAAAAATCAAGGTACGAGTAGCCATGTCCAGTATCATGACGAACGCCTCGGCGCTGACCGCGCTGCAGAGCCTGAACAACACCAACAAATCCCTCGAGCAGACGCAGGCCCGCATCTCGACCGGCTACCGCGTTGCCACCGCTTCCGACAACGCCGCTTACTGGTCGATCGCGACCTCGATGAAGTCCGACAACAAGGCCAACTCGGCCGTGCAGGACGCCCTCGGCCTCGGCGCCGGCAAGGTTGACACCGCTTACACCGCCATCAACGACGTCAAGGACCAGGTCGACCTGATCAAGACCAAGCTGGTCACTGCCCGTAGCGCCTCGAAGGAAGACCAGCAGAAGATCGCGACCGAAATCAACGCCATCCAGGCGCAGATCAAGTCCTCGGTCGCCAACGCCAACTTCGCCGGCTCGAACCTGCTGCAGAACGACGCTGCCGCTGCGTCCGACCTGAAGATCGTTGCGGCTTACAACCGTACCGGCGCGACCGTCACCATCGACACCATCGACGTCAAGGCAGCCGATACGCAGGTTCTCGATGTCGCCGGCACGGGCGGCATCGTCGGCGGCCTGCTCGCCGCTGCCTTCTTCGACCCGAGCACCACGGCGGTTACCCCCGCCGCCATCGACACCGCGCTCGGCACTGTTGAAACCGCGCTTGCCAAGCTGTCCACCGGCGCTGCCTCGCTCGGCGCCGCCAAGTCGCGCATTGACACCCAGAAGAGCTTCCTGTCGAACCTGTCGGACTCGATCGACAAGGGCGTCGGCGCGCTGGTCGACGCCGACATGAACAAGGAATCGACGCGGCTGCAGGCCCTGCAGGTCCAGCAGCAGCTCGGCATCCAGGCGCTGTCGATCGCCAACGGCAACTCGCAGTCGATCCTGTCGCTCTTCCGCGGCTGATCTCTCGACATTACGACTGACACCATCCGTCGGGCCGCGCCAACAGCGCGGCCCGATTTCTTTTGCGGCTGTTGATTGTCTTGCTGAATGGCTGCCGATTTTTGCTCTTGGCCAGCGCCCTGAATGGCTTGGTTTAACAGGCCGTTAACCATATCCCGGTAGTCATGGTTAACCATTCCATGGCGGGCAGACCATACGGTCGATGGGCTTATGCCTACCCCCCTTGATGAAGTTGATCCGGCGTGTGCGGGACACGCCAGTGTTTGAAAAGGGGTAAATATCTTGGCTAGCATCATGACGAACGCTTCGGCTCTGACCGCGCTGCAGAGCCTGAACAACACCAACAAGCAGCTTGAAACCACTCAGTCGCGCATTTCGACCGGATACCGCGTCGCCACCGCCAGCGACAACGCCGCCTACTGGTCGATCGCCACCACGATGAAGTCCGACAACAAGGCGCTTTCGGCCGTTCAGGACGCGCTTGGCCTCGGCGCCGGCAAGGTCGACACCGCCTACACCGCCATCACCGACATCAAGGACCAGGTCGACCTGATCAAGGCCAAGCTGGTCACTGCGCGCAGCGCCAGCAAGGACGACCAGCAGAAGATCGCGACCGAAATCAAGGCCATCCAGGACCAGATCAAGTCGTCGGTCACCAACGCCTCCTATGCCGGCTCGAACCTGCTGCAGAACGACGCTGCCGCGACCTCCGACCTGAAGATCGTCGCGTCCTATAACCGCACCGGCACGACCGTCGCCATCGACACCATCGACGTCAAGGCGGCCGACACGCAGGTTCTCGATCTTCCCGGCACCGGCGGCATCGTCGGCGCTCTGCTGGCGACGACCTTCTTCGATCCCAGCACCACCCAGGTCCTTCCGGCAGCCATCGACACCGCACTTGGCGCCGTTGAAACGGCGCTTGCCAAGCTGTCCACGGGTGCCGCCTATCTCGGCGCCGCCAAGTCGCGCATCGACACCCAGAAGAGCTTCCTGTCGAACCTGTCGGACTCGATCGACAAGGGCGTCGGCGCGCTGGTCGATGCCGACATGAACAAGGAATCGACGCGGCTGCAGGCACTCCAGGTCCAGCAGCAGCTCGGCATCCAGTCGCTGTCGATCGCCAACGGCAACTCGCAGTCGATCCTGGCGCTGTTCAAGCAGTAAGCCTGACCCGGCTTTCTCTTCCTTGAATAGGGGCCGCGCCAACAGCGCGGCCCTTTCCTGTATGGGTGTGTTTTGACGCATGTCGTTGACTCGGAACCGCTGCACACTTCCGGGCGACATGCTCTATCATCTTCGCACAAGCTTCGCGGTCTAGTGTTCCCACGGAATATCATGCTGGGAGCGCTTGAATCGTGCCGCAACAGATCCAGAGCATCATCTCGAATCTCAGGGCATTTGGCGTCAGGCGCCTTGCCATGCTGGCCGGCATTGCCGCATTGGTGATGGCCGTCATCGGCATCGGCTCGGTCTATCTCAACCGCCCGGCCTATGAGACGCTCTATGTCGGGCTCGATCGCTCCGACGTGAACCAGATCGGCCTGGTGCTCGGCGAAGCCGGCATCGGCTTCGACGTCGGCTCCGACGGCACCTCCGTGCTGGTGCCGGCCGGCACAACCGCGCAGGCGCGCATGCTGCTTGCCGAAAAGGGCCTGCCGACCAGCGCCAATGCCGGCTACGAACTGTTCGACAATGTCGGTTCTCTCGGGCTGACCTCCTTCATGCAGCAGATCACCCGCGTGCGCGCGCTGGAAGGCGAGATCGCCCGCACCATCCAGTCGATATCCGGCATCAAGGCCGCCCGCGTTCACATCGTCATGTCCGAGCGCGCCAATTTCCGCCGCGACGAACAGCAACCCTCCGCCTCGGTGGTCATCCGCTATTCCGGCATCGACGCCGAAAAGAGCGCCATGTCGATCCGCCATCTCGTCGCCGCCGCCGTGCCGGGCCTGTCGGCCGACAAGGTTACCGTGCTCGATTCCAACGGCAACCTTCTCGCCGCCGGCGACGATCCCTCCAACACAAGTGCTGCCCGCACGCTCGGCGTCGAGCAGACCGTCGAGGCGCAGATCGGCGACAACATCCGCCGCGCGCTGACGCCTTATCTCGGCCCCGACAATTTCCGCGCCAGCGTCAAAGCCGACGTCAATACCGACACCCGCCAGACCGAAGAGACGATCTTCGATCCGGAGTCGCGCGTGGAGCGTTCCGTGCAGTCGGTGCGCGCCAACGAAAACAGCAATCAGAGGCAGGCCTCGACCCCGGCCACCGTCGAGCAGAACCTGCCCGAGACCCAGGCGACCAGCACCGATGGTCCGCAGACGTCATCGGCGAACGACCGCAAGGAGGAGATCACCAATTACGAGATCAACTCCAAGAAGATCGCCACAGTCTCGAACGGCTATTCCGTTACCAAGATGTCGATCGCCGTCGTCGTCAATCAGCAGCGGCTGATGACCATCCTCGGCAAGGACGCAACGCCCGAGCAGATCGCCAAGCGCGTTGCCGACATCCAGAAGATGGTGGCTTCGGCCACCGGCTTCGACGACAAGCGCGGCGATATCATCGATGTCTCGGCGGTCGAGTTCATCGACGGGCTCGACGGCGAGGCGGTCGAACAGCCGGGCATAATGGCATCGATCGGAACCCATGCCGGTACGATGATCAATGCCGGCGCCTTCATCGTCGTGGTGTTCCTGGTCGCCTTCTTCGGCCTGAGGCCAATGGCCACCGCGCTGAGCGCGCGGCCGACGCCGGCACTTGCCGGTCCGAGCTTCGACGACGTCCAGCGTTCACTGCCGACACCCGAAGCCGCCAGCGCCGAACAGGCGCCGGCTGCCTTGCCCGGCAGCCGCCCCGGCCCGACTCCACTCGATGATCTTCGCCAGAAGATCAGGCCGGCGCCACAGGAGCGGCTTGCCCGCATGGTCGACATCAATGAGGAGCGCACCGCGCAGATCCTGCGCAAATGGGCGGCCCAGGAAGCAGCGGTATAGACCATGGCCTCGGCAGCGCTTTTCGACCTTTTGCCGGATTTCGGCGCACGCAGCCAGCGTGCCGGCCAGCCCTCGCTCGCGGCCATGGCCGAGCCAAGGCCGGAGACGTCGGCGCCGCAGGCCGACATCGGCGCGCTGATCGCCGAAGCGGTCATCGATGCCGAAGCCGCCCTTGAAGCCCGCCTTGCCATCGCCCAACAGGCAGCGCTCGAGGCGCAGAGACAGGCCAACGCCGATGAAGCAAAGGCCTTTCTGGAAAGTTTCGGCGGCGATCTCGGCGCGGTCGTCACTGCCCGTATCGAGATCATGGAGGCCAAGGTCAGCGACCTCGTCGGCGCCACCATCGCGCGCATCATTGGCGGCCTTGTCAGCGACGATCTGCAGAAGCGTTCGCTGGAAGCCCTTGCCGGCACGATCCGCGAAGCCGTCGGCGACAGCGAGGCGGTGCGCATCGCCGTGCGCGGACCGCTGTCATTGTTCGAGACGCTGAAGGCTTCGCTCGGCCCACGCGCGGCCAATCTCGATTTCGTCGAGGCGCCCGGCTTCGACCTTACCGTCGCCATTGACGAGGCGGTGTTCGAAACCCGCATTGCCGAATGGTCGGCCGCCTTGTCGGAGGCCCTGTCATGAGCGAGGGCCCTCTTAAGAACGAGTGGACGTCATGAGCGTTGTCGAGGCCGCAGACGCCAGGCATGAGATCATCATCGTGCGGCGCAACCACGACGACCACGACGACGCCCACCATGGCGGCGTCTGGAAGATCGCCTTTGCCGATTTCATGACTGCCATGATGTGCTTCTTCCTCGTCATGTGGCTGATCAACGCCGCCAACGAGCAGACCAAGGCAGCCGTCGCCAGCTACTTCAATCCGGTCAAGCTGGTCGATCGCAACGCCAGCCGCAAGGGCCTCGAAGACCTCGGCGATGGCCCGAGCAAGGTCAGGCTGACGGCGGACGACCCGCGGGACAAGACCAGCAAGGCCGGACAGGACGGCGTCGGCGGCGCCGGTACTTCCGACAAGAAGCAATCGAAGGAATCGGCGCCAAAGACGGATCTTTCCGACGAGCATCTGTTTGCCGATCCCTATGCGGTGCTGTCGGAAATCGCCACCGACACCGGCGTCATGCAAAATGTCAGCGAGAAGGGCGATGGCGGCGCGCAGGCGTCCGGCCCGGCTACCGGCGCATCCGGCGGCCAATCCTACCGCGACCCGTTCGCGCCGGATTTCTGGTCGCAGCAGGTGGCTGCACCAGGCGCCGAAGCCACCGCCGAACGCACCAAGATCGAAGGCGATCCCCTGAAGCCGGGTGACAAGGCGGCACAGACGCAAGTGGCGGAGGTGAAGGCCGTGCCGGCCGCGCCGCCAGTGGCCGCGGCGCCGCTCGAGCCGCTGGCGAAATCCGTTTCCGATAAGCCGCTGACCAAGGCTGAAGCCAAAGCAGAGGCCAAGGCTGAAGCAGCGAAGGCCGAAATTGCAAAGGCCGAAGCCGCCGAAGCACAACCCGCACCCAAACCCGAAGCCGCGGAAAAAGCGCCGACGGCCGCCACTGTTAGAGCCGCGGCGCAGGTCAAGCAGGAACTGGCCGAGGCCTTCAAGCCAGGCGACAAATTGCATAATGGCGTCTCCGTCGAAGCCACCGACAAGGGTGTCGTCATTTCGATCACGGACCAGTTCGATTTCGGCATGTTCGAGATCGGATCGGCGGTGCCTAGGCGTGAACTGGTGCTGGGGATGGAAAAGATCGGCCGCATCGTCAACGAGCAGAAAGGCACGATCAGCATCAACGGCCACACCGACGCGCGGCCGTTCCGCAGCGACACTTACGACAATTGGCGGCTGTCCACGGCGCGCGCCCATTCCGCCTATTACATGCTGGTGCGCGGCGGCGTCGACGAGCGCCGCATCACCGAGGTCGCCGGCTTCGCCGATCGCGAGCCGAAAATTGCAGCCGACCCGATGGCGGCCGCGAACCGCCGCATCGAAATCCTGATGGCGACCGACGGATGAGGCGCGCCGCCATCATCGGCCGCGCCGTCGGGCTGCTGCTGCTGAGCGCTGTCCATCCGCCATCGGCCTTCGCCGAGGACGGCTTGCAGCCCTATCAGCTGGTGCGCTCGCTGCAGCTTGTGCAGGACCGCATCGCCGCCGGCGATCACGCCGCGCTGCCGATGCAGGCCAAGCTGCTCGAAATGGCCGACACAAGGCTGCGCGCGGCGGACGCAGATGATTTCAGCGACCCGAAGAATTTTCGCGCCTTGCTGGTCTATGGCATGAGTGGCGGCAACCCCGTCACCGTCGAGGCGGCGGTGTCGCGCGCCAAGACCGACCCGCAAAGCCTGACCATCGCCAAGGGCATTGTCGATTATCTGAACGGCCGGCAGGCGGCTGCGATCGAGGCGCTGAAGCCGATCGATCCGATGACCCTGCCCCCCGATGTCGGTGCCTTTCTGGCGCTGGTCAAGGGCTCGCTTCTCGCCACCGAGCAACCGGTCAGCGCGCTTGCGCTGCTCGACGATGCTCGCCTGCTCAGCCCCGGCACGCTGGTCGAGGAAGCAGCACTGCGCCGCTCGGTCGGCATCGCCGCCGCGCAAGGCGACGGTGCGCGTTTCGCGCTTGCCTCAACCCAATACGTCGAAGACTACCTCTATTCGCCCTATGCCAGCCAGTTCGCCGACGCCTTCGTCTCCGGCGTCATCACGCTGCACATGGCGATCAGCCAGGACAAGCTCGCCGACATCACCGCAATGATGGATCCAGAACGCGAGAAGGTGATCTATCTGCGCATCGCCCGCCGCGCCGCGATCGACGGCTTTGCCGATCTCTCCGCCTTTGCCTCGGCCAGGGCTGAACGGGGCCGCGACGGCATCCACAATCAGGACGATCCGCGCGCCCAGCTCTATTCCAGCCTGTCCACGGTAACGTCCGGCACCATCGGCGAGGTCCGCGCCAAGCTGGACAAGATCGATCGCAACCAGCTTTCGCAAAGCGACCGCGACCTGCTCGATGCCGCGCAGGCCGTGGCGGGTGAAGTCATCGCCCCGCCGGCGCCGCTGCCTGCCGAAAAGCCCGCACCTGCCGCGGCCAGGCAGGAGCCGGTCAAGACCGCGGCCGTGGAAAGACCCGACGAGCCAGAGCTGCCGCCGGTCGAAGGCGCGATGCCGGAACAGCCAGCCGCCACAACGTCGAGTGAACAGCCCGCAACCGACCAACCGAAGGCGGCAAGTGAGCCGGCCGCGCAGGCACCGAGCACGCCCGAGCCAAAGGCGGCGGAAACGCCTGCAGTCGCCTCGGCCAGCGATGCGGCTCCGGTCGTGCCGGCATCGGTGCCGGCCCCCGCCGCAGTAGAGCCTACCGATCCCACCGACGCCGCCATGGCGAGGACGCGTCACCAGCTCGATTTGATCGACCAGATGCTTGGAGCAGCCCCGAAATGACCACCAATGTTGGCCAGGCCCTGCCGGCTCCCGCGCACGCCGGATCGAAGCAGTCGGCCTCAAACGCCAAGGGCGGCGACAAAAGCTTCGGCGACATGGTGCGCGGCGACGACGATGCGCCGACACCGATAGGCCAGGGAGCAATTGAGGCCGCGTCGCACGAGCTGCATTGGGCCAAACGCAGCCCTGCCGGTCCCGGCAAAAGCGAAATCCCACACACCCAGTCTGGCAAAACGGGGACGAAATCCGCTGCCGGCAAGGCCGCAAAAGAACATGCCGATAGTGGCCCGGACAAACCATCCAAGGACGCTGAGGTGGCCGGACGAGACGCGGATGCAGGATCGCTGCAGGATCATTTGCCACTGGTGCTGGCGCTGCACGATATCAGGCATTTCTCAACGGTCCGGACAAGCGGGAACGGCATCGCGACGAATGGACAGACTGGGCAACCGGCGCCCGCTGGCGAGGCCATTTCTGCACAGACGTCGCCTCTGAAGAGACACCGCGCAGCGTCCGGCATTGACAACAGACTCGACACGACGACGCGATCGGAACGGGCCAAGCCCGGTACCAGCGTTTCCGCACAGGATCAGGGGCAAAAGCTGCCCGCGATCGGGCTCCAGTCCGGCAAACTGCCGCACCAGGATGGTCCGACGCCTCCTCTACCGGCGGGCCAGACGGCAAGCGACGTTTCGGCACCCGAGGCAAAACGGTCCGCGCCGTCGGCGAAGTCCGTCGATGGAGCCCATTCCGCGGCATCGTCCACACAGGGAAAACAGCCGCCATTCGCTGCGCGCGTCGACATTGTCGCCGAACAGAGCTTCCCCGCGCCGGCGCATAGTCCGATAAACCAAACGACTTCGGCGCTTATCGACGCGCTGGCTTCGGATAACGGCCTGCGGCAAGCGGTTTCGACGCCGTCGACGACCGCCCAGACGGCCGGTTCTGTTGCCGTTCCGACACATATATTGAAGATCGAGCTTCACCCGGCAGAGCTCGGCATGGTCACCGCCAGTCTCAGGCTTTCCGGAGAACAACTTTCGATAGAATTGAAGCCCGAAACCCATGAGGCTTACCGCCGTCTCGCCACCGACAGCGACGCCATCGTGAAGTCGTTGCGCGGGCTCGGCTTCGATGTCGACAAGGTGACCATCCTGCAACCCTCGATAGCGATCCACGCAGCGGCCCGCAGCGATGCAGCGAACTCGCATCCAATGCCGCAAGGCCGCGACCAGTCCGCTTTTCAGCCCGGAAACTCGAGCGGCAACAATACGGGTTCGGGCGGCCACCAGTCGGGAAGAAACCGCAATGACGATGCCCAGGAATTCGGCCGCGCTGGCGCGCCTGCTCGCGAGCGTGCTGGCGACGATATGTTTATCTAGCCTCGCCACCAAGCCGGCCACCGCCGCCACCAACCCTTGCGAGCCCGAGATTTTGCGTGCCGCCGATCGCTATGGCGTGCCGGCCGGCATCCTCTATGCGGTCGGACTGACCGAGACCGGCAAGAAGGGAAGCCTGCAGCCTAATGCGTTGAATATAGAGGGGAAAGCGGTATTTCCAAGGAACCGCACCGAGGCCCTGGCCGCCTTCGAAGCAGCCCGGCGCGAGGGCAAGACACTCATCGATCTCGGCTGCATGCAGATCAACCATCACTATCACGCCGCGCATTTCCGCAGCGTCGACGACATGCTGGACCCGCGCCAGAATGTCGACTATGCCGCGCGCTTCCTGGCCAGCCTGCATGCGCGTCATGTCAGCTGGTCGATGGCCGTCGCCCGCTACCACGCCGGCCCCGACAATGACCCCGCGCAGAAATTCTATGTCTGCCGCGTCATCGCCAATATGGTCGCCACCGGCTTCGGCAAATGGACCCCGAACGCCCGCAACTTCTGCAACCATTAGGTGAATCATCTCTTGCGAACGGCTGCAAATCCACGCCCGGCGGGTGACGTGCCACGTCACCCGTTCGGCAACCAACGATACAACCTCCTGATTGCGGTTATTTCGAAACTCGAAATAACTCCCAAGAAAATAGCTACAAGAAATGATGGTTGTTCAGGATTCCCGGCACCGGTTACGGCTCTTCCCACGGGGCAGATGATCTGATTCGGAGGCGGGGCCGATGATTGTAATCGTTGACGAGCGTGAGCTCGTAACTGAAGGCTATAATTCACTTTTCGATCGTGAGGGCGTCGCCTGTGCAGGCTTCGCGTCCGGTGAATTCGGCGAGTGGGTGACATCGGCCGCCGACACGGATTTGCGATCGGTCCGAGCCTTCCTCATCGGCGACTGCCGCGAAGGCGCCATCTCGCCACGCCAGATCCGCGACCGCACCGGCGCTCCGGTTATCGCGCTCAGCGAACAGCACTCGCTTGAAAATACGCTGCGGCTGTTCGAGAGCGGTGTCGACGACGTCATCCGCAAGCCGGTCCATATCCGGGAGATCCTGGCCCGCATCACCGCCATCCGCCGCCGCGCCCATGAGGACGTCAGCTATACCGAGATCGGCGCCATGCGCATCTTCATGGACGGCCGCGATCCCGAGATCGATGGCCAGCCGTTGCCTCTGCCGCGCCGCGAACGCCGCATCCTCGAATATCTGGCGAGCAACCGCGGACGCCGCGTCACCAAGACCCAGGTCTTCAACGCCATCTACGGCATCTTCGACGAAGAGGTCGAGGAGAACGTCGTCGAGAGCCACATCTCCAAATTGCGCAAGAAGCTGCGCGAAAAGCTCGGCCAGGACCCGATAGATTCCAAGCGCTTCCTTGGCTACCGGCTGGTGTTCTGATGGCGGTCTGCGCCAGCCTCGCGCAAGACAGAAATTATATCCTCGCGACCACAGATGGGCCCAACGATGTTGGGCATTGAGGAGACGTTCGATGAGCCTTTACGGAATGATGCGGACCGGCGTTTCCGGCATGAACGCGCAGGCCAACCGCCTTTCGGCCACAGCCGACAACATCGCCAATTCCGACACCACCGGCTACAAGCGATCCTCGGCCGAGTTTTCGACGCTGATCATGCCGCAGGTCGGCGGCGCCTATAATTCCGGCGGCGTCAACACCACCATCCGCTCGGCCATCAGCGCCCAGGGCGTGCTGCAGTACACGACCTCGGTTTCCGACCTTGCGGTCAACGGCAACGGTTTCTTCGTCGTCCAGGACCCCAGCGGAACGCCTTTCCTCACCCGCGCCGGCGCATTCGTTCCCGACGCTCAGGGCAGACTGGTCAACGCCGCCGGCTACCAGCTGATGGCCTACAGCTACGCCAACGGCACACCGGCTGCCACCGCCAACGGTTTCGAAGGGCTGGTGCCGGTCCAGATCTCCGACCAGGAAATGACCGCGACGCCCAGCACCGCGGGCAACTTCAACGCCAATCTGCCGGCCGGCGCCACGCCGCCCGCCGGTCCGCTGCCGTCCACCAACAGCCCGACGGCGGAATACACGTCGAAATCCTCGATGGTCACCTACGACAATCTCGGCAACAAGAAGCTGCTCGACCTCTATTTCACCAACACCGGGACCGGCACCTGGTCGGTCTCTGTGTTCGACCAGTCCCAGGCGACGCCGGGCACATCCTTTCCCTATACGGGCGGCGCGCTGGCCACGGCCAACCTGACCTTCGACACCACCACCGGCAAACTCACCGGCGCCGTCGATTCGATTACCATCCCCGTACCGGGCGGTGCGTCGCTCGACCTCGATTTGTCCAAGCTGACTCAGCTCGGCACCGGCTTCACGGTCTCCGAAGCCAAGGTCAACGGCAACGCGCCCAGCACGATCGAAAAGATCCAGATCGGCGAGGACGGAGTCATTTACGCCCAGTATCAGGACGGCTCGACCAAGCCGCTGTTCAAGATCCCACTGGCCGACGTCCAGAGCGCCGACAACCTCACCGCACTGCCTGGCAATGTCTATGCGCAGTCCACCGACTCCGGCACCGTGCGCATCGGCTTCGCCAATGAAGGCAAGCTCGGCAGCATCATCTCCGGCGCGTTGGAAAATTCCAACGTCGATATCGCCGAGGAATTGACCAACATGATCGCGGCGCAGCGCAGCTACACCGCTAACTCGAAAGTGTTCCAGACCGGTTCCGACCTCATGGATGTCCTTGTCAACCTGAAGAGATAAACGACGGGCGCCAGGGGAATGAACCCAAACCAGAGCAGCGCGGTGCGCGGATTTCGAATTCAAGGCCACACCGGCAAACCGGCCGGGGTGGTCTGGAATTGCAGGTTTCCGAACGCCGACGCCGCCGACAGGGCAGAGACGTCATCCCCTCCCCACTGGCCTCGTGAAAGACCCGCATGTCGCTGACTTCCGCATTGACCATAGCCCAACAGTCGCTTCAGACCACATCGAAGCAGACCAGCGTCCTTTCCCGCAATATTGCCGACGCCAGCAACCCCGACTATGCCCGCCGCACGGCGGTCGTCGTCAGCAGCGCGCCCGGCGCCCGCTCGGTCGAGATCCAGCGCGCCACCAACGCCCTGCTGTTTCGCCAGAACCTTAGCGCGCAATCGGCATGGAGCGGCCAGAGCACGCTTTACAGCGGAATTGACCGCCTCGCCGTTGCAGTCAACGGCGTCGACAACGCCTCCTCTGCCTCGACCGCGATCGGCAAGCTGCAGAACGCGCTGCAGCTTTACGCCGCGACGCCATCGAACCAGAACCTCGGCTCCAGCGTCATCGACGCGGCCCAGCAGGTGGTGCGCGCTCTGAACGACGGCACCAACGCGATCCAGGATTTCCGCACCCAGGCCGATGGCGAGATATCAACGGCGGTTAACGATCTCAACTCGCTGCTTAGTCAGTTCCAGGACGCCAACAAGGCGGTCATCTCCGCAACCCGTTCGGGTACCGACGCATCCGACGCGCTCGACCAGCGCGACGCTTTGCTGAAGAAGATCGCGGACTATGTGCCGGTGTCGACCTTCACGCGTGGCGACAACGACATGGTCATCACCACCAAGGATGGCACGACACTGTTCGAGACCATTCCGCGCTCGGTAAGTTTCACCCCGTCGGCGGGCTACACGGCCGGCACACCAGGCAACACCATCTACATCGACAATGTGCCGGTCAGCGCCGGGGCTGGCGGCAACACCAGCGCCGACGGCAAGCTCGCCGGGCTCATCACCTTGCGCGACGGCGTCGCGGCGACGATGCAGAGCCAGCTCGACGAAGTGGCGCGCGGCCTCATCACCGCCTTTGCCGAAACAGCACCTTCGCAGCCCGACCGAACCGGCCTGTTCACCTGGTCGGGTGCGCCCGCCATTCCGGCCGCCGGCACGCTGATCGACGGGCTTGCCGGCTCGATCAAGGTCAACGCCGCAATGGACTCGAGCGTCGGCGGCAATCCGGTGCTGCTGCGCGACGGCGGCGCCAATGGTGCGGCCTATATCGCCAACACTGCCGGCAACGCCTCCTATTCGCAGCTCTTGATCGGCTATGGCGACAAGCTCGACAAGCCGATGCCTTTCGACGCTGCGGCCGGCATCACCGTCACGTCCAGCGTGTCCGACTACGCCGCCAATGCCATTGGCTGGTTCGAAGGCCAGCGCCAGCAGGCCTCGAGCAACGCCGACGCCAAGGAAGCGCTGGCATCGCGCACCGCCGAGGCGCTGTCCAACGACACCGGCGTCAATGTCGACCAGGAGATGTCGCTGCTGCTCGACCTCGAACACACCTATCAGGCCTCGGCGCGCATGATGAAAACCGTCGACGACATGCTGTCGGCCCTGCTCGATGCCGTGGGATAAGCCATGAAAGCCACATCCGTCTCCTCAGCCGCTCTCTCCAACGCCGCGCGCTATCAGCAGATGCGCATGCAGGCCGAACTGGTCAAAGCCACCAAGGAATCGACGACCGGCACCGTCGCCGATGTCGGTCTGGCGCTCGGCGCGCGCACCTCGCAGGCGGTCACCTTCTCGCGCGACCTCGACCGGTTGAACGTCATCATCGATTCCAATTCGCTGGTCACCGCGCGGCTGTCCTCGACGCAGGCTGCGCTTGGCCAGCTTTCCGACACTGCGCAGAATTTGCTGACCGCGCTGACCGCCGCCGGCAATTCCTCGAGCACCATCACGCAGCAAGCCGGCAAGGCCGCCGTGCAGCAGATGACCTCTATCCTCAACGCCAGCGTCAACGGCGAATATCTGTTTGCCGGCACCAACACCGACGTCAAGCCGATCGACGATTTCACCGCCGCCGGCTCGCCGGCCAAGGCGGCGTTCGACGCTTCCTTCTCGTCGTATTTCGGCTTCACGCAGACCGATCCGCTCGCCGCCAACATCACCGCCGCCCAGATGGATAGCTTCATCACCAGCAATGTCGTGCCGCAGTTCATGGGCGCCGGCTGGCAGGCCAACTGGTCGAACGCCACCGACCAGCAGATCGTCAGCCGCATTTCGCTGGGGGAAACCACCCAGACCTCGGCCAGCGCCAATGACGACAGCATCCGCAAGCTCGCCATGGCTTCCGCCCTGATCACCGGCCTGCTCTCCGGCAATATCAGCCAGGCGGCGAAGACCGCCGTTGTCGGCCGCGCCCAGGCGATGGTCGGCGAGGCGCTGGGCGGGCTAGGGCAACTGCAGGCCGAGACCGGCCTTGCCGAGAAGCGGGTCTCCGACGCCAGCGACCGCATGAAGACGCAGGTCGACCTGTTCGAGCGCCATATTCTCGATCTGGAAGGCGTCGACCCCGCCGAGGCAGCCACCCGCGTCGCGGATCTGACGCAGCATATCGAGACGTCCTTCGCGCTGACCGCGCGCCTGCAGCAGATGAGCCTGCTGAACTACCTGACCTGACAATCTCAACCGCAACGGTAGAGCCAAACGATGTACCAATTCTCCTACGCCGACATCCAGACAGACTCCGTTGCCGATGCGAAAGATCGCGAGCGGCAGCTTTTGACCCGCTCGATCGAAATGCTGGCGGCGGCGGCGGCGGTCGGCCACACCTCGATGGAAGCGGTCGAGGCGCTGCACTTCACCAACCGGGTCTGGACCACCTTCGTCGAGGATCTCGGTTCCAGCGACAATGTCCTGCCCAAGGAACTGCGCGCCAACCTCATCTCCATCGGCCTGTGGCTGCTGCGCGAGGCCGAGGACATCCGCCAGGGCCGCACCGACAATTTCGAAGGGCTGATCGAAGTGTCCCAGATCATCCGGGACGGCATTCAATGACCAACACGCTGAAGATATCGCTGAAGCCGAACGAGAAGATCTACATCAACGGCGCCGTCATCCGCGTCGACCGCAAGGTCACCGTCGAGCTGATGAACGACGTACAGTTCCTGCTCGAGAACCATGTCATCCAGGCCGACGATGCCTCGACGCCGCTCAAGCAGCTCTATTTCATCCTGCAGGTGATGCTGATGAACCCGGCCGGCGCCATCGAGGCGCGCGCCATGTTCCGCCGCTCGCTTCCCTTGCTTTTGGCAAGCTTCGAGGATGAGCAGATCAGTGGCGCGCTGAAGCAGATCGACCGCATGGTCGGCGAAGACCATATCTATGAAGCGCTGAAGGCTATCCGTGCGCTTTATCCGCTCGAACGCCGCGCACTTGGCGGCAATGACGATGTTCTGGGTGCGAAGCGCCCGCTGGCCGTGGGAGCACAATACTGATGAATGTGGACATGACGACGACGATCCCCATGGGTGCCAACCAGGGTACCCAGCAGACATCGAAGACAGCGGTCGACTACCAGTCGTTCCTGAAGCTGTTGATCGCCGAGATGAAGAACCAGGATCCGACGAAACCGATGGATTCGACGCAGTACGTCGCCCAACTCGCCACCTTCTCGCAGGTAGAGCAATCGGTGCAGACCAACACCAAGCTCGACCAGATCATGCAGTCGTCGGCGCTATCGCAGGCCGATGCCCTGATCGGCCGTTCGATCACCTCGGCCGACGGCAAGACGACCGGCGTCGTGGCCTCGGTCAAGCTTGCAAGCAACGGCGTGATCGCCGTGCTGCAGAACGGCACCGAAGTGCCGGTCGGCGCGGGCGTTTCGATAAAGCCGGCCAGCTAGACAGTTCCATAGAGGCGCGCTCACATGAACGAGGCCGACGCCCTAGACATCGTCCAGTATGCGGTGTGGACGGTGCTCGTCGCGTCCGCGCCGGTGGTGCTGGTTGCCATGGTGGTCGGCATCGGCATCGCGCTGATCCAGGCCCTGACCCAAATCCAGGAAATCACCCTGACCTTCGTACCCAAGATCGTAGCCATCATGCTGGTCGTGGCGCTGACCGGTCCGTTCATCGGCAGCCAGATATCGGCCTTCACCAACGTCATGTTCGAGCGCATCGAAAACGGGTTCTAGGCAGCGCTTGCAGGCGGCTGTGTTCCGGCTAGATTGCAGGCCATGACTCAGGCAGAACTCACCGGCAGGCCATGTGCGGAATAGCCGGCGTCTGGCGCAAACGAAACCCGATCGACGCCAACGACCTGTCGGATGTCGCCAGCATGATGCAGGCGCTGGTACATCGCGGCCCCGACGATCATGACAGCTGGCACAACAATCGGCTGGCGCTCGGTCACCGCCGACTTACCATCATCGATCCCTCGCCCGCCGCCCGTGAGCCGATGCTGACTTCTTCCGGCGATGGCGTTCTCGTCTACAATGGCGAGGTCTACAATTACCGCTCGCTGCGCGAAACGCTGCAGGCGCAAGGCGTCGTCTTTCGAACCATCTGCGATGCCGAAGTGGTTCTCGAAGCCTTGCATCACTGGGGTCCCGAAAAAGCCGTGCCGCTGTTCGACGGGATGTTTTCCTTCGCCTATTTCGACGCTCGCAGCAGTGCGCTGTGGCTTGCGCGTGACCGTCTTGGAATCAAGCCGATGTCGGTGGCCGACACGCCGGAGCGAATCCTGTTCGCCTCGGAGGACAAGGCGATCCTCGCCTGCGACGGTTTTCCGCGCGACATCGACAGCCGCGAGATCACCTTGCGGCTTGCCTGGCAGAGCCGCGATTCCAGCTACAGCCTGTTCGACCGCATCGAGCGCCTGCCGCCCGCCGGCCTGTGGAAGATCACCGATGGCGTTATCGAGAAGCGCCGCTTCTGGCATGTGCTGGACGTGCTGGAGACCGCGCGCATTACCGGCGATGCATCCGCTGATGCTGAACACATGGCGACGCTCGAGGCGTTGCTCAAGGACAGCGTCGGACTTCACTGCATCGCCGATACCAGCGTTGCCACCGCCTGCAGCAGCGGTGTCGATTCCGGCCTGATAACGGCGCTGGCAAAGCGGTTCAGGCCGGAAGTCCACGGTTATGTCGTCGACCCGCAGCTCGGCAACAGCGAGGCCGAAGACGCCGAACGCACCGGCCGCCATGTCGGCGTGCCCTTGCGCCGGGTGCCGGTCGACAGGAACCGGTTTTTCGAACTTTGGCCAAGGGTAATCTGGCATCTTGAAAGCGATGGCTGGCACGCCAGCCATGTCGCACTGCTGGCGCTTGCCGAACGATGCCGGGCCGACGGCGTCAAGGTGCTGCTCACCGGCGAAGGCGCAGACGAATTGTTTGGCGGCTACCCCTTGCAGGCCTTGAGCATGAAGAAGTGGCGTTCCTGGTCGTGGCCCCGGCGCCTGGTCCATTCGAAGCGCTCGCTCGACCGGAGATTCGAGCAACAGCGTCATGCCCCCTACAAGGTCTCGGCTGGAAGCCACTCACAAATGGATCGCAGCATGGTCCTGCGTGCTTTGTCGCCGGAGCTGAATTTCCTGCAAACCGAGATCTTCGACCGCCTGGAGCCGGTTATGCCGCCCGCGGATCGCGCCTTTCTCGGTAGTTGCCTCTACGACCTCTATTCGCATCTGCAGGACATACTGCACCGGCACGACCGGCTGAGCATGGCGGCGTCCGTGGAACTGCGGGTCCCGTTCCTGGAAAACCGCCTGATCGACTTCGCCATCCATTTGCCGAGGCGGCAGAAATACCGCGACAAAACAGGAAAATGGCTTTTGCGAAAGATCGCTGAAAAGCACATTCCGCGCCAGAACGTCCAGGCGCGCAAGATCGGCTTCGAAATGTCGTCGCAATTCTCTGCCGGCACGGAGACTTTGCTGCGCGGCGGTTTCCTGCGCGATGCCATGAAATGGCCCGCCGCGAATGTGGAGGACATGGTCCAGCTCGCGCGGCGCGAGCAACCGTCCAGGCTGCGGCTTGTCGGCATGGAGCTTTTCCTGCGCCTTCACGCCGGCGGCGAGACGACAGGCACGCTGACCGAAGCCTTGCATACCGCTGCCCGGGACAGAAGCTGACTTCGCGCGCGGCCGACAGCCCCGAGCAGTGGACCAATGAGAACATCGCTCTGGGTAGCGAACCCTTCCCGGCTGACGTATTTTCGCCTTGCTATCCTGTTGTTGGACCATGATCTTTTTCGAAGACGCGTTCGCCCTTTTGGATGTCGTGCTCTATCTCAAACGGATGCCATGATTGTCGTCCCGGCGGACGAAACCAGCACGTTAAGGTGGGACAGGTCTGATGATCGATGACGAGCCGGACAGCGAACGCGTTTCGGCGCTGGCGCCGTTCCGGCACGGCATCTTCCGCGCCGTCTGGTCGGCCAGCCTGGTGTCGAATTTCGGTGGCCTGATCCAGGGCGTCGGCGCCGCCTGGATGATGACCACCATCGCCACGTCGCCCTATCAGGTGGCGCTGGTCCAGGCCTCGGCCACTCTGCCGATCATGCTGTTTGCACTCGTCGCCGGCGCCATCGCCGACAGCTTCAACCGGCGCAAGGTGATGCTGATCGCCCAAATCTTCATGCTGGTCGTCTCTGCACTTCTAACGCTGTTCACCTGGAACGGCTGGATGACGCCGTGGACGCTGCTTGCCTTCACCTTCCTAATCGACAGCGGCACGGCGCTCAACAACCCGTCCTGGCAGGCATCGGTCGGCGACATGGTGCCGCGCAACAAGCTGCCGGCCGCGGTTGCACTCAATTCACTGGGCTTCAACCTGACACGCAGCGTCGGCCCGGCGATCGGCGGCATCATCGTTGCCGCCGCTGGTGCGGCTGCTGCGTTCGCCGCCAATGCGCTGAGCTATATAGGTCTTATCATCGTGCTCTTCCGCTGGAAGCCGGAGCTGCCGGTCTCGACGCTGCCGCGCGAGACGCTGGGCGCCGCCATGGGCGCCGGCCTGCGCTATGTCGCCATGTCGCCCAACATCGGCAAGGTGCTGGTCAGGGGCTCCGCCTTCGGCTTCAGCGCCGGCGCGGTTTTGGCGCTGCTGCCGCTGGTGGCGCGCGACGTCGTCAAGGGCGATGCCTTGACCTACGGCATCATGCTCGGCGCCTTCGGCATCGGCGCCGTCGGCGGCGCGCTGATAAGCGTGCGTCTCAGACAATTGCTGTCCAGCGAGACGATGGTGCGGATGGCCTTCGCCGGCTTTGCCGTCTGCGCCTTCAATGCCGCCATCAGCCTCAATGCCTGGCAGACTGCGGCGGGTTTGCTCATCGGCGGCGCCTGCTGGGTGATCGCGCTGTCGCATTTCAACGTCACGGTGCAGATGTCGACGCCGCGCTGGGTCGTCGGCCGGGTGCTGTCGGTCTACCAGACGGCGACCTTCGGCGGCATTGCGCTGGGCAGCTGGATCTGGGGCGTCGTTGCCGATGCGCATGGCGCCGAAACCGCGCTGATTGCGGCGGCCATCGCGATGCTTGTTGGCGGCGCCATCGGCCTGTTCCTGCCGCTGCCGCAGCAGACGACTCTCAACCTCGACCCGCTCAACCGCTTCAAGGAGCCGCATCTCGGCCTCGACCTGAAGCCGCGCAGCGGCCCCATCGCCATCATGATAGAGTACATTATCCGCGACGAAGATGTGCCCGAATTCCTCGCCACCATGGCCGAGCGCGGGCGCATCCGCCGCCGCGACGGCGCCCGCAACTGGACGCTGGCTCGGGACCTAGAAAATCCCGCAGTCTGGATCGAACACTACCACACGCCAACCTGGCTGGAATACATCCGCCACAACCGGCGCGCCACCCATGCCGACGCCGTCGTCGGCGAGCGGGTGCGGGCGCTGCACAGCGGCGACGAACCGCCGCGCGTGCGCCGCCTGATCGAGCGCCCGACGACCGCCGGCACCGCGCTGGTCTCGCCGAAGGGGCCGATCGATCACTGAGCTCGCCATAGCCGTAGCGCCGGTCAGCCGGCGCTCTGGATCATGTAGAGCTTGCGCGTGGTCTCGCGTATCAGCCACTCGCCCTTCCAACCCTGCGGCAGGACGAGGAGATCGCCCGGACCGAGTTCCCGCACCTCGCCATCGATGCGGCTCAGTTCCACGCGCCCCGAAATGATGTGGCAGATCTCCGACGAGTCCGAACGATCGGCGGTGAAGCGGCCGGGCGTGCATTCCCAGATGCCGACATCGACAGTCCCGTCCGGCGATTGAAAGAACGAGCGCACGGCCTCGACCTGATCCCCTTCAATCGAGGTTGGCTTAGGAGAGAACGCGCCGATCTCGGCCTTGGCGAGATCGCGGAAGGTCGAAAGATCGATCAAGTCTAGCTCCATGGATAAGAGCAATTCCAGGAAAGCGGTCTGCCCCGGAATTGCGTGAGAACAAATGGCTTTAGTGGCCGGTGATGCTGTCGGCCAACGCGGCCAGCTTCGAGGTGTGCGCAAGCCCTGCCGCCTCGCGGCCATCGGCAATGCGATAAAGCTGGTACATCGAATGCACGCCCAGCCAGCGGAAGGGCTCCGGTTCCCATGGCCTGACCTTGCGGTTGTCCCAGGGCAGCTTCGTCAGCTCGGTGTTTGCCCCGAGAACAAGGTCAGCCAGCGTGCGCCCCGAAAGGTTGGAGCTGGACACGCCGAGGCCGACATAGCCGCCGGCCCAGCCCATGCGGGTCGCGGGGTCGAGGCCGACCGTGGTGCACCAGTCGCGCGGCACGCCGAGCACGCCGCACCAGGCGTGATCGATGCGGCATCCCTTGGTCTGCGGCAAGAGCGTCGTCAGGATCGTGTGCAGCTGGTCGATCGTGGCCTGCTGCGTCTGGCCGTTGACGTCGGTGCGCGAGCCGTAGCGATAAGGCACGCCGCGTCCGCCCATCGTGATGCGTCCCTCACGCGTGCGCTGGGCATAGCAATAGGCATGCGCCGCATTGCCGAGCAGTTCGTGCCCTTCCCAACCGATGTCGCGCCACAGGTCGGGCGGCAGCGGCTCGGTCACGATCTGCGCGCTGTTGAGCGCCAGCCAGGTCCGCTCCTCGCCGGGGATGCCTGATGTAAAACCCTCGGTCGCGCGGATGATCGTCTCCGCCTGCACCGTACCGCGGTCTGTCGTCACGCTGCCCTTGGCGATGCTTGTCACCGTCGTCTTCTCATAGATCGGCACGCCCAGCCGCTCGGCGGCATCGGCAAGCCCACGCACCAGCTTGGCCGGCTGCACCCGCGCCTGGCCATGCACGACGAAGCCGCCCATGACGTTACGGATGTTGATGCGCGTGCGCGTTGAGGCGGCGTCCAGCATCTCGACGCGGTTCGGGTCGACATCCCAGGAACGGATCGTCTCGCATTCTTCGCGCACACGCTCCAACTGCGCTGCGTTGGTGGCCACCGTCAGATTGTCGACGCGGCGAATGTCGGCGTCGATGCCTTCCTCGGTCGCGACCCGGATCACTTCGTCGACGCAGCCTGCCATCGCAGCCTGCATCGCCATCACGCCTTGCCGGCTCGATGTCTTGACATATTTTTCGCGCGACCAGCTGAAGCCGCCCGACAGCCAGCCGCCATTGCGCCCCGAAGCGCCGAAGCCGGCAAATTCGCGCTCGACGATCACGACGCGCAGCGATGGCTTCGCCTTTTTCAGATAGTAGGCGGTCCACAGGCCGGTATAGCCGGCGCCGACAATGGCGACATCGGCCTCGATGTTTCCAGGCAAGGGCGGGCGCGGAACGGGAACCGCCCCCAGATCCGCATACCAGAACGATTTGTCGCCATTGCGCTTGGCTTGCATGGAATGACTTTCAGATGGGATCAGGCCAGATGGGATCAGGCCAGATGGGATCAGGCCAGATGGGATCAGGCCAGATGGAATCAGGTGAGTGTGGTGTCGGCGCTTGCGTCGTCCGCCAGCAGCTTGGCATCGCTGCCGTCGACGTGGCAAGCGCCGAGTAGGGACATTTAAGATGCGGGCCGAGGCCTAGTCTTCGCCCGACAGGTCGCGCCGCGCCTTGTCGAGTTCCTCGGCGTAGCGCCGTATCAGATGGCCCTCGGTCAAAAGCCCGACAACGGCCCGGTTGTCGAAATTCTCGACCACCGCCAGTTCCTCGGCGACGGCGCGCTGGATGGTTTCGCCGGTGGACTGGACGTTCATGGTCGGCACCAGCACCGCATGCCGGAATTTGGCCGGCGCCAGCACCGGCGTCTCACCATCGGACGGATCGCTGTGCAGTTCGGCGACGATCAGCACGCCGACATAATGCCGGCTGCTTGCGGCGCCATTCTGGCGCTGAGGCGCAGTCAGGCTTCCCGCCCCGCTTCAATTCCCCGCGAGCGTGTCGAGGTATATGAGCGGTCGCTTACGCAATCGACGCAGCTGTGTTATTTTTGCCCGTCCCTCAAGGAGGAGAAGATGAGTGCGCGGGGACTTTTTTCATTAGCTGTTGGCATGATTTTTTTGAGCTCGTCTGCGGTGAGCAATTCAAGCATGGATATGCCGTTTGGGTCTGTTGTGTCGCACCCGATGTCTCTTTTGGCGGGAGGCAATCCGTAAAACCAAAGCCGGCCGGCAAAGGAATTTATCCAGACTGCACAACAAGATGTTTGCTGTCCTGGCGGCTACCCTTGGTATCGCAATTCGACGAACACCTGCTACGGCAGCTATGAAGACTGCCACGATACCGATGGCGGCGGATGGTCCTGCAGACAGGTCAACGCCTGCTAGACTTTCTTGGGCCCACGCCTTCTTGACTGTGCCCGGTCCTCAGATCGGCTTCGGCTCGCCGGCCTCATAGAGCATGAGGTTGCGCTCGCCTATGCCGAGCGATGCCCAGCTCGCCCGCCAATCGGCGATGTGAGGCGAGCGGAAATGCGCGTCGAGCGCGGCCCTGTCGCTCCACACCTCGGTTACATGGATGAGCCCGGCGTCGAGCACGTCCTGCGCGTAGGAGTATTCGATGCAGCCGGGCTCCGCACGGCTGCCCAGTATCATGCGCCGCATGGCCGGCCTTGCCTCGTCGAGCCGTTGCGCAGGCAGGCGAATGGTGCCGATGATCACCAGCATGATCTCTCTCCTCAAGGCCTCTGTCGTCCTGGCAAGTAACCAGTCCTCCCACCCTCGCGCAAGCTTGACCGGTTAGGCTCGAAGGGCTGTCGCGTGCTCGGCAGGCTTGTGATTGGGGACGATATGGCCGTCAGCGAAAGCTTAGCGACAGGAACAGTGGCCAAGAACGGCCGCGATGTCTTCTTCGCCATCGGCATCGTCATCATCCTGGCCGTGCTGTTCCTGCCGATCCCGGCCTTCCTCATCGACATCGGCCTCGCCTTCTCGATCGCACTGTCGGTGCTGATCCTGATGGTGGCGCTGTGGATCCAGCGGCCGCTCGATTTCTCGTCCTTCCCGACCGTGCTGCTGATCGCCACCATGCTACGGCTATCGCTCAACATCGCCACCACGCGCATGATCCTGTCGCACGGCAATGAGGGCACGCACGCCGCCGGCTATGTCATCGCCGGCTTCTCCAAACTTGTGATGGCCAGCGATTTCGTCATCGGCCTGATCGTCTTCATGATCCTGATTGTGGTCAACTTCATCGTCATCACCAAAGGCGCCACCCGTATTGCCGAAGTCGGCGCCCGCTTCACCCTCGACGCCATCCCCGGCAAGCAGATGTCGATCGACGCCGACCTGTCCGCCGGCATGATCGACGACAAGACAGCGCAACTGCGCCGCCGCGAGCTGGAAGAGGAATCCTCCTTCTTCGGCTCGATGGACGGCGCCTCGAAATTCGTCCGCGGCGACGCCATTGCCGGCCTTATCATCACCGCCATCAACATCGTCGGCGGCATCGCCATCGGTTACATCAGGCACGGCATGGGCATGGGCGAAGCCGCCGATGTCTTCATCAAACTGTCGGTCGGCGACGGCCTCGTCACCCAGATCCCGGCGCTTATCGTTTCGCTCGCCGCCGGCCTGCTTGTGTCCAAGGGCGGCACGCGCGGCTCGACCAACCAGGCGGTGTTCGGCCAGCTCGGTGCGCATCCGCGCGCGCTCTATGTCGCGGCC
Organism: Mesorhizobium sp. M0062; assembly: GCF_040323125.1. NCBI lineage: Bacteria > Pseudomonadati > Pseudomonadota > Alphaproteobacteria > Hyphomicrobiales > Phyllobacteriaceae > Mesorhizobium > Mesorhizobium sp. M0062. The sequence goes on from NZ_JAMYUO010000002.1 coordinate 386,563, forward strand.
TCGCTGCTCGTCCTGCTCGGCCTGATGCCCGGCCTGCCGCTCTTCCCGTTCTTCACGCTGGCCGCCGGCATGGCCGGCCTTGGCTACGTCATCCCGATGCGCGCCAACCGAGAGGCTGCCGCCGCCGAAGCGATCAAGGATCTGGAGAAGGCGAACAAGGTCGAGGAAGAGAAGAACTCGGTCAAGGCTTCGCTGACCACCGCCGAGATCGAGCTTCTGATTGGCAAACAGCTGTCGACGCGGCTGCTGGTGTCGCATCAGGAACTGGTGTTCCGCATGGCCAAGATGCGCAAGAAATTTGCCACGCAATATGGCTTCGTCGTGCCGGAAGTGCGCGTCGCTGACGATTTCGGCATCCCGCCGAAAAGCTATCAGATCAAGGTCCACGGCACCGTCGTCGCCGAATACCAGATGCGCGTCGGCGAGATCATGGTGCTGCTCGGCAACCGGGATTTGCCCGACGTTCCCGGCGAGGAAATCCGCGAGCCGGCCTTCGGCATGCGCGCCTTCTCGGTGCTCGAAACCTTCGCCGAGGATCTGAAGCGCGAGAACTATACCTTTGCCGACAACATGTCGGTGCTGCTCACCCATTTGTCCGAGGTGATCCGCAACAACCTGCCGCAGCTTCTGTCCTACAAGGACATGAAGGCGCTGCTCGAGCGCCAGGATCCGGAATACCGCAAGCTCGCCGACGAGATCTGCACCTCGCACATCTCCTATCCCGGCCTGCAGGCGGTGCTGAAATTGCTGCTGGCCGAACGCGTATCGATCCGCAACCTGCATTTGATCATCGAGGCTATCGCCGAGATCGCGCCGCATGTGCGCCGCACCGAGCAGATCGTCGAGCATGTCCGCATCCGCATGGCCCAGCAGATCTGCGGCGATCTCTCCGAGGGCGGCATGCTCAAGGTGCTGCGCCTCGGCAACCGCTGGGACCTCGCCTTCCACCAGAGCCTCAAGCGCGACGCCAAGGGCGAGGTGCGCGAATTCGACATCGACCCGCGCCAGCTGGAGGAATTCGGCCAGGACGCGACCAAGGCGATCCGCAAGCATCTCGAGGCCGGCGAGCGTTTTGTCCTCGTCACCGCGCCCGATGCTCGCCCCTATGTGCGCATGATCATCGAGCGCCTGTTCACGACGCTTCCCGTTCTCTCCCATGTCGAAATCGCCAAGGGCGTCGAGATCAAGGTGCTCGGGACGATCTCGTGAACATACTGTCGCAAGGCGTCGTCATCGCCGCCTTCCTCGCCTTCTGTCGCATCGGCGCCTGCTTCATGCTGATGCCGGGCCTGTCCAGCGCCCGCGTGCCGGTCCAGGTCCGGCTGTTCGTGTCGATCGCCGCCACCGGTGGCCTGCTCGCCTTCCTGTGGGACAAGATCTTTCCCTTCGTCGATGCGCGTCCGCAGGTGCTGGCGCCGATGATCATCTCCGAACTTTTGGTCGGCGGGCTGATCGGCGCGATGACGAGGCTCTACATGGAGGCGCTGCGCTTCATGGGTTCGGCCATCGCCATGCTGATCGGCTATGGCGGCACCGGCGGCCCCGCCATCGAGGAGCCAGAGCCGCAGGCGGCCCTCGCCGCCATCATCTCGTTTTCAGCGTTGCTGCTGCTCTTCGTCTTCGATTTCGACCACGAGATCATCCGCGCTCTGGTCGCCTCCTACACGGTGGCGCCGGTCAACGTCTTCTTCAATCCGCAGGCCGCCCTGGTCGATCTCACCGACGCGGTGTCGGACGCCTTCTTCCTGGTCATCCGGCTCGGCAGCCCGTTCATCGCCTATGCCATCCTGGTCAATTTGACGATCGGCTTCGTCAACAAGCTGACGCCGCAGATTCCGGTCTACTTCATCTCACTGCCTTTCGTCATCGCCGGCGGCATGATCATCTTCTACTTCGCCATCGGCACCATGCTGTCGCTGTTCGTCGACGGCTTTGTCGATCTGACGCTGGCGAGGTGAGATGAGCACGCGCAAGGAACGGCTGAAGAAACTGGTCAAGGTGCAGGAGCAGCTGAAGGCCCTGCACGAGACGCGCCATGCGGCCTTCCTGGCGGCAGCGGCAACCGCCGAAACCGAGGCCAGGGAACTTGTCCAGCATTTCGACGCCGACCAGTCGATGGCGGTGCTGTTCCCTGACCTCTACCATCGCCGCATCGCCAATGCGCTGGTCCGGCAGGAAGCGAGCCTGGAAAGCGCCAGGCAGGAGATCACGCTCATCGCCACTGCGACGGCGCGCACCAACATGGTCGAACGTGCCTACAAGGACGTGCGCCGACAGGACGAACGCGAACGCTCCGACCGCGACCGGCTCGATCTGATCGCGCAGAGGCGAGGGCAGGAATAATCGGAAGTTAGAGCCGGGTCACCTGCGGACGGCGTTCGGTTTCGTTCCGTGCGGCGGGCTGTGTTGGGTGTACGGCGCCGTGTTCGGCCTCTGCGCCTACGCCACCTACGATCTGACCATGGCGACGCCGGCAGCGCCCACCGCAAACGACCAGATCGCATCGACCCAGCCGGAGTTGCCGCTGCTGATAGCAATGGCCTAGCATCCGGCGAAGGATTTCGAGCCGGCAAGCCTGCCACAAGCTTGTTGCGGCATGGTCGCTCAGGAAACCCGGCAAAGAGGCGGACTTTCTTGGCGATTTCTCCACCCAGTGACATCGTTCTCGATGTTGCCCGAGCCGTCGATCCGGCGGATATCGAGGCTGCCCGTGCCGCGCTGGCCAAGCGGGCCAACGGCGTTGGCGGTAATTTTTCTGTCGACATGGCTGCTTCGGTCGATGCCGGCTCGATCCTGTCGCGCGCTACCGCCGACAAGGCCGCCGCAAATGCCGATCCCGCCAGCAAGTTCAAGAAGTTCGAGGCGATGGTCTTGCAGACCTTCATCCAAAACATGCTGCCCAAGGACACCGAGGGCGTCTACGGCAAGGGGCTGGCCGGCGACATGTGGAAATCGCAGCTTGCCGAGCGTGTCGCCGACGTCATGGCCGAGCGCGGCGGGATCGGCATCGCCAAATCGCTGCTCGCCGACCACTACAAGGACGGCAAGCGCACCGTGCCGATCGGTCCGGTGTCAACCGGGCCGCACAAGACCGAGATCGACCAGCAGACCCGGCTGTCCACCTCGCTGGTCGAGGAATTGCAGCGCAAGGCCGCACGGTCGATGACCGGCGACGAGACGACCATCAAAACCGAAATCAAGATCTAGACCAGGATTTTCAATGGCCGATTTTTCAAAATACTCTTCCAACCTGCCGGCGCGTACGTCCGAAGCGCCGATCCCGTTTGCACGGCCGGGCAACCTTGCCGCCATCATCGGCCGCATCGAGGAAGCGGTCGAGGAAGAGACGGCCGGTTTGAAGAACGACACCAGCTATGACCTCAAGGCCTCCAACGCCCGCAAGAGCCGCTACCTCTATGAGCTGACCCGCGCCATGAAGGGCGCCAACGAGATCGAATTCCTGGAACAGCATCGCGACAGTCTGGCGCGGCTGCGCCAGAAGCTCGCGAAAAACGAGGCTGCAATCCTCGCCCACCTCAACGCGGTCAACGAAGTCGCCACGCTGTTGAAGAACGCCATTCAGCGCGCCGAAGCCGACGGCACCTATTCGGCCGGTGAATTCGGTTGGGCGAGCTGATGATCTCGGCAACAGGCGGGAACAACCGGTGATCAAATTCATCGCCGCCGCGATCTGGATCTGCGCCGCCACGCTTGGCGCGGTGTTCTATTCGTTCCAGGCGGCCGGTGAGCGCGGTGTCGGCGAGACGCCGAAACCGATGCTGGGTGGCCTCGACTACGTCAAGACCGACATCATCTCGGTGCCGCTGATCCGCGATTCCAAGATCGACGGCTATTTCCTCACCAAGCTCGTCTACACGGTCGAGCCGGCCGAGATAAAGAAGATGTCGATCCCGGCCGAAGCGCTGATGACCGATCAGGTCTATTCCTATCTCTACTCCAATCCTCAGATCGACTTCACCAAGAAGGAAACCATCGATCTCGATGCCTTCCGCAAGGCCATACGCGACACCGTCAACGCCCGCGTCGGCGCCGACCTGGTGCATGAAGTGCTGATCGACCAGGTCAACTTCCTGACCAAGGACGAAATCCGCGACAACGCCATGCGCCGCCGCAAGGATCCGGCCACGCCGACCGAACCGGCCCCGGCGGAATCGGCCCAGGCCGAGGCGGCGAAGCCCGCTGCTGAACACTAACCTTCGTCGCAGGGCGAATGTTCTCTGCCGCATTCCTTCCGACTGAAACGAGATGACGCATCGCGCGTTGACGTTTACGTCAACTCGAAGCTATATGCGCCAAGCGACCAGGATCGCGGTACGCGCGAGACAGTGACTTCGGCGGAGGCCGGTCACTGAAGCGCGGCAAAACGCAACGAGACCAGGAGAACAGTCATGAACGTTCAGGACATTGCCGAGAAGATGAGGTCGCGCGTGGCGAGCGCCGGGTTCGAACATTCCGTGAAGTTCGATACCGGCAGCAACGGCGTCATCGTCATCGACGGCGCGACCGTCTCAAACACCGATGCGCCGACCGACTGCACCATAAAGCTGTCGCTCGACGATCTGGATTCGCTGATCGCCGGCGACCTCAACCCGACCATGGCGTTCATGTCCGGCAAGATAAAGGTCGAAGGCGATATGTCGGTCGCCATGGCGCTCAGCCAACTGATCGGCTGAGCCCTTCGCAAAAACAAAATGCCGCCCTCGCTGAAATGCAAGGGACCGGCGGCGGCGTTTGTTTTTGGACAATCAGGCGGCCAGCGACAGCCTCTGTGCCTTGAGCTTGCGACCTGCAGCCTTCAGCGTGCCATGCGCGCCGTCGAGCGCACCATCGATCAGTTCCAGCGCCAGCAGGCGGTGCCGCTCGTACGGACCAGGCATGGCGAGCGCGCCGGTCTTCTCCGCCGAGAAGCCGAAGCGGCCATAGTAAGGCACATCGCCGACCAGCAGCACCGCGGCATGGCCGAGACGCGCGGCCTCGGCCAAAGCATGGCGCATCAGCGCCGAGCCGATGCCGGCGTTCTTCAGCGCCGGATCGACGGCGAGCGGTCCGAGCAGAAGTGCTCCCGGGCCACCCTCGCCCAGACGCACGTCCCACAGCCGCACCGTACCAGCAACCGCGCCGGCTGCATCGCGCACGATAAAAGCGAGGCCTTCGGAAGGCCGGCGGCCACGCCGCAGCTTCTCCGACGATTTCTTGCGCCGCATCGGCCCCATGGCGCGATCGAGCAACGCTTCACGCGATGCAATGTCTGCCGCAGTTTCGGCGACGATGGGAATGGCGCCGGCCATCTCCCCCTCGAGCGGGGAGAATCCAATGCCGTCAATGTAATTTACAATGTCCATTTCCGCGATCCTTCACGAGCGGAGCTTGTTCCACAGGCGAACCCGGGCGGACGCAAACGTCCGCCTGGGGTGATCTGAAGGCCGAAGCCGTCAGATCACGTAGGATCGGAGAGGCTCGAAGCCGTTGAAGGCGACCGCCGAGTAGGTGGTCGTGTAGGCGCCGGTGCCTTCGATCAGCACATCGTCGCCGATGGTCAGCGACAGAGGCAGCGGATACGGCGTCTTCTCGTACATCACGTCGGCCGAATCGCAGGTCGGGCCGGCGAGCACGCAAGGTGCGGTCTCCGAACCGTCATGGCGGGTGACGATCGGATAGCGGATCGCCTCGTCCATCGTCTCGGCCAGACCGCCGAACTTGCCGATGTCGAGGAACACCCAGCGCACATTGTCGTTTTCGGCCTTCTTCGAGATCAGCACGACTTCCGACTTGATGACGCCGGCATTGCCGACCATGCCGCGGCCCGGCTCGATGATGGTCTCAGGGATCGCATTGCCGAAATGCTTGCGCAGCGCCGAGAAGATGGCCTGGCCATAGGCCTGGGCCGCCGGCACGTCACGCAGATAGCGCGTCGGGAAACCGCCGCCCATATTGACCATCTTGAGGACGATGCCTTCGTCGGCGAGCGTGGCGAACACCTTCTTGGCGTCGGCCAGCGCACGGTCCCACGCCGTCAGGTCGGTCTGCTGCGAGCCGACATGGAACGACACGCCATAGGCGTCGAGGCCGAGCGTCCTGGCGTGGCGCAGCACATCGACGGCCATCGCCGGCACGCAGCCGAACTTGCGCGACAGCGGCCACTCGGCGCCTTCGCCGTCGGTCAAAACGCGGCAGAACACGCGGGCGCCGGGAGCGACGCGGGCGATCTTGTCGACCTCCTCGACGCAATCGACGGCAAACAGCCGAATGCCGAGCTGGTAGGCGCGTGCAATGTCACGCTCCTTCTTGATGGTGTTGCCGAAGGAGATACGGTCCGCCGGCGCACCGGCGTCCATCGCCATCTCGACCTCGGCAACGGAAGCGGTGTCGAAGGACGAGCCCATCGCAGCAAGCAGGCGCAGGATTTCCGGCGCCGGATTTGCTTTCACCGCATAGTAGATCCGGGAATCGGGCAGCGCCTTTTCGAAGGCGCGAAAATTGTCGCGCACGACATCGAGGTCGACGACGAGGCAGGGGCCGGACGGACGTCGGGTGGCGAGGAAGTCAAGGATGCGCTGGGTGGCCATGGGGTCTCTCCATAAACGCCTTGCGGCGCGCAATAAGGCTGCGGACGCGGGCCCTCGGCCTCGCGAACACGCGGTCAAACAAAGGCGGGACGGAAATCCATGGAACCAGCCGGTGGAGACCCCGGAACCATGAAACGCCATCTCGCGGCGGTGAACCTTGGCCTTGCCCGGCCTCGGTTCGCTTTGTCTGCCTTGGCTTGGATGGGAGACCCGTCCGCACTGCCGGCAATGAAGGTGTGCCTCTTCAGTAACCCCGGTCTTTGGACGACCGGCAGAACACCAGAAAGGCCCGCACCGTCGTTGCTTCAAGGTGTCCTCGGGCTGGCGGTTGGCCGCTAGACCGACTGGAGGGGTTAGCTCCAGTTACCTCACCGATTTCCCTCACCATTCGAGGATCGGCGGACACCCACAGGCACGTGCGACTTTGGGCAAGCGCGATATAAGATCGAAAGATTTCACAATCAATAAAAATCGTATCCCAGGTTGTAAAATTTCCGGCATCGAACAATGCTGGGCCTACTGTATACGGATATCGAACGATGCCAGGCACGCACGGCCCGCTCAACGCCTTTCTTGACCTGCGCCGCATGCCGGTCGCCAATGCGGAACTGGGGCCGCTGGCCGGGCTCAGGCTGGCGGTAAAGGACATTTACGACGTCGCCGGCTACCGCACCGGTTGCGGCAATCCGGTGAAGTTCGACGAGGCGCATGCCGCGTCCAGCACGGCACCAGCCGTGCAGATGATTCTCGACGCCGGCGCGCGCTTCATCGGCAAGACGCAGACCGACGAGTTCGCTTTCTCGCTGATGGGCCAGAACGCGCATTTTCCGTTTCCGGTGAACCCGGCCGCTCCCGATCGCGTCACCGGCGGTTCCTCGTCAGGCTCGGCGGCGGCGGTGGCCGGCAAGCTTGCCGATATCGCTACCGGCTCGGACACCGGCGGCTCGATCCGCGCCCCGGCGAGCTTTTGCGGATTGATCGGGCTGCGCACCACGCATGGCCGCATTTCGCTCGAAGGCACGATGAAGCTGGCGCCGAGCTTCGACACATTCGGCTGGTTCGCCGACGACATCGAGACCTATGAGACGATCGGCAAATTGCTGCTCGGCCGCGACCCGCATCCATATCCGCTCACCCGGCCGCTTTCGATCCGCTGGCTGGACGCTTTCGTGGCCGGCCCCGCTGAGGCAGCCGAATATGCCAGGATGAGAGCGCTGGCCGCCAGTCTTGTCGGTGAGCCGGCGCCGGTAGAGTACAGCTTCGCCTCCTTCCCCGACGAGCTCTACTGGTGCTTTCGCCGCCTCCAGGCCGCCGAGGCCTGGCAGCAGCATGGCGCCTGGATCATTTCTGGCGAGCGCGATCTCGGGCCGGGCGTCGAGGAGCGCTTTGGTTTTGGCCGCACGATCGACGAAAAGACCGCGCGGGCCGAGGCGGTGCGCCGCCTGACGTTCCGCTCCGAGCTAGCCGCGCTGCTCGGCCAGGACGGGTTTCTTGTCCTGCCCACCGTTCCAGGCCCCGCACCTCTGGTCAAAAGCGAGCCGCAGCAGCTCCAGGCCTACCGCGAAAGGGCCTTGCATCTTTTGTGCCTTTCGGGTCTGTCAGGCTTTCCGCAAATCACCCTGCCGCTGGGCTCGGTTGACGGTGCCCCTTTCGGCCTCTCGCTGCTCGGCCCTCCCGGCAGCGACATTGCCCTGATACGGCTCGGCCGGCGAATTCTCGATGCGGCACGAAAGGCCTGATGATGGATACACTGACCCGCATGCGCGCCTTCATCGACGTCGTCGAGGCCGAAGGCTTTTCGGCGGCCGCGCGCAAGATCGGTCGCTCCAAGGCGCTGCTGTCGAAATATGTGCGCGAACTCGAGGACGAACTCGGCGCGCTGCTGCTCAACCGCACCACGCGGCAGTTCTCGTTGACTGAGGCTGGCCATACCTATTACAGCCGCGCTTCGGAAATCGTGCGCGAGGTCGACAGCCTGGCCGACGCCGTGCGCGAATCCTCCGGCGACGTGCGCGGCAGGATCAAGCTCTCCGCGGCGCGCACCTTCGCCGACGCGCCGATAGGCCAGTCGCTCATCGACTTCGCCAAGCAGCATCCCGACATCGTCCTCGACATCCATCTCGACGACCGCTTTGTCGATCTGGTCGAGGAAGGTTTCGATCTTGCCGTGCGCATCTCGCGGCTGGAGAACTCATCGCTGATCGCCCGCCGCCTGGGGCCGTTTTCGATCAAGCTTTGCGCCTCGCCGGAGCTGATCGCCAAGCACGGCAAGCCGACGCGCCCGCAGGATCTCGCCAACTTGCCCTGCATCGTCGACACCAATGGCCGCTCGCTCGCCAACTGGCGCTTCAGGGGCGATGGCGAGGAGTCAGTCAGTGTCAACGTATCGGGTCCCATCGAGGTCAACAGCCCGATGGCAGCGCGAGCCGCCGCCGTGTCCGGCCTGGGCTTCACCATCCTGCCCGATTTCATCGCCGCCCCCGACCTCGCATCCGGGCTGCTGGTGTCGTTGCTCGACGACCGCATCCAGTCGGGCAGCGGGATTTTCGCCGTCTACCCGCACCGTCGCTATCTGCCGGCCAAGGTCCGTGTCTTCGTCGATTTTCTGGTGCAGTGGTTCAAGAACCGCGAGAGCGCCTGACCCGGTCTTGCCGTGCCGCGGTCCCAATTTCGCCCCGTTTCTGGTAACCTCTCGAAATCTCTCCGAGGCCGATGGAACAGCGACCGAGAATGCATCTGAAACGGCACGCAATCATGCTGGCTTCGGCCTTGGCGGCGCCTTTTGCCGCCGTTGGAGCGGCTGGCGCGCATCCTCATGTCTTCGCCGAGGCCCGCCTCGACGTGATCCTCTCTCCGGATCACCAAAGTGTGAAAGCGCTGCGTCACCTCTGGCGTTTCGATGATCTGTTTTCGAGTACGGTGATGATGGAGTTCGACAAGAACTCCGACCTGAAGCTTGACGACAAGGAGCTGAAGGATGTCGCCGACACCGTTCATGCCTCGCTGGCCGAGTTCAATTATTTCCAGCTCGTCACCGTCGACGGCAAGGACGTGCCGATGACGCCGCCACCGCATCTTATGGCCAATTTCGAAAACGACCAGCTGATCATCCTGTTCGAATCCGAACCCAAGGTGCCGATCAAGCTCGCCGGCAAGATCGATTTCGGCGTCTACGATCCAACCTTCTATACGGCGATCGACTTCACCGAGGATAGCAACATCACGGTGGAAGGCCTGCCCTCGAACTGCACCAAGAGCGTCATCCGGCCTGATCCGGACGAGGCGATCAAGGAAAACCAGAAGACCTTGACGGACGCGTTCTTCAACGACCCGACAGGCACCGACATGAGCAAGATCTTCGCCACCAAGCTCGAACTGAATTGCCCGCCAGAAGGATAGATCCGGTGATGAAACCGTCCCTGCGTTTGGCATTCGGCCTCGTGGCCGCTGCCCTGCTGATGACGCACTTTCTCGGGCAGGCCCATGCCCAGAGTTCACTCGGCATCGGTGTCAATGACGGCATGGCGCCCACCACCGGCCCGTTCGCCCACATCCTGATGTGGATCAATCTGCGCCAGCAGGAATTCTACCGCGCACTGGCCACCGCGATGAAGGCGATGCGCGAGGACGGCAGCAAGATGTGGCTGCTGATCGGCCTGTCCTTCGCCTATGGTATTTTCCACGCCGCGGGCCCCGGCCACGGCAAGGCGGTCATCTCGTCCTACATGGTGGCCAATGAAGTGGCGCTCAGGCGCGGTATCCTGCTGTCCTTCGTCTCGGCGCTGCTGCAGGGCCTGACCGCGATCCTGGTGATGCTGCTTGCCTATTTCGTCCTGCGCGGCACCGCGATCTCGATGACCGACGCAGCCTGGTTCATGGAGATCATGAGCTATGTCTTCGTCACTTTGTTCGGCGCCTGGCTGCTGTGGCGCAAGCTCGGGCCTACGGTCCTGCGCTGGTTCGGCAAGGCGCCCGCCTACAGCCGCCTGTCGGCAGCCCACGCCGGTCATTCCCATAGCGGCCATTCGCATGCCGCTCACAGCCACGCGGCGCATGCGCATTCGCACGCCTTGCATGTGCATCACGACCATTCGCATGATCATCACGATCACGCTGCGCACGACCACGACACACACGATCATTCCCATCACGACCACGCTCATCACGATCACGCCGCTCACGATCACCCAGCCGGCGAGGTCTGTGGTACGTGCGGCCACTCACATGCGCCCGATCCGGCGCTGTTGTCGGGCGACCGCTTCGACTGGCGCACGGCCTGGTCGGCTGTAGCCGCCGTCGGCATCCGCCCCTGCTCCGGCGCGCTGATTGTGCTGAGCTTCGCTTTGCTCAACGGCCTGTGGCTCGGCGGCCTGCTGTCGGTGCTGGCGATGTCGATTGGAACCGCCATCACAGTCTCGGCGCTGGCAACGATCGCAGTCACCGCCAAGAACTGGGCGGTCTATTTCGCCGGCGACGGCCGCATGGGCAACCGCATCCACACAGTCGTCGAAATCGGCGGCGCCGCCTTCGTCTTCCTGTTCGGGCTGTTGCTGTTGTCGGCGAGCCTGTCCGGAGCTGTGTGACCTCGGCGGGTCAGGCCTGACCCGCGATCATTCCGCCCAGCTCATCCTCGATATGAGCGCGGATGATTTCATCGAAACTGTTTTCGGCGCTGAAGCCGAGGTCCCTTGCACGGCGCGCCTCGAAGCGCGTCGGCCAACCCTTGACGATCGCCCAGATCGTTTCGTCGGGCTCCTCACGGATCAGGCTCGCCACCTCGGCGCCTGCAGTGCGCTCCAGCGCCTCGATCTGCTCGCCGACGGTGACGGCAACGCCGGGCATTGTGAGGTTGCGGCGCGGCCCGACAGCGGCACCGTCGAGCCCAGCGGCATGGATCAGGAAACCGACCGCAGAGCGCGGGCTGGCATGGGTGTGCAGCACCGAGCGCGGCACCGGCAGGATCGCCTCGTGGCCGCTCAGCGGCTCGCGGATGATGCCGGAGAAGAAACCTGACGCCGCCTTGTTCGGCTTGCCGGGCCGCACGCAGATGGTCGGCAGCCTTATGCCGATGCCGTCGAAGAAGCCGCGCCTGGAATAGTCGGCCAGCAGCGCTTCGCTCATCTGCTTCTGCGTGCCGTAGGAGGTCAGCGGCGTCGGATGAAAGTCGTCCGGGATGACATCGGGGAACGGCGCGCCGAACACCGCGATCGACGAGGTGAAGACCAGACGCGGCGAAAAGCCCGCCAGCCGGACCGCATCGAACAGAGCCCGTGTGCCATCGAGATTGACGCGGTAGCCGAGATCGAAATTCGCCTCCGCCTCGCCCGACACGATGCCGGCGAGATGGAACATGACGTCGGGGCGTGACGCCACCAGGCTCTCGGCAGCACCGGCGTCGACAAGGTCGCCCGTATGCGTGGCGATGCTGACGCCATCCATCGCCGGCGCCTGCGGCGGCACGATGTCGTGCAGGTCGAGCCCGGTGATCTTGCGGCCGTTGAGCGTGCCGTCCTTGGCCAGCCGGTCGACAAGTTTGCGGCCGACCATGCCGGCGGCGCCAGTAATCAGGATGCGCATTTCGAAAGCCTCTTATTTGCCCTTGTTCTGGTTGCGGCCCCGCAACCAGAACACCAGAAAAAATGCCAGCACGAAGGCGATGCCGACGATGCCGGCAAGTACGGTCGAGACATTGCCGACGGCCAGCATCACGGTCGGCAAATAGAACGCCGCGATGCCGAACAGCAGCATGATCCAGGCTGCGGCAATCAGCGCGTTTCGCGTGTCGCGGTCCATCATGCCGTCCCACCACAGCGGGAACTCGTCAACTCGGATGCCAATGCCATGAAATTCCCTGTCAGTGATAATGGCCGTGATGCGGTGGCGCACCATGGTCGTGGTCATGATCGTGCTCGTCATGGCTGTCGGCGCACTGGCCGAATTCCGGTTCAACCGTGGCGTGGCTGATGCCGTGTTCGGCGGCGAGCCGCTTCTTGATGGCGCTGACCGCCTGGTGCGGATCGACGCCATCGTTGAGGCAGGCATGCAGCGTCGCCATGTTGCTGGACCCGTCGAGCGACCAGACATGCATGTGATGCACTTCGCGCACGCCGTTGACGGTGCCGGCAATGTCCTTGGCGATGAGGTCGCGGTCGAGGCTTGCCGGTACGCCTTCGAGAAGGACGTGGGCGGCTTCGCGCATCAACGACCATGCGGTGGACAGGATCAGCACCGAGACCAGCACCGACAGAATCGGGTCGATCGGCGTCCAGCCGGTGGCCAGGATGACCAGCGCCGCCACGATCGCCGCCGCCGAACCGAGCAGGTCGCCCAGCACATGCAGGATGGCGCCGCGCATGTTGAGGCTGTCGTGGTCGCCGCCATGCAGCACGAAGAACGAGGCGAAGTTTACCAGAAGGCCGGCGATCGCCACCACCAGCATCGGCCCGCCCAGCACCGGCGCCGGCGTCATCAGCCGGCCCCAGGCTTCGTAGACGATCCACAAAGCAATGGCGAAGATGGCGATGCCGTTGGTGTAGGCGACCAGCGTCTTGACCCGGCCGAAACCATAGGTCAGGCGCACTGTCGCCGGCCGTCCGCCAAGATGGAAGGCGTACCAGGCAAGGCCAAGCGCGATCGAGTCGGCGAGCATGTGGCCGGCGTCGGCCAGCAGCGCCAGTGATCCCGTCAAAAGGCCGCCAAGCACTTCGGCCACCATGAAGCCGGCGGTCAGGCAGGCTGCGATCAGCACACGCTTCTTGTCGGTCGAGCCATGCACGTGGCCGGCGCCATGCCCAGCATGCGAACCATGATCATGGCTGTGCGCCATCGGAAAAAACTCCTGTTACGCGCCGAACTCGGCGCGGAAATCCTCGAGCCGCCGCTTCTGCCGGCCTTCGCCATCGAAATTGGCGGGATCGAGCCATGCCTCATAGGCTTTGCGCAGCGCCGGCCATTCCTTGTCGATGATCGAGTACCATGCGGTATCGCGGTTTTCACCCTTGACCACAAGATGCTGGCGGAAAATGCCCTCGAACTTGAAGCCGAACCGTTCCGCCGCGCGCTTTGACGGCTCGTTGCGGTTGTTGCATTTCCACTCGTAGCGGCGATAGCCGAGCCCGTCGAAAATATACTTCATGAACAGGAACTGCGCCTCGGTCGCTGCCGGCTTGCGCGAGATCAGCGGCCCCCAATAGATGTTGCCGATCTCGATGACGCCATAGGTGGGATCGATGCGCATCAGCGTCTGTCGCCCGGCGACCTTGCCGCTGGCCTTGTCGATGACGGTGAAGAACAGCGGATCCTCGCTCGCCTCGACCTTGTCCAGCCATGGCTGGAAATCGGCGCGGGTTTGCGGCGGGTAGTCGGGCAGCCAGGCAAAGCGTCCATCGATGTCGGGCACGGACGACGCCTCGTACAACCCATCGCCGTGCTTTTCGGCGCTCAGCGGTTCGAGCCGGACATAGCGGCCGTCAATGGGCTTGCGCTCGGGCCGCGGACGCGCTTGCCAATCTTTGAGATTTTCCGACACGCAAAACTCCAATCCGTTTGACTTTTGTGAGCAGACGCTCACAAAAACGCGGCCTAACAGCAAGAACCACACGGACGGGAAAAATGCTCCACACGATTTCGGCCTTCGACCGCCTCGGCGAGGAAAACGCCTTTGCCGTGCTGGCGCGCGCCACTGCACTGGCTCAACAGGGCCGCGACATCGTCAATCTCGGCATCGGCCAGCCCGACTTCAAAACGCCGCAGCACATTGTCGAGGCCGCGATCAAGGCGCTGCGCGACGGCCACCATGGCTACACCCCGGCCAATGGCCTGCTGGCGACGCGCGAAGCGGTGGTGCGGCGCACGCTGACCACTACCGGCGTCGAAGTCTCGCCCGAGAATGTAATGATCCTGCCCGGCGGCAAGCCGACCATGTTCGCGGCCATCTTGATGTTCGGCGAACCCGGCGCCGAGATCCTCTATCCAGACCCAGGCTTTCCGATCTACCGCTCGATGATCGAGTTCACCGGCGCCGCGCCCATTCCGGTGCCGATCCGCGAGGAGAACGGCTTTGCCTTCTCGGCCGAAGAGACGCTGGCGCTGATCACGTCGAAGACCAGACTGCTAATCCTCAACTCACCGGCCAACCCGACCGGCGGCGTCACGCCGCGCGCCGAGATCGAGAAGTTGGTGGAGGGGCTGCAAGCGCATCCGCAGGTCGCTATCCTCTCCGACGAAATCTACGACGTCATGACCTATGACGGCGAGACGCATTTTTCGCTGCTCAATTTTCCGGAAATTCGCGACCGGCTGATCGTGCTCAACGGCTGGTCGAAGACATGGGCGATGACCGGCTGGCGCATGGGCTGGTCGATCTGGCCGAATGGCGACAAGGGCGGGCATCTCTACGACAAGGTCCGCAAGCTGGCGGTCAATTGCTGGTCCTGCGTCAACGCGCCGAGCCAGTTCGCCGGCATCGCCGCCATCGACGGCCCGCAGGACGATGTCGACAAGATGATGCGCGCCTTCGACAACCGCAGGAAGATCGTGGTCGAGGGGCTGAACGCGCTGCCCGGCGTCTCCTGCATTACGCCGAAAGGCGCATTCTATGCCTTCCCGAATGTTTCGAAGACCGGCTGGAAGGCCAAGAAGCTCGCCTCGGCACTGCTCGAGGAGGCCGGCGTGGCGCTGATCGGCGGCCCCGATTTCGGCATTCTCGGCGAAGGCTACATCAGGCTTTCCTACGCCAATTCCGAAGAGAACATCTTGCACGCGCTGGAGCGGATCGAGGCGTTTTTGAAGAAGTAGGCCTTCGGCTGTTCACCCACGCCCCACGAACGGCATCTTGGTCGCCATCACCGTCATGAACAGCACGTTGGCGTCGAGCGGCAGGCTGGCCATGTGGACGACGGCGTCGGCGACGCGCTGGACGTCCATCACCGCTTCGGCGGCGATGGTGCCATTGGCCTGCGGCACGCCGACCGTCATTGCGTGCGCCATATCGGTCAGCGCGTTGCCTATGTCGATCTGGCCGCAGGCGATGTCATAGGGCCGGCCGTCGAGCGCCAGCGTCTTGGTCAGCCCCGATATGGCGTGCTTGGTCGCGGTGTAGGGCACCGAGCCCGGCCGTGGCGCATAGGCCGACACAGAGCCATTGTTGATGATGCGGCCGCCCATTGGCTTTTGCTTGCGCATGACGCCGAAGGCGGCGCGGGCGCATAGGAACGATCCGGTGAGATTGACGCCGACAATATCGTTCCAGACCTCGACCGGGATCTCGTCGATCGGCGTCGACTTGTAGCTCATGCCGGCATTGTTGAAGAGCAGGTCGACGCGGCCGAAGGCTGCGGCCACCGTCTCGAACAGGTCATCGACTTCGCCGGCCTTGCTGATGTCGCAGGCAACTGCCAGCGCCTTGGCGTCCGCTTTCCCGGCTTCGGTAATGGCGGCGTCGAGCACCGCTTTGCGGCGGCCGCAAAACACCGTGTTCCAGCCCGCCTTGAGCAGCGCCGTGGCGACGCTCTTGCCGATGCCGGTGCCGGCGCCGGTGACGATGGCGGTTTTCTCTGTGAGGGCTGTCATGGATTTTGCTCCTGCGCGCCGCGCATCCCCGGCACAGATCGGGGTGCATCCGAATGCACCGACCCATCGCAAATGAGGGCGATCATGGCAAGCCGGACACTAATGCATGTCGCTCAAAAGTGGCCCCGGTTCTGAGAGAACGACATGCATCCGGACAAAAACATGAAGCGCCACGCGCTTTATGTGATCGGTCCGACAAAAAGGGCGGTCATTGGCGACCGCCCCCTGATCTGAACCGGGCTTGGGAGGAGGAAAAGCCGATCCGACTAACTAAAATCATGCGCTTCCTCGGTAAACGAGAAGTTAACGCTTTTCCCGCCGCGGCTGCGTTGTCTACCAGCGCGGGTTCGGCGCCGTGCCTGACGGAACCGGCACCTTGGCCGCCGACACCGTCGCCTCGACATGATCGACGAGCGCATCCGGCAGGCCGAGCCGGCCGGCGAGCAGGTCGAGATAGCCGCGTTCGGCGCGCGTATCGGGGTCGATCGTCAGTCGGGACGCCGTGTAGAGCTCGAGCCTCTGCTCATCGGTCTTGGCGCCTGCGACCAGCGTATCGAGGTCGAGCGGGCTGTCCAGCTCGGCCATCAGAAACTTTTCCGCTTCCGTGCCGATGCCGGCCAGACTGAGCTTGCCGGCGATCTTTTGGCGTTCCGCGTCATCGACATGGCCATCGGCCTTGGCCGCCGAGATCATCGCCCGCACCAGGGTCAGCGTGAACTCGTCCTCCCCCTGTGGCGCCTGTGAAGGATGAAAGCCGGTGTCGGCGGGCGGCGGCAGCAATTCCGGCTGGCCGGCCGCCGGCGCCTGCTCGGGTGCATTGCCGGCCTTGTAATTCTGGTAGGCCTTGTAGGCGAGACCGCCGATCGCAGCCAGTCCGCCGAGCTTCACGGCCGTGCCGGTGACCTGCCGTCCCGTGCCGGTTCCAAGCAGCACCGCGGCCAGCGCACCGGCGGCCAGCGGATTGTCCTTGGCCATCTGCACAGCCTGCCCGGCCTTGTCGCGAACGGTGCCGGTTGTGCCGGGAACTTGCGAGCCGAGCAGATCGTCGAGAAGCTTCTTGGGGTCGAACATGGTGCCTCCAGAAAAGGGCCCGCGCCAACGTGGACGGGCAGGTTTTGGACGTTGCAGACGTAGGTCCCGATTGTTGACATTACAATGACGGACCGGCGCTTTGCTATCGGCGCCGGCAATGCCGCAAATCAAATTCGATGTGTCGAAACCCGCCTCGGCTTCGGTTAGTGTCGCCGCAACGTCGGCGAGGGAGGAGTTTTGCCGTGACCGATCAGCCAGACCGCGACCAAGCACGAGATCCCCAGGATCTGGAGCGCCTGCTAATTGATCGGCAATGGGCGGGAGACATTGAGGGCATGGTAGCGCTGTTCGAACCCGATGCCGTCATCGACACCGGAGCAGCCGAATTGACGCGTGGCCATGAGGCGATCCGCGCTTTGTTCGAAGCCTTTGCCGCGAGCTGGCGAAAATTCCAGCGCGGCGAGCAGCGCCCGGCGGCCATTAACGGCGACCTCGCGTTGACGTCGACCAGGCTTGCCGACGGCTCGATAACCTCAGAGGTCGCGCGCCGGCAGGCCGACGGCACATGGCTGTGGGTGATCGACCGCTATTCTGTCGTGTGGTGATCCAGTCAGGGCGTCGGCGGCACTTAACTGCCGATATGTCCCCTGCCCTGCGCCTGCGCAAGTTCGACCTGGCGCTGGCGCTCGGCATAGCGGGTGCGATCCTCATCCGAGCGTGCCTCGTAGCAATGCGGGCATGACACGCCGGTGGAAAAATGCGGCGACAGCCGGTTCTCCGGCGTCAGCGGATGCCGGCAGGCGCGGCAGAGTTCGGCCTCGCCTTCGGTCAACCCATGCGACACCGAGACCCGCTCGTCGAAGACGAAACACTCGCCCTGCCACAGGCTGTCTTCGGCCGGCACCTCTTCAAGATATCTGAGGATGCCGCCCTTGAGATGGAACACATCCTCGAAGCCGAGCGACTTCACATAGGCCGTCGCCTTTTCGCAGCGGATGCCGCCGGTGCAGAACATCGCAACCTTGCGGCCGTCGAGTTGGTCGCGGTGTTTTTCCACCCAGGCCGGGAATTCGCGAAAGCTCGACGTGCGCGGGTCCACCGCGCCCTCGAACGTCCCGATCGACACTTCGTACGCGTTGCGTGTGTCGATGACGATGGTGCCGGGGTCCGAGATCAGCGCGTTCCAGTCGGCCGGCGCGACATAGGTCCCCGCACCCGTCGCCGGGTCGAGGTCTTCGACGCCCATGGTGACGATCTCGCGCTTCAGCCGCACCTTCATGCGATGGAACGGCATTTCGGCGGCAGTGCTGTATTTGACCTCGAGATCGGCAAGACCCTCGATGGCCTCGAGATAAGCGATCAGGTCGGCTATGTCGGCTTCGCTGCCGGCGACCGTGCCGTTAATGCCCTCCTGCGCCAGAAGCAGCGTGCCCTTGATGCCGCGCCCGCAGCAGAAGGCGGCAAGCGGCGTGCGCAAGACCCGCAGCGCCTCGAAGTCGCCCAGCCTCGCAAATTTGTAGAGCGCGGCAACGCGCACGGGTTCACGGTTGGTCATCGCCAAGCCACTAAACCGTGGTCAAAGCGGATTCAAGGCAGAGCTAAAGACACTTCGTCGGTATTCGCCCGCAGGCTCGTTGGCCGACATGTGACATCGCGGCAGGCCGGGTTTCGTGGACTCGGAATCGGCCTTCTGCTAATCGGTTGAAATCACCTAGGGAGAGACAAGCCAATGCTCAGCAAGACCGAAACGCTCCTGTCGCTGCTCAATGGCCAGCCGGTCATTCCGGTGCTGAAGATCGCCAATGTCGCGGACGCCGTCCTGCTCGCCCGGGCGCTGGCCGCCGGCGGCCTGCCGGCAATCGAGATCACGTTGAGAACCGCCGATGCGCTGGAAGCGATCCGCCGCGTCGCCGGTGAGGTCGAGGGCGCCATTGTCGGCGCCGGCACAATTCTCGATGCCAAGCAGTTCGACGAGGCAGCGGCCGCCGGATCGAAATTCATCGTCAGCCCCGGCATCACGCGAGAGTTGCTGGCGGCGACCAAGGACAGCGACGTTCCCTTGCTGCCCGGCGCCATCACGCCCGGCGAGATCATGGCTGCCCGCGAGGCCGGCCTGCGGTTCCTGAAATTCTTCCCGGCCGAACAATCCGGCGGCATCGCCTCGCTGAAGGCCTTTGCCTCGCCGCTGGCCGACGTGAAATTCTGCCCGACCGGCGGCATCTCGGCCAAGAACGCCGCCGACTATCTCAGCCTGTCCAACGTTATCTGCGTCGGCGGCTCGTGGGTGGCGCCGGACGAGTTGGTCAAGGCCGGCAAGTGGGATGAGATCGAGGCGCTCGCACAGACCGCGAGCAAGCTCGGAAAATAACCTCCGCTACTTTGTCTTTGCGCAATTCCCAAGGGAAGCGCTCCGCGCTTTTCCGGGAAAATCACAGTGTTCCCGGAATTGCACTCGGCACAAAAACCCGCCAGCTGCGCCGACCGGGTTTGCTACGCGTTGAGATTTTGGTTCCCGCTCATGGGCTCGAACCACGATTCACGCCTTCAAAGGGCGCTGTCCTACCATTAGACGAAGCGGGAATGCAGCTTGGTGGTTAGCATTCTGTGGCGATGGAAGCCAGTGCTCGAGATCTCGCTAAAAACAAAAGCCGCACAGGTTGCCCAGCGCGGCTTCGAGTCGATAACGCCCCGGTCACGCCCTTACTTCGTCTGGAAGCGGGCGACCGAAAGGAATTTTACGGCATTGCCGGTGAAGCGGTTGGCATCGGCCATCTGGTTGTCCGCCTGGAAGCCTGCGGTGTAGACCTCGCTCGGCGGCGTATGCACGATGTTGTAGGCATAGCGCGGCGCTGTCGTCGGGCTGGAAACGGTGGCGATGTTGTCGCCGCTGCTCAGCGCCCAGCGGGCCGCCTGCGGTTCGGCCGCCACCACCACTGCCTTCGGTCCTGGCTTCAGGTCGCGGGCCGAAGCCCTGGCTTCCTTGCGTGTCGTCTTGACGCCGGCGCCGATCACCGAGGCTGGATCGGTACCGGCGGGACGGGCAGCAATAGCGCCGCGCGGCGATGCGGCATCGACACCTGACGGATCGTTGAACGCAGAGCGCGGCTCAAGCGACGCAACCTGATAGTCGTCGGTAGCACCGGCTGTATCGGCGGCGCTGGCCTGTTCGAGAACCGCCTTGACCTCGTCCGGACGCTGCGACGGCAGCACCGAGAACGCGTCGGTTGCGGTCTGCTTGTGGGCAGCCGTATCGGCCAGCGCCAGCAGAACGCCCTTGTCCTGCGGCGCAAGCTCAGCCGGCGGCGAAGAGCGGTCGGGACGCCAGGTCGGCAACGGGACGTTGACCGCGACCTGCGCCGGAGCGGCAGCTTGATCGGCCCCCTGGTCGGCATTGCTCGCATCGGCCGTGCCGAACGGCACATTGGCCGGCGCCTGCGCCGTCGCCACCGTCTGTTCGGTGGTGGCATCGGCCACGCCGAACGGCACGGTCTCAGGTTGTTGCGCGCCGACATCGGCCTTCGGCCGCGGTGCGAAAGCGGGCAGCGGCACTTCCTTGGCGGGCAGCGCGGCGATGATCGTCTCCGGCGTGTCCTGCGGCTCCGCATCGTCAGCGCTGTCGTCGGCAAGCTGCGGAATGTTGGCGCGCTTGGCGTTCTGCGGCGACACGATCGCGATGCCAGGCAGATTGCTGTTGTTGTTGCTCGTGGCAGCCAGCACCGGCTTCACGCTTCTCGGCGGCGGCGCGGCGGTAGCGACATCGGCGCTGTCGTCGGCTTCGTCTTCACCGCCACCGCCAAAGAACGCGGACAGGAAGCCACCGGATTTCTTGGTGCTGCCGCCTGCGCTGGCCATCATGATGGCAGGAGAACCGGCGCCCTTGCGTGCCTTGTAGGAGGCGAGCGCTTGGTCATAACCCGGCAACGGCCTGCCGTCGCTCGGCACATGCAGCGTCTTGCCATTGGGGAACAGGCTGACCAGTTCCTGGCGGCTGATGCCTGGCCAATGCCGCACATTGCCGACGTCCATGTGGACGAAGGGCGAACCCGACGACGGATAGTAGCCGACGCCGCCGCCCTGCATCTTCAGGCCGATGTTGCGCAGCTTTTTCAGCGGCACACCCGGAATGTAGAAGTCCATCGCCTTGCCCAGCATATGCTGGCTTTCCTTGGCGACACCGCGGCTGCGGCTGCGCAGCATCGAATTGGTCGACGGCGAGCGATAGCCGCAAACGACCTGGATGTAGTCGGTGGCGCCGGCCTGCCGGTAAGCTTCCCACACCAGATCGAGCAGGCGCGGATCCATCTTGGTCGGTTCGTTGCGACGCCAGTCGCGCAGGATGATGTTGATCTTCCTGAGGCCTGCCGGATCGTAGCGGCCATTGCGCTTGTAGACGATCTCGGCCTTTTCGTGCGTGTGGAGGTGATAGAGCTTGAGCGAGCGCGTTTCAGCGCTGGCGCCGGCAGCAGTTGCGGCGAGGAAAGCGAACGCAACGATCAACGCTGCCAGCCATCTCGGCCAGACGCCCATGTGATCGCGCCGCCCGTTTCTGTGTCGTTCGACTTTGTTCAAATCAAAAGGCCTTGCAGGCTGCCGTTTGTCCCCGGATTTGTCCAAACGGATGCGTGGTTCTCACATCCGAATATCGATCCTAATGGTTAATCATCGCTTATTGAAGCCGAAATGCGGTAACACCGTGGCGATATCCCGTCAAAAATAATACACAGGATTTCTTGGTAAACTGCTGGTTTAGATCAAGATTCAGCCTTTTCCCGCTACACGATCTGTTACCGCTGGCCTTAATGCGTGAACAACGGCGTCGCATCAGCCATATTCCCGCCCCAACCCCTTATGCAGCGCCGGATGTGGCATGGCAAGCTGGTCCCGGCGTTGCGTTGGCAAGCTGTGGAATTCGGCGTTCAGGAGGCAAGGCGGTCGAGGCGGCCGGTTTCCGGGTCGATGCCGTATTCCTTGAGCTTGCGGTAGAGCGTCGAGCGGCCGATGCCGAGACGCCGTGCGACCTCGCTCATCTGGCCGTTGTAATGGTCGATGGCGAGCTTGATCATTTCGAGTTCGACATCGGCCAGCGCACGCACATTGCCACGCTCGTCCAGCGCCCTCAATGTGCCGAAACGCTGAAGCAACCTGGCCGGAGGGGCGAGCTCGGCAGCTGCCGTACCGGCGTCATCAGTCTGCGCGCCATCGCCTTGCGATCCGGTGCTCAAGGCCATGCCGGGGTCCGACAAGGACGCATCGGCGTCGAGATTGACGGTGCCGTCGACCTGCGCCCGGATCTGCGGAAATTCGTCAGTCGTGAGCACATCGCCTTCGGCAAGCACCGAGGCCCTGAACACGGCGTTTTCCAGCTGCCTGATGTTTCCCGGCCAATCATAGGCCTGCAGCATGGCCAGTGCGGCATCCGAGATGCCGTGCAGGCGATTGCCCGCCGGCGCCACCTTGTCCATGAAATGCTTGACCAGATAGGGGATGTCGTCGCGGCGGTCGCGCAGCGGCGGCACGACGATCGGGTAAACGTTGAGCCGGTAGAACAGGTCCTCGCGAAACTTGCCGTCCTTGACCTGCTGCAGAAGGTTGCGGTGCGTGGCCGAGATCAGCCTGATGTCGACCCTGACGGTGGAACGGCCGCCGACCGGATCGACCTCGCCATCCTGCACGGCGCGCAACAGCTTGACCTGCACGTCGAGCGGCAGGTCGCCGATCTCATCCAGGAACAGGGTGCCCGAATGCGCCTCGACGAACTTGCCGGTGTGCTTTTCGGTGGCGCCGGTGAACGAACCTTTTTCGTGACCGAACAGGATCGATTCGACCAGATTGTCGGGGATGGCGCCGCAATTGACGGTGACGAACGGCTTTGTGCGGCGTTCGCCGCTGCCCTGGATGGCGCGCGCCACCAATTCCTTGCCGACGCCCGATTCGCCCTCGATCAGGATCGGGATGTTGGAGGCCGCAGCCTTCTGGCCGAGGCGGATCACCCGGTCCATCGCCGGGCTGTGCGTGATCATGTCCTTGAAGGTCAGGTGGCCGCCGCGACGCCGCGACGTGCGCTTGACCTCGTCCTCGACCGCCTCGACCTTGAGCGCGTTGCCGATCGCGGTCTGCAGCCGGTCGGGAGACGCCGGCTTGACGACAAAATCGAAGGCGCCGTGGCGCATCGCCGAGACCACCGTTTCGATGCCGCCCTGCGCAGTCTGCACAATGACGGGAACAGTGATGCCGCGCTCGCGCATCGCCTTCAGCACGCCGATGCCGTCGAGGCCCGGCATGACAAGGTCGAGGATGACTGCCGAAATATCCCTCGCATTGGGTCCGTCAAGCGCGCTCAGACCGGCCTCGCCGCCATCGGCAACGATGGCGCTGTGGCCGAATTTCGTCACCGCCGCTTCGAGCAGCCGGCGCTGCACGGGATCGTCATCGACTATAAGAATGGAACCTGTCATGACTGATTTGAGTTGCCCGCCTGGGAAATTCCCATGGATCATCTTGGCACAGGGTTCTAAACAAGGTTTCAAAAAACCCGGTGAACGAATTCCTTAGGATTTGACCGGCTTGTCCTTTCCCCTTGATTCCAGAAGGTAATTGTTGATGAGCAGGATTCTCGGTCGGCAGCTTGCGGCGGTAGCGTCCGGTCAGGGCGCGGCGGAACTCGGCGACCTGCCGGAATGGAATCTCGCCGATCTTTATTCCGGCATGGAGGCGCCCGAACTGAAGCGCGACCTTGCCAAGGCGGCGGCCGATGCCGTCGCCTTCGAGAACCGCTGGAAGGGCACGCTGGCTGCGGAGGCCGAGCGCGGCAGCGCCGGCAGGCTTGGCGAGGCGCTGACAGCCTATGAGGCGCTGGAGGAACTGATCGGCCGCATCGTGTCCTATGCCGGCCTGATCTATGCCGGCAACACCGCCGATCCGCAGCGCGCAAAGCTCTATGGCGACATCCAGGAGAAGATGACCGACGCCAGCGCGCATCTTTTGTTCTTCGCGCTGGAGCTGAACCTGATCGACGACAAGGCGCTAGAAGCAGCCCTCGCCGCCGACGCCGGCTTTGCCCATTACCGCCCCTGGGTGCTCGACCTCAGAATGGACAAGCCCTACCAGCTCGAGGACCGGGTCGAGCAGCTGTTCCATGAGAAATCGATCACCGGACGCGGTGCCTGGAACCGGCTGTTCGACGAGACGATGACCGATCTGCGCTTCGACATAGACGGCGAGGAACTGACGCTGGAGCCGGCGCTGAACCGCCTGCAGGACGCCGATGGGGAGGTCCGCCGCCGCGCCTCCGAAGCGCTGGCCGCAACCTTCCGCAAGAGCCTGCGCACCTTCACGCTGATCACCAACACGCTGGCCAAGGACAAGGAGATTTCCGACCGCTGGCGCGGCTTCGAGGACATCGCCGATTCACGCCATCTCGCCAACCGCGTCGAGCGCAGCGTGATCGATGCGCTGGCGTCGGCCGTGCGCGAAGCCTATCCGCGCCTGTCGCATCGCTACTACGCGATGAAGGCGCGCTGGCTCGGCATGGAGGTGATGAACCACTGGGACCGCAACGCCCCCTTGCCCGAGACGCCGCAGGCCGTGATCCCTTGGGACGACGCCAGGAACACCGTGCTGTCGGCCTATCAGCGCTTTTCCCCCGATATGGCGGAGATCGCCCGCGTCTTCTTCGACCGCAACTGGATCGACGCGCCGGTCAGGCCCGGCAAATCGCCCGGCGCCTTCGCCCATCCGACCGTGCCTTCGGCGCACCCTTACGTGCTGCTCAACTACATGGGCAAGCCGCGCGATGTGATGACGCTGGCGCATGAACTCGGCCACGGCGTGCATCAGGTGCTGGCCGGCGGCCAGGGCGCCCTGATGGCTTCGACGCCGCTGACTTTGGCCGAGACGGCCTCGGTATTCGGCGAGATGCTGACCTTCCGTTCGCTGCTCGACCAGACCACCGACAAGCGCGAGCGCAAGGCGATGCTCGCCCAGAAGGTCGAGGACATGATCAACACGGTCGTGCGCCAGATCGCCTTCTACGAGTTCGAGCGCAAGGTGCATGCCGAGCGCAAGAATGGCGAACTGACCTCCGACAAGCTCGGCCAGTTCTGGCTCGAGGTGCAGGCCGAAAGCCTGGGGCCGGCGATCAAGCTGCGCGAGGGCTATGAGGTCTTCTGGACCTACATCCCGCACTTCGTCCACTCCCCCTTCTACGTCTACGCCTATGCCTTTGGCGACTGCCTGGTGAACTCGCTCTACGCGGTCTACCAGAACGCCGAGCATGGCTTCCAGGACAAGTATTTCGAGATGTTGCGCGCCGGCGGCACCAAGCATCACTCGGAGCTTCTCGCCCCCTTCGGCCTCGACGCCACCGACCCCGCCTTCTGGCAGATCGGGCTTGGCGTGATCGGCGGCCTGATCGACGAGTTGGAAGCGCTCGACAGTTAATGCGCGCACCCATTGGACCGATGGCGCAGAGTGACAGGTTCAGCAGCGGTCTCGACTTTGCTGAATCGCAGAACAGTTTAGCCGGAATGCATGTGACGGCAGCGCTGTTCTTGTTCTAAATACCTGTTCTTGAATAACTCTCCGGCGAAATTTTCCGTTAGCTTTCCCGAAGCCGTATGATAGCTTTCCGACCGAAGCTCAGCCGGGCGCGCGGCTTAAGGCCGGACAGCATCCCGGCCCATGGCAGCGGCCTGGCGGATGCGACAGCGACGGTTGGCAATGGGCGGCAAAGCCGAACTACGACAGTCGACGACAGACCGGCTGTTCCCTGAGCCGCCGAACCACATTGGATGATCCGATCTGCCAAGGTCATGACTTGGGACGGCGGCGGACGGATCCGACTGGAGAGAGACGATGACCTTCTTTTACATTGTCCTGGCGTTCCTTGTAGGCGTGTTGGTTGGCTGGTTTATCTGGGGCCGGCTGCGCGGCGAACTTGACAGCCTGCGCGGCGATCTCGACCGCACCCGCAGCGAGCGTGACAGACTGCGCGCCGACGCCGATCGTCTGACTGGCGAACTCGACGCCTGCGGCAAGACCCGCGCCGATCTCGAACGCCGGCTGCGTGAAACATCAGCTCCATCCGCCAAGCCTTCAAGTTCGGCGCCGGCGACGCTGGTATCGACAGCGGCAAAGGCCAAGTCCGCCCCGGCCGCGAAACCGGCCCCCGCCAAACCCGCCGCGGCCAAACCAGCTGCGGCCAAATCCGCGGCCGCAAAACCAGCGGCCAGCAAACCTGCCGCCGCCAAGGCCGCGCCCAAAGCCGCTGCTTCAAAGCCCGCCGCCGTCCCGAAGAAAGCCGCCCCGGCAGCTGGGAAGGCCGATAATCTGCGCCGCCTGATCGGTATCGGCCCGGTCAACGACAAACTGCTCAAGGGCCTTGGCGTCACGACCTACGCGCAGATCGCCGGCTGGACCGCGGCCGACGTCAAGCGCATCGAGGACACGCTGAATTTCGACGGCCGCATCGCCCGCGAAAAGTGGGTCGAGCAGGCCAAGCTGCTTGCCACCGGCGACGAAAAGGAGTTCGCACGCCAATTCCCGAGCGCCGGGACCGCCAACAACAGCTGATCCGTCATCGGCAACATAACCAGAAGGCGGCGCTTTCGGGCGCCGTCTTTGTTTTTGCATTCGCCACTGTCTTTGCGCCCTGCGACGCCGCTCCCTCGATTGCACGCCGCCCGGCCCCCATATAGAGCGGTTCTGGCGTCATCGACCGCAGTACCCGAGCCCCATGCCCCTGCCCTCTGCCATTTTCCGCAACGATGAAAGCGGCCGTCAGTTGGTCTTCGACCACCAGGCCGACATCATCATTGCCTATGATGCCAAGGATTTTCTGCCGGCGCTGGTGGCCGCGCAGGCGGCGAGCGATGCCGGCAAATGGCTGGCCGGCTATTTCTCCTACGAAGCGGGCTATCTGCTCGAACCGAAACTGGTGCCGCTGCTGCCTGAAGGCCGGCGCGCGCCACTGGTTTGTCTGGGTGTGTTCGATGCTCCGGTCGAAGAGGCCGTGCCGCGCAACGATGCGCCGGCCACCAATGGCCCCATCCTCGACGCCAAGGCCAGTTGGTCCGCTCAGGACTACGCCAAACGCTTCGCGCGCCTTCACGACCACATCCGCAAGGGCGATTGCTACCAAGGCAACCTGACCTTTCCGGTCCGTGCCCAATGGTCGGGCGATCCGCTTGCTGCCTTCGACGCACTGACAGGACGCCAGCCGGTCAAGTATGGCGCGCTGATTTCGCTCGGCGATCCCATCGTCTTGTCGCGTTCGCCCGAGCTGTTCTTCGAGATCAATGCCGAAGGCATGATCGAAACCCATCCGATGAAGGGTACCGCACCGCGCGGCGCGACCAAGGCCGAGGACGCGCGGTTGAAGTCCTTCTTGCGCAGCGACGAAAAGAACCAGGCCGAGAACCGAATGATCGTCGATCTCCTGCGCAATGACATCTCGCTGATCAGCGAGGTCGGCACGCTGGAAGTGCCGGAACTGTTCCGCATCGAGAGCTACCCGACCGTCCATCAGATGGTGAGCCGTGTGCGGGCGAAGCTTCTGCCTGATCTCGGCATCCGCCAAATCTTTGGCGCGCTGTTTCCCTGTGGCTCGATCACCGGCGCGCCGAAAATCCGCGCCATGGAAATCCTGCACGAGCTGGAAGAGACACCGCGCGACGTCTATTGCGGCGCCATCGGCTGGATCGCGCCTGCCGGCATGATGCGCTTTTCGGTGGCGATCCGCACCATATCGCTCTTTTCCAGTGGCGAGGCCGTTTACAATGTCGGCGGCGGCGTCGTCTTCGATTCGACGGCGCAAGAGGAGTATCAGGAGTGTCTGCTGAAGGCGCGCTTCGCGACGGGGACACCGCCGATTTCGAGCTGATCGAGACGATGCGCTGGGAGCCCGGCCAGGGCTTTCTGCGCTTCGAACGCCATCTCGCGCGCCTTTACGGCTCGGCGGAAGAACTCGGCTTTGCCTGCGATCCGCAGCGGATCGGCGAGGTGCTGGCGAATACTATCGGGGCGCAGCAAAAGGCGCTGCGCACCCGGCTCGTCCTGCAGTGCAATGGCGAAGTGACCGCCTCGGTCCAGCCCTATGAGCCGTTCGCCGCCGACAAGGTCTGGCGGCTGCAGCTGGCACGGGTGCGGCTCTCCTCCACCGACACGCTGCTGCGCCACAAGACCGGCCGGCGGCAAGTCTACACTCACGCCCGCTCCGAATATCTGATCACCCAGGCCGACGAAGTGTTGCTCGCAAATGAGCGCAGTGAAATCTGCGAAGGCACCATCACCAACGTCTTCGCCGATTTCGGTGATGGCATGCTGATGACACCCAGGCTCGACTGCGGCCTGCTGCCTGGCGTATTGCGCGCCGAGCTGCTGGACGAAGGCCGCGCCCAGGAGGCGATCTACAGCTATGACGAGTTGAAATCCGTCAAAACACTGTTCGTCGGCAATTCTCTGCGCGGCTTGATCCCGGCAACATTGGCCTGATACGAAGCGGCTGCGAGAATAACCGCCGGCATTGGACACTTTCTAGCGAAGCATGAATTCTCGTCAGCCCACGCACACGCCCTATGATGGCTCCTCAAAGCTCTTCACCATCGGGCTGAAGCCGCTCGAGCTCGACAAGTGGATCGAGGTCGACCGGTATCTCTTCGACCATCTCGCCGAAAAGCGCCGGCTCTATGCCGAGATTCCCGACAAGGTGTTTGTCGAGGAAGACGGCACGCGCGACACCCAGCGCGAAGTGCGCGGCCTCATCGAAGCACATCTGCTGTCGACATTTCCCGGGATGTACCGGCGCACCAATGCCGGGGTTGAGGTCATTGGCGCCAAAGCCGACTCTGACGCCACCTTCCCCGATGCCCCGCTGGTCGCAGCGTCGCTGCTCGTCCAGGAAGACCTGATCCTGATGCGCCGTGACGACACCGGCTGGCGGCTCGCCGCCGGCTCGCTGTGTTTCCCGTCATCCTGGTCGCTGGTCGAGAAATTCGGCCGGCCGCTGCAGCAGATCCACGCACCGGTGCCGGGCTTCGGTCCGGGCACCAGGCCGGCCGAGCTCATCAACCGCATGTTCGACGGCCTTCAGGGTCAGGCCGTCGAACGCTTCAACTGGTCGATCCAGGCCGGCGACGCGCTCTATCACCCGCTCTCCAATGTCGAGCGCATCGACCGCGCCACCAGGCGCCCCTCGCGATTTCCCGACGGCGACGTCAACACCCACGCCTTCATCCGCGTGGAGCGCCAGACGCTGCGCAAACTGCCTCTGTCGCGCGACATCCTGTTCACCATCCGCATCCATCTCGACCCGCTGAAAGTGCTGGCGCGGCATCCCGACCGGGCAACGCTTGCCGCCTCTTTCGCGGCGCAATTGCAGGCGCTGGATGAGGCTCAACTCGACTACAAGGGGATGACATCAGACCGTGACCGGCTGGTGCAACGCCTGCAAACCATGGCTAAGGAGTGACGATGATCCGACATGTTCTGAAGCTAGCCGTCCTGCTCGGTGCATTCCTGGCGTTGCCGGCAACAGCGCATGCGGAACCGGTGACCTATGCGGGGAAGCTCGGCAACATCGACATCGTCGTCGAGTTTACCGGTGATCCGGCGACGGCTGGAGAGGCACTGGCGGCGCGCTATTTCTACCGCTCCAAGGGCGTCGATATTCCTCTGCAGGCGAAGTCGAGCAAGGGCGCCACCTTTCAATTGGCCGAGGAAGAAGCCTGCGATGCCAAGAAGTGCGGCGACGGCCAGGCTCCACCCATCGGCGCCGTCTGGCGGTTGAGTTCCGCCGACAAGGGCAAGACGCTGGAAGGCACCTGGACGGCCAAAAAGACCCTGCCGCTGAAGCTGACAAGGATCGCCAGCCGTGCCCAGACGGAGACGCCGGCGACGACGCCACGCGATCTCTATGATTTCACCGACATGACATTCTCGGGCGACGATGCGCCGATCACCATGGCGGCATCGCCCTACGACTATCTCAAGCTGGATTTTGCGCCCAAGGCAGACGCCAAGGAAGGTTGGCCGGATGCAGCCTACAACTATGTCACCGATCCGCGCACCAAATTCGCCAGGCCGCGCATCGTCGATCTCGCCGGCAGGGCGCCGATCGAAGCCGCCAATGCCTTGCTGCAGAACCGCCATTGGCATGACAGCCTCAGCGCCTTGACGTGCGCGGCGCTGCAATATGCCGGTTTCCACGACGGGCCGCCGATGGAGGGCATGGACGACGATTCGCTTGGCGGCTATGAAGACACGACGTCCAAAGTTACGTCATTGACGCCGAAGCTGATGAGCTGGTCGGAATCCGGCAGCCTCTATTGCGGCGGTGCGCATCCGAACAACTATTCCGACGCCTATGTCATGGACGTGCGCCGTGGCGCCTTGCTTACCCTTCAGGACATGTTTTCCGATACGGTCGACGGCAAGCCAGGCCCCTCGCTGGCCACCTTCGTCAAGGAGAAGCGCAAGAAGCCAAGCGACCAGACCGAGGTGGATTACGAGGCCGAATGCGGCATCGACGATTTGATCGGCGACTATCTCGGCGCCAGCCTGAAGCGCGATGGCGACAGGCAGGTTCTGGTCTTCGGACTGCAAGGTTTGCCCAACGTCATCCAGGCTTGCGCCGGCGATCTCGTTGAAATCCCGGACTCCGAAGCACAAGCGCTGCTCACGCCGGAATTCGCGAAACTGCTCGAACCGTAGGCGCATCTGCGCCGTCGGGAACTAACCTTATCCCTGCTTTTCGCTTTATT
This sequence comes from Mesorhizobium sp. M0062, assembly GCF_040323125.1. NCBI lineage: Bacteria > Pseudomonadati > Pseudomonadota > Alphaproteobacteria > Hyphomicrobiales > Phyllobacteriaceae > Mesorhizobium > Mesorhizobium sp. M0062. Next base: position 417,509 of record NZ_JAMYUO010000002.1, read on the forward strand.
GTGACAATGATCTATGGTTTGTCGCGCGGCGGTCGAACGGCCGTTTTGGCGCGTTGCTTGAAGGAGTGCTCGATAAAATGGCGAATGAAAACTGGCCCGTTTACGGTGAAATCACCGGCCCTGTCGTGATGATCGGCTTTGGTTCGATCGGACGGGGAACGCTGCCTCTGATCGAGCGCCATTTCAAATTCGACAAGTCGCGCATGACGGTCATCGACCCGCTCGACACCGACCGCAAGCTGCTCGACGAGCGCGGCATCGCCTTCGTGCAGGAGCACGTGACCGAGAAAAACTACAAGAAACTGCTGACGCCGCTTTTGACCAATGGTGGCGGCCAGGGCTTTTGCATCAATCTGTCGGTCGATACCGGCTCGGTCGACCTGATGCGGCTCTGCCGCAAGCTCGGCGTGCTCTACATCGACACCGTCGTCGAGCCGTGGCTCGGCTTCTATTTCGACGCCAAGGCCGACAATGCCAGCCGCACCAACTACGCGCTGCGCGAAGCCTTGATCAAGGAGAAGCACGACAAGCCCGGCGGCGCTACCGCGGTTTCGACCTGTGGCGCCAATCCGGGCATGGTCTCGTGGTTCGTCAAGCAGGCGCTGCTGAACCTTGCCGGCGACCTCGGCCTCGAGTTTTCCGAACCCGCGCAGGACGACCGTGACGGCTGGGCGAAGCTGATGAAGAAGGCCGGCGTCAAGGGCATCCACATCGCCGAGCGCGACACCCAGCGCACCAAGAAGCCGAAGCCGATGAACGTGTTTTGGAACACCTGGTCGGTCGAGGGTTTCATCTCGGAAGGGCTGCAGCCGGCCGAGCTCGGCTGGGGCACGCATGAGAAATGGATGCCGAAGAACGGCAAGGAGCACAAGCATGGCTCCAAGGCTGCGATTTATCTCGAACAGCCCGGCGCCAACACCCGCGTGCGCTCCTGGTGCCCGACGCCGGGCGCGCAATACGGTTTCCTGGTGACGCACAATGAGGCGATCTCGATCGCCGACTTCTTCACCGTGCGCGGTAAGAAGGGCAAGGTGCAATACCGCCCGACCTGCCACTATGCCTATCACCCCTGCAACGACGCCGTGTTGTCACTCCACGAAATGTTCGGCGCTGCCGGCAAGCCGCAGCCGGTCCACCATGTGCTTGACGAAAACGAGCTGGTCGATGGCGTGGACGAGCTTGGCGTGCTGCTCTACGGCCATGCCAAGAACGCCTACTGGTACGGTTCGCAGCTGTCGCTGGCCGAAGCCCGCAAGCTGGCGCCCTACCAGAACGCTACCGGCATGCAGGTCACCTCGGCCGTGCTCGCCGGCATGGTCTGGGCGCTGGAAAACCCGGAAGCCGGCATCGTCGAGGCCGACGAGATGGACTACAAGCGCTGCCTGGAAGTGCAGTCCCAGTATCTCGGACCAGTCAAGGGCTACTACACCGACTGGACGCCGCTCGATAACCGTCCGGGCCTGTTTCCCGAGGACCTCGACAAAAGCGACCCGTGGCAATTCCGCAACATCCTCGTTCGATAGCGGTTCCATACCCCTGCCTCACTGCCTTGCAATCGCCCGGAAATCGGGCGATTGAAGGGATGCGGACGAGAGCAGTGTGCATCCATTTGGACGCACGAGGGACGGCTCTGGAAACTTGAGGCCACGCACATCGTGTTCTCCAAAACGTCGTTTGACGATTGGGCCGATGCGTCAGGAGAGGATTTGATATGACGATTGCGCGCAAAATTCTTTCTGCGGGCGCGGCGGGCGCTCTTGCGACGATGCTTGCCGCCTGCACCACCGGCGGCTCCGACGGGCCACCGATCTCATCGCAGGCGCGAGGCGTCGAAGGCTCATGGCTGAACGCCGAAGGCAAGGCGGTCTCGACATTGAACGGCGGCGTCTTCACCACCGTTTCGGCGGAGACCGGTGAGAAATTCGCTGACGGCAGCTACACCAAGACCGGCGCCACCTCGGTCGAGATCAACGGAACCTCGCTTATCCGGCAGCAGCCAATCGCTTTCAACTGCCTGCTGGTGTCCATAAACCAGCTGAATTGCACCAGCTCCGCCGGGCAGAACTTCGTGCTGACCAGGCGCGGCTGAACCTTTCCCATGCGGCTTTGCGGATGGCGGCGGCGCGATGCCGCCGCCTTTTTATGCCGGCAAACCGATGCCGGTTATCCGCCCTGATTCTTCTTGCATCGCCACAACCGCGATGTGAACATACCCGAAATGCTGGCTGTTATCCTGCAGTCGGGCAAGAGCGTTAAACGCCTTTGATCATATCCGGGAGACGAAGATGAAGAAGCTCGCCGCCATTGCCGCCCTCTCTGCCTCGACACTCGGCCTGTCGGCCGCACCATCCTTTGCCGACTACACGTTGAACATCCTGCATTTCAACGATTGGCACAGCCGCATCGAAGGCAACAACAAATACGAGTCGACCTGCTCGGCCGAGGAAGAGACCAAGGGTGAGTGCATCGGCGGCGCCGGCCGGCTGGTCACCGCGATCGCACAGGAGCGCAAGAAGCTCGAAGGCCAGAACGTGCTGCTGCTCAATGCCGGCGACAGCTTTCAGGGATCGCTGTTCTACATCACCTACAAGGGCACGGCGGAGGAGGAATTCCTCAATCAGATCAAGCCCGACGCGGTGACGCTCGGCAACCACGAATTCGACGATGGCGAGAGCGCGCTGGTGCCTTATCTCGACAAGGCGAAGTTCCCGATCGTCAGCGCCAATGTCGTGCCCAACGACAAGTCCGGCGCCGCAGGCAAGATCAAGCCGTCGATTGTGCTTGAGGTCGGCGGCCAGAAGATCGGCATTGTCGGCGCCGTGACCAACGACACGCCGGAACTCGCCTCTCCCGGCCCCAACATTACCATAGAGGACGACGTGAAGTCGATCACCGCCGAGGTCGAGAAGCTGAAGGCGCAAGGCGTCAACAAGATCATTGCCGTCACCCATATCGGCTACAGGCGCGAGCGCGATGTCATCGCCAAGATCCCGGGCATCGATGTGGTGGTCGGCGGCCACAGCCATTCGCTTCTGTCCAACACCGACCCGAAGGCGGAAGGCCCCTATCCGACGATGGTCGACAACCCCGACGGCTCCAAGGTGCCTGTCGTGCAGGCCGCGTCCTATTCGAAATATCTCGGCGAATTCAAGGTCGTGTTCGACGACAATGGCAACGTCAAGGAAGCCAGCGGCGACCCGATCTTCCTCGACAAGTCGATCACTCCCGATCCGGCCGTTCTTGCCCGCATCAAGGAACTCGGTGCGCCGATCGAGGCGCTGAAGAACAAGGAAGTGGCCGAGACCACCGAGGCCATCGACGGCAGCCGCGAAAGCTGCCGCACCAAGGAATGCGCGATGGGCAACCTCGTCTCCGACGCCATCCTCGACCGCGTCAAGGGACAGGGCGTCGAGATCGTCGTCTCGAATGGCGGCGGCCTGCGTGCTTCGATCGACAAGGGCACCGTCACCATGGGCGAGGTGCTGACCGTGCTGCCGTTCCAGAACACGCTGGCGACCTTCCAGATTTCCGGCAAGGATCTGGTTGCCGGGCTGGAAAACGGCGTCAGCCAGGTCGAGGACGGCGGCGGCCGCTTCCCGCAGGTGGCAGGTCTCAAATACTCCTTCGACAAGTCGGTCGCGCCCAATGCCGGCCGAGTCAAGTCGGTCGAGGTGATGCAGAACGGTGCCTGGGCGCCGATCAATCCGGACAAGGACTATCTGGTCGCCACCAACAATTACGTCCGCCAGGGCGGCGACGGCTACAAGGTCTTCGCCGAGAAGGCCAAGAACGCCTATGATTACGGCCCGGGCCTCGAACAGGTGGTCGCCGACTATCTCGCCGCGCACCGGCCCTACACGCCCAAGCTCGACGGCCGCATCACCGAGGTTGCCGCAACCGTAGCGGCTGCCCCGGCCGCCGAGCCGGCAAAACCAGCCGAACCGGCACCTGCTCCAGCGGAACCGGCAAAACCGGCCGAGGCTGCACCGGCGGAGCCGGCGATGCCCGCATTGCCGGCAGGCTCCGGCGACATCACCACCACGCCGCCGACTGTCCCGGCGGAAACCGCCCCGGCAACGCCGGCTCCGGCCGAACCGGCAAAACCGGCCGAAGCCGCACCTGCTCCGGCAAAGCCGGCTGACGCCGCCCCGGCCGAAGCCAGCCATGTCATCGTCGCCGGCGATACCTATTGGGATCTCGCCAAGAAGGCCTACGGCGACGGCGCCAAGTGGAAGGTGATCTCCGAGGCCAACAAAGGCTACGAACCACGCCGGCTTCCTGTCGGCGCGACCTTGACCATTCCGGCGAAGTAACCTCGCTTCGCACTTGCGACCAGCAAAACCCGTCCGGGTAACCGGACGGGTTTTTGGCTTTCAAGGTAAGGTGCGGCCAGACGCAGCATTGAAAACTTGCTCCGCATCGCTAGTTTCGCCCGACATCGTCGGTTTTCGCGGTGTCGGGAGACCTTCATGACGCTTTCCACGCCTGTCGACCCCAAAGCCGCGAAAGCGCTCGACCCGCTACCGGCCGGACATCCGCCGGTAAAGGCAGGCAAGATCGGCGTCATGTTGGTCAATCTCGGCACGCCCGACGGTACCGATTTCAAGCCGATGTGGCGCTATCTCCGCGAATTCCTGTCCGATCCGCGCGTCATCGAACTCAACAAGGCGATCTGGTATCCGATCCTCTACGGCTTGGTGCTGACCACCAGACCGAAGAAGTCCGGCGCCAATTACGCCAGGATATGGAACCGCGAGAGGAACGAGTCGCCGCTGCGCACCTACACCCGGGCGCAGGGCGAAAAGCTGGCCGCAGCGCTCATCGACCTACCCGATGTCGTGGTCGACTGGGCGATGCGCTACGGCAACCCCTCGACCGCGAGCGTCGCTCAAAGGCTGGTCGAGCAAGGCTGCGACCGCATCCTGTCGTTCCCACTCTACCCGCAATATTCGGCGACCACGACCGCCACCGCCAATGACCAGCTTTTTCGCGCGCTGATGAAAATGCGTCGCGCACCGGCGGTCCGCAGCGTGCCGCCCTACTATGACGAGCCGGTCTACATCGAGGCGCTCGCCCATTCGATCGAACGGCATCTGGCAACGCTCGACTTCGAGCCGGAGGTGGTCATCACCTCCTATCACGGCATCCCGAAGCCCTATTTCGAAAAGGGTGATCCCTATCACTGCCACTGCCAGAAGACGACACGACTGTTGCGTGAACGACTGGGGTGGGATGAAAAGAAGCTGATCATCACCTTCCAGTCGCGCTTCGGCGTCCAGGAATGGCTGCAGCCCTACACCGACAAGACGATCGAGAAACTGGCGAAGGACGGCGTCAAATCGATCGCCATCGTCAATCCAGGCTTTTCCGTCGACTGCATCGAGACGTTGGACGAAATCGGCCGCGAGGCGGCCGAGACCTTCCATCACGCCGGCGGCGAGAAATTCGCCCACATCCCGTGCCTCAACGACAGTGCAGAAGGCATGGCGGTGATCGAGGCGATGGTGCGGCGCGAGCTGTCGGGCTGGGTCTGAGGCCGCCACGTTGCGGCGATCGACCGCCGCAGTTGCGCTATTCCATGCACTAATAATCAACGATCACCTGATTGTAACATTATTGAAACACACCTAAGTGTTTGGTGAAGTCGGTTGCATGGAATCAACGCCATGGCCGGCATCTGAGGGAGATTCAAATGGACTTCAGTGGTTTCGGTATTGCGATTGGTGCGCTTGCCTTTCTGGTATTGGTGCTTCTTATCAAAGGCATCCGGACAATCCCGCAAGGCTATAATTATACGGTGGAGCGCTTTGGTCGTTACACCAAAACACTAAGCCCCGGCCTCAACCTCATCGTGCCGTTCGTCGACCGCATCGGCGCCAAGATGAACATGATGGAGCAGGTGCTCGACGTTCCGAGCCAGGAAATCATAACGCGCGACAACGCCATTGTCGGCGTCGACGGCATCGCCTTCTACCAGATCCTCAATGCGGCGCAGGCCGCCTACCAGGTCGCCGGCCTGGAGAACGCCATCCTCAATTTGACGATGACCAACATCCGTACCGTCATGGGCTCGATGGACCTCGACGAATTGCTGTCGAACCGCGACGCCATCAACGAACGGCTGCTGCGCGTGGTCGACGAAGCGGCCCATCCGTGGGGCATCAAGATCACCCGCGTCGAGATCAAGGATATCAATCCGCCGGCCAACCTCATCGAATCGATGGGTCGTCAGATGACGGCTGAACGTAACAAGCGTGCGCAGATCCTCGCCGCCGAAGGCCTCAAGCAGTCGCAGATCCTCGAGGCCGAAGGCCGCAAGGAAGCCGCCTTCCGCGACGCCGAGGCGCGCGAACGCTCGGCCGAAGCCGAAGCGCGAGCCACCCAGGTTGTATCGGAAGCCATCTCCAAGGGCGACGTGCAGGCACTCAACTACTTCGTGGCGCTCAAATACACCGAAGCGATGGGCAAGATCGGTACCGCCAACAACAGCAAGGTCGTGCTGATGCCGATGGAAGCGTCGGCACTGATCGGCACGCTCGGCGGCATAAGCGAGATCGCCAGGGAGGTGTTCCGCAGCGAAGGCACCGCCGGCGCCGCCAGGCAGGCCGCCCGCCCTCCGGTGGTTCGCCCGAATGAGAACTGAGACCTGACGAGAACTGAGGTCGCGAGCATGATCCCGAAAAGTGGGAACCGGTTTTCGGAAAAGATCATGCTCCACAGGAAGTAGGAGCGCACTCCCATGTTCGACCGCATCATTTCCGAACTTGGTCCGTGGAACTGGATGGTTCTGGGCTTCGTCCTCCTGGTGATGGAGGTCATCGCGCCAGGAATATTCATGCTGTGGATCGGCATCGCCGCATTGGTGATCGGTGTGATTTCCCTGCTCGTCTGGGACGCAAGCTTCTGGGCCTGGGAAGTCCAGGTCCTCGCCTTCCTGGCCCTGTCGCTGGTCTCGGCCCTTGCCGGAAAGAAGCTGGTTGGTGGGCGTAATACCCCTAGCGACCAGCCGCTGCTCAACCGGCGCGGCGCGCAGTTGGTCGGCAGGATGGCAACGCTGGCCGAGCCGATCAAGGACGGTCGCGGCCGCATCAAACTCGGCGACACACTGTGGCGCGTCTCCGGTCCCGACCTGCCGGCCGGCACGCAGGTGCGCGTCGTCAGTTCGGCCGACACCGATCTGGAACTGACCGTCGAGGCCGTCTGAGCGCCCGAAGGCCCGCAGCGCATTTGGCAGCAATCGAAGCGCGCCGCGTAGGTCACCCCAACGCAATGCGGTTTTAGTTTCCTCAGGCTGCGCCGATACGCAGCAAATCGTGGAAGTGAACCACCCCAACGGGCATCCTGTTTTCCGTCACTACCAGCGCACCGATATTGTATTCGTTGAGAAGCGCGATCGCCGTTCCGGCCAGCGTCTGCGGATCGACCGTCTTCGGCGTGCGGGTCATGATGTCGTCCACGGCGATATCGGCCAGGTTTCGATGCAGATTGCGCGCGACATCACCGTCAGTGATGATCCCGACCAGCTCGCCCTTCCCGTCGACGACACAGACACAACCGACTTTCTTGTTCGACAACGTCATGACCGCTTCCGGCATCTTGGTACCGAGCGCCGCTAGCGGAATCTGATCGCCGACCCGCATGATCTCGGAGACGAGAGTCAGATTGGCGCCGAGCTGGCCGCCGGGGTGGAATGTGCGGAAATGGTCGGGCGTGAAGCCGCGCGCTTCGAGCAGCGCTATGGCCAGCGCATCGCCGACCACCAGTTGCAGCAGGGTCGATGTCGTCGGCGCCAAACCGTGCGGGCAGGCTTCCGGCGCGGACGGCAGGAGCAGCACCACGTCGGCCGCGCGCGCCAGCGCCGAGGCCGCGCCCGCGGTAATCGCAATCAGCGGGATCGAGAAGCGCCTGGAATAGGCGACGATGCCCATCAATTCTTTGCTCTCGCCGGACCATGACATGGCGATGATGGCATCGTCTCTGGCGATCATGCCAAGGTCGCCATGATTGGCCTCCGCCGGATGGACGAAGAAGGCAGGCGTGCCGGTCGAAGCCAGACTGGCCGCGATCTTAGTGCCGATATGGCCGCTTTTGCCGACGCCGGTGACTATGACGCGGCCATTGATGCGCGACACCATGTCGACGGCGCGGGCGAAAGGTTCGGCCAGTTCGTTCTCCAGCGCGGCGGCCAATGCCGCCACGCCGGCCTGTTCCGTGGCTACCGTTCTCAGCGCCGAGGCGATCGAAGCCTCCAAAGGCTTCTTTTCTTGGGATCCCGCATGCATGGCTGATGCGATTAGCGCTTTGCCGTTCGCCTGTCCAACAGAATTGCCGTCCAGCCATGTCCGACGGGCCGCCCTTCAACCCTCCGTTAACCATCCCCGTTTACGGTTCGGTAAGTATGGCGCGCTTGCGCCGCGCAAGCAGTGGTGACGATGTCGCGGGCCCAGCCTCAAGAGAAAAAAGGTCGAACGGGCAGAGCCTTTTGCGCTCTGCTTCTGGCGACGAGCGTGCTCGCTTTGCTGCGGCCAACTGCGCTTCATGCCCAGGAGACCGAGCTGCGCGGCGAGGTTTCGGAATCGGCGATCCTGTCCGACCAGCAGCGCCGGGCCAGGCAATTGAGCAAGGCCAACACGCAGGTCAAGCCCGCCCCTGCCGACACCGCCCCCACGGGAAACACGCCAACGGCCTATGTGCCGGCCAGCGATGGCGCCTTGCCTGACGACACCGACCCGTCACAGGCCGGCGCGAACAGCATTTTCGACCCGCCGGCGACCATCGACGATTCGTTCGCCGACAAGCCGGCAACCGTCCAGCCACGCCGTCCGTCGACGGCAAAGCAACGCGCCGCCGCGGATGCAGACAAGGCCAAGGACAAAACCAAGGCTGCCGACAAGAAGAAGCCTGGCAAAGCCACGGACCAGACCACCACCGGAACGACTCCGGACGGCACTGCGGCAGACGACGCCGATCAGGACACAGCCAACCGCCGTGTCCTCACCGTCGACGGCGTCGACCGACGAAAGCTCGACCCTGGCGCCGAGCGCGCCGACGCCATCGAGGGCCAGAAGAAGAAGCTCGAGGACGACCCGTACGCGGCAACCGGCATCAAGGTCGGCTCGTTCCTGCTGCGGCCGACGCTCGAGCAGGGCGTTGCCGTCACGTCGAACGCCGATTCCAGCGCTGGCGGCAAGTCGGCGGTGCTGTCCGAAACGGCGCTGCGTTTCTCCGCCGCCTCCGATTGGCGCGAGAATTCGGCGGTCATCGACGGCTACGGCAATTTCCGCAACACCATTTCGGGCCAGAAGATCAATGAGGCACGCGGCCGTATCCAAGGCACGTACAATGTCGACCTCGACAATGAACTGCGCGCCATCGCCAAGCTCGGCTACGAGATTGCGCCGGAATCGGCCTCCGCGCCCGACGCCATTGCCGGCGTCACCTCGCAGCCGATCCGCCAGACTGTCGACGGCAGCCTCGCCGTCGAGAAGGATGTCGGCAAGCTGCGCTTTGCGCTGACCGGTGCGGTCTCCCACGACATCTATGGCGACGCCAAGCTAACGGACGGCACCGTGTTGTCGCAGAAGGATCAGGACAACACGCTCTACACCGCAACGTTGCGGACCGGCTATGAAATTTCCCCGGCTCTGACGCCCTTTGCCGAGATTGAGCTCGGCCGCCGGGTATATGACCAACGGATCGACAACAAGGGCTTCGAGCGCTCTTCGACCCGGCTTGGCGCACGCGCCGGTGTCGAAGTCGACATGGGCGAGAAGCTCAAAGGTGAGTTCTCGGCCGGCTGGCTGCGGGAAGCGATCGACGACAAGAACCTGGAGGCGATTTCGGGAGCCACCATCAATGCCGACCTCAAATGGTCGCCCGAGCGCGGTACCATCATCGGCCTCACCGGGCGAACCACGGTCGAAGGCACGACGAATGCCGGTGAGAGCGGCGACATCCTCTATTCCGGCCGCCTCACCGGCGAGCGGCAGATCCGCGCCGACCTGACCGGCAACGCAGCCCTTGGGCTCGACTGGCGCAATTACACCGGCTCCGACGGCCATGACATGACGCTGAGTGCAGAGGCCGGGCTGACCTGGTGGCTGAACCGTTACGTCGGTCTCACCAGCCGCGCCCGCACCGAAAAGCTGACCAGCAATCTGCCCGGGCGCAACTACACCGCCAACAGCATCTATTTGGGGCTGAAGCTGCAGCGGTAGCTAAAAAGCAGCGCCGCGACGCTCGGACGGCTTCATCTCATCGAGCAGCGTGCGGATGACGCCGGCCATGTTCTCGTTCATGTCGCTGCGCCACAGCGCGAAGGCGACATTGGCCTCGACGAACCCTTCCGGCGAGCCGCAATCGAAGGTGCGGCCCTGAAAGTGGTAGCCAAAGAAGGGCTGCTGCTTTTCCAGCTTCAGCATCGCGTCGGTGAGCTGGATCTCGTTGCCGGCGCCCTTTTCCTGGCTTTCCAGGATCTTGAAAATCTCGGGCTGCAGGATGTAGCGGCCGTTGATGTAGAGATTGGACGGCGCGGTGCCGGTCTTCGGCTTTTCGACCATCTCGGTGATGCGGAAGCCGTGATGCGTGTCCTCGCCGCGGCCGACAATGCCGTATTTGTGGGTTTCGGCCGGATCGCATTCCTGCACCGCGATGATGTTGTTGCCGGTCTCCTCGTAGAGCTCGACCATGGCCTTCATGCAGCTCTTTTCGGACTGCATGATCATGTCGGGCAGCAACAGCGCGAAGGGTTCGTCGCCGACCAGTTCCCGGGCGCACCAGACGGCGTGGCCGAGACCCATCGGCACCTGCTGGCGGGTGAACGAGGTCTGCCCCGGGCCCGGCTGCAGCCGCTGCAAGCGGGCCAGCTGATCGTCCTTGCCGCGCTGTGCCAGCGTATCATAGAGCTCGAACTGGATATCGAAATGGTCTTCTATGACCGCCTTGTTGCGGCCGGTGACGAAGATGAAATGTTCGATGCCGGCCTCGCGCGCCTCATCGACGACATACTGGATGACCGGCCGGTCGACGACGGTCAACATCTCCTTGGGAATGGCCTTGGTGGCCGGGAGAAACCGTGTGCCGAGACCGGCGACCGGGAAAACTGCCTTGCGAACTCGCTTCATGCGTCAATTATCCGTTTGAGGGCGTGCCCGGCAATCCCGCCTCGCGACATTTTCGCGCCGGAATTGGGGATTATCGGGCCATTGAGGGAAACATCAACCGGTAAAGCATCCAGGTGTCTTTTCGTTCCAGGCGCCGCCTATGGTAAACCAATTGCTAACCCGGTTCGGCGATGAATGGTCTTTCCTGAGATAGAGAAAGGGGAAAATATGTCCGTTCGCAGTGCCGCAAAACTCTTTACCAGCGTGCTGACGGCGGCCAGCCTCTCGCTCGCCTTGCTGATGCCGGCCGGACCGGCCTTCGCCGATGCCGGGTTTCGGCAATGGGTCGCCGGCTTCCGCGCCACGGCCGTGGCGGGCGGCGTTTCCGGCGCGGTCTACGACCGAGCGTTCCGGGGCATCAATGAGCCCGACCCGGTGGTGCTGGAAAAGGCACGCACCCAGCCCGAGTTCACCGCGCCCGCCTGGGACTATTTCGACAACCGCGTCCATGACCAGTCCGTTGCCGTCGGCCAGCAGATGGCCAGGAAATGGAAGCCGTGGCTGGACCGGATCGAAGCCAGGTTCGGCGTCGACCGCTACATCCTGCTCGCCATCTGGTCGATGGAATCGAATTATGGCGAGATCCTCAAGCGCGACGACATCATGCGCAATGTCATCCGCTCGCTGGCAACCCTCGCCTATGGCGACGCCAAGCGTTCGAAATTCGCCCGCACCCAATTGGTCGCCGCGCTGAAAATCCTGCAGACCGGCGACATCGACGAAAGCCACCTGATGGGCTCCTGGGCCGGCGCCATGGGCCAGACCCAGTTCATCCCGACCAGCTACCAGCATTATGCCGTCGACATGGACGGCAACGGCAAGCGCGACATCTGGAATTCGATCCCCGATGCGTTGGCGACATCAGCCAATCTGCTGAAGAAGAATGGCTGGCAGGGCGGCAAGACCTGGGGCTACGAGGTCACCATTCCAGCCGGCAAACTGCCTGCCGGCTCGAAGACATTGGCGCAGTGGCAGGCGCTCGGCGTCGCCAGGGCCAATGGCAAGCCGTTCAAGAACGCAACCGACACGGCGACGCTGAAAGTGCCGGACGGCCGCGGCGGACCGGCATTCCTGATGATCAAGAACTTCTCCGTCATCAAGGCCTACAACAACGCCGACAAATATGCCCTGGCCGTCGGCCTTCTTGCCGACGAAATCGCCGGCTCTAATGGTCTGGTGCAGGACTGGAAGCGGCCTTTCACCAAACTGTCCTTCGAGGAAAGGCAGGAGTTGCAGAAGCGGCTTTCGCAGCACGGACTTTACGACGGCAAGTTCGACGGCAAGATCGGTGACGGTACGAAAACCGCCATCATGACCTATCAGGCAACGGTCGGCTTGACCCAAGACGGGTATCCGAGCATGGAAGTGCTCAAATGGCTCAGAAAGAAATAGAGCCGGCGACGGCAGCGCGCATCTGCGACGCGCAAGGGATGCCGTAGCATCGGTCTGTGCATGATCCCCTGCGAGGGCCATGCACCAAGTGATGGAGAGGGTGCTTGGTTCCGGCAGCGCGTATCCGTGTGATCGCTTTCCGCTTGCCGATCCTCATTCTGGCCATCGTCGTCCTGGCGACGGGGGTCGCCGGCAGTTTCCACACACCGGCTTTGGCGCAGGAGCAACCGCAGAACCGCGGCTGGTCGCTGCGCGACCTTCTGTTCCCGCGCCGCAGCGAACGCATCGAGCCGCCGCTCGACGTCCGCAAGGCAAAGCCGAAGGTCAAGAAGAAGCCCCGTGCACCCGTTGAACCTTCCGCTCCGATTGTCGAGAAGACACCGGATGCCCGCGTCATTCTGGTGATCGGCGATTTCATGGCCAACGGCCTGGCCGAAGGCCTCGAAACAGCCTTTGCCGACAATGCCAACGTCAGGATCGTCGAGCGCGCCAACGGTTCTTCGGGTTTCGTGCGCGATGATGTCTACAACTGGCCCGAACAGGTCAAATCGCTGGTCGAGACCGAAAAACCCTCCGTGGTCGTCGTCATGCTCGGCTCCAACGACCGCCAGCAGATGCGCGTCAACGATGTGCGCGAGCAGCCGCGCTCCGAGAACTGGACCAAGGAATACGAACGCCGGACCGAAGCCTTGGGAAAGGCACTGGCGGCGACCAAGGTGCCTTATCTGTGGGTCGGCATGCCAGCCTTCAAGACGCCGAAGATGACCTCCGACATGCTGGCATTCAACGACATCTACCACTCGGCAGCCGAGAAGAACGGCGGCGAATTCGTCGATGTCTGGGATGGGTTCGTCGACGAGAACGGCGCCTTTGTCTCGACCGGCCCCGACATTAACGGCCAGGCCGTGCGGCTGCGCTCCGACGACGGCATCAACGTCTCGAAAGCCGGCAAGCGAAAGCTCGCCTTCTACACCGAAAAGCCGCTGGCCAAGATCCTCGGCCTGGCAGCGCCGGGAAGCGTGGTGACGGCTGCCGCGCCGGCCGGCGCCCCGGTCGAGGCGCGGTCGCTGCCCGCCGCCCCGATCGTGGTCGACCGCACCGTTCCAATGCTGCTCAACGATCCGGCGCTCGACGGCGGGACCGAGCTTCTCGGTGCGGCGGCGGCGCCGAAAGCCAATCCGGATCTGCCCGGCGAAAAACTAATCCTCGAAGGCAAGGCGCCCGAGGCCTCGCCCGGCCGCGCCGACGACTTCTCCTGGCCGCCCAAGGCCGCTGCCGCGACGGATACGACGACGGCGATCAACCGTTAACGGGGGAGTACCGTCGACCCCATCAGCGCTTCATCGATCGAGCGCGCGGCCTGGCGGCCTTCGCGGATCGCCCACACAACCAGCGACTGGCCGCGGCGCACATCACCTGCGGCGTAGAGCTTGTCGACGCTGGTCTTGTAGTCGCGATCATTGGCTTCGACATTGCGGGAACGGCGGCTGTCGGTGGTGATTTTCATCTCACCGTCCAGCTCTTTCGCGACGCCGGCGGCAGCCGGTCCGGCAAAGCCGATGGCGATGAAGGCGAGGTCTGCACGGATGACGAATTCGGTGCCGGCGATCGGCTTGCGCTTCTCGTCGACTTCGCAGCATTTGACGCCGGTCAGTTGGCCGTCCTCGCCGATGAATTCGAGCGTCGCCACCTGGAATTCGCGCTCCGCACCTTCGGCCTGTGAGGACGAGGTGCGCATCTTGGTCGCCCAGTAAGGCCAGACCGAAAGCTTGTCTTCCTTCTCCGGCGGCTGCGGGCGGATGTCGAGCTGGGTGACGCGCACCGCGCCCTGGCGGAAGGCGGTGCCGACGCAGTCGGACGCGGTATCGCCGCCGCCGACGACGACGACATGCTGGCCGCCGGCGATGATCGGATGCGACGGCCAGGCCACCGACTGGATCGGCTCGCCGCCGACGCGACGGTTCTGCTGCACCAGATAGGGCATGGCGTCATAGACGCCGCCGAGATCGTCGCCCGGAATGTTGGCCGGACGCGGCGATTCCGAACCGCCGCAATAGAGCACCGCATCGTATCCGGCGAGCAACTCTGCCACCGGCTTGTCGACGCCGACATTGACGCCGCAATGGAAGGTCACGCCCTCGCCCTGCATCTGCTCGATGCGGCGGTCGATATAGTGCTTCTCGATCTTGAAGTCGGGAATGCCGTAGCGCATCAGCCCGCCGGGACGGCTCTCACGCTCATAAACGCTGACCTCGTGGCCGGCGCGGCCAAGCTGCTGCGCCGCCGCCATCCCTGCCGGGCCGGAGCCGATGACAGCGACCCGCTTGCCCGTCTTCTTCTCTGGCGGATAAGGCCGGATATGGCCGGTTTCATAAGCCTTGTCGGCGATTGCCTGTTCGACAGTCTTGATGGCAACCGGAATGTCCTCGAGGTTCAGCGTGCAGGCTTCCTCGCAGGGCGCGGGGCAGATGCGGCCGGTGAACTCGGGGAAATTGTTGGTCGAATGCAGGTTGCGGATCGCATTGTCCCAGTCGCCATTGTAGACGAGGTCGTTCCAGTCCGGGATCTGGTTGTGGATCGGGCAACCGGTCGGCCCGTGGCAGAACGGGATGCCGCAATCCATGCAGCGCGCCGCCTGTTTCTCGACCTCCTTGTCCGACATCGGCAGCGTGAATTCACGAAAATGCCGGATGCGGTCGGAGGCCGGCTGGTACTTGTGCACCTGCCGGTCGATTTCGAGAAAGCCTGTTACCTTGCCCATAGTCCAGTTCCTGCTGTCCAGATGGTGCGGTTTTCGCACCCGTTAACCCCTTGAGGCAGCCGTGGCAACCTTGCATCCGAGGTCAAACTGTCGCTGAAAGTTCCGCCGGGAAGCCTGCGCCTCCCGGCAAGTCGAAAAACCTATTCCGCCGCCACGCCCATGCGCATGCGTTCCATCTCGATCAGCGCGCGGCGGTATTCGACCGGCATGATCTTGCGGAATTTCGGCCGGAAGGTCGTCCAGTCGTCGAGTATCTCGCGGCCGCGTACCGAACCGGTGAAATGGACGTGGTTCGAGATAAGCTGGTAAAGCCGTTCCTCGTCATGGGTGGTCATGTCGCCCGAGACGTCGACGCGACCCTTGTGGTCGAGGTCACCGCCATGATGCAGCAGCCTTTCCATCAGATCGTCTTCTTCCGGAACCGGCTCCAACTCGACCATCGCCATGTTGCAGCGCGCGGCGAAATCGCCGGCCTCATCCAGAACATAGGCCACGCCGCCCGACATGCCGGCAGCGAAGTTGCGACCGGTCTGGCCGATGACGACGACGATGCCGCCGGTCATGTATTCGCAGCCATGATCGCCGACGCCTTCAACGACGGCGGCGACGCCCGAATTGCGCACCGCGAAGCGCTCGCCGGCGACACCTGCGAAATAGGCCTCGCCCTCGGTCGCGCCATAGAGGACGGTGTTGCCGACGATGATCGATTCCGCCGCGACGATCCTGGACTCCTCCGGCGGCCGGATGACGATGCGTCCGCCCGACAGGCCTTTGCCGACATAGTCGTTGGCCGCACCGACGAGATCGAACGAGATGCCGCGCGCCAGGAAGGCGCCGAACGACTGGCCGGCGGTGCCGGTCAGCTTCACCTGGATCGTGTCCTCGCGCAGGCCCTTGTGCCTGAAGCGCTTGGCGACTTCGCCCGACAGCATGGCGCCCGTGGAGCGATCGACATTGCGGATGTCGACCTCGATCTTGACCGGCTGCTTGCTTTCGAGCGCGGGCTTCGCCAGTTCGATTAGCTTGCGATCGAGTACATCGTCGATCGGGTGTTTCTGCCGTTCGGTCCAGTGCACCGCCTCATGCGGCGCGTCCGGCTTGAAGAACATCTTGCCGAAATCGAGCCCGCGCGCCTTCCAATGCTGGATCATCTCGCGCTTTTCCAGCAGGTCGCTGTCGCCGATGATCTGGTCGATATGGGTGTAGCCCATCTCGGCCAGCAGCCCTCTCACCTCTTCCGCAACATAGAAGAAGAAGTTGATGACATGCTCGGGCGTGCCCTTGAAACGCTTGCGCAGAACCGGGTCCTGCGTCGCGACGCCGACCGGGCAGGTGTTCAAGTGGCACTTGCGCATCATGATGCAGCCGGCCGCGATCAGCGGCGCGGTCGAGAAGCCGAACTCGTCGGCACCGAGCAGCGCACCGATGATGACGTCGCGCCCCGTGCGCAAGCCACCATCGACCTGCAGCGCAACGCGCGAGCGCAGCCCGTTCAGTACCAGCGTCTGGTGCGTCTCGGCAAGGCCCATTTCCCATGGACTGCCGGCATGCTTGAGCGAGGTCAGCGGCGACGCGCCGGTGCCGCCATCATAGCCGGAGATGGTGATGTGGTCGGCGCGCGCCTTGGCGACGCCCGCCGCAACCGTACCGACACCGACTTCCGACACCAGCTTTACCGAGACGTCGGCCGCCGGGTTGACGTTCTTCAGATCGTAGATCAGCTGCGCCAGATCCTCGATCGAATAGATGTCGTGATGCGGCGGCGGCGAGATCAGGCCGACGCCGGGCGTCGAGTGCCGGACCTTGGCGATGGTGGCGTCGACCTTGTGGCCGGGCAGCTGGCCGCCCTCACCGGGCTTGGCGCCCTGCGCGACCTTGATCTGCATGACATCGGAATTGACGAGATACTCGGCGGTGACGCCAAAGCGCCCCGAGGCGACCTGCTTGATCGCCGAACGTTCGGGGTTCTTGCTTCCGCCGGGCAGCGGCAGATAGCGGTCGGCCTCTTCGCCGCCCTCGCCGGTGTTCGACTTGCCGCCGATCTGGTTCATGGCGCGCGCCAGCGTCGTGTGTGCCTCGCGCGAGATCGAGCCGAACGACATCGCCCCGGTCGAGAAGCGCTTGACGATATCGGCCGCCGACATCACGTCCTCTATCGCCACCTTCTTGCGGCCGGTCTCTTCCGCAAGCTTGATCCTGAACAGGCCGCGTATGGTCTGGGCACGGGCCGTCTCGCTGTTGATCTGCGCGGAATACTCCTTGAACGTCTCCCACGAGCCCTGACGCACGGCGTGCTGCAAGGTGGCGACGGCGTCGGGCGACCACATATGGGCTTCGCCGCGCATGCGGTACATGTACTCGCCGCCGACCTCGAGGCTGTTGCGCAGCACCGGATCGTTGCCGAAACCGTCGGTGTGGCGGCTGAGCGTCTCGGCCGCGACCTCGTCCAGACCGACACCTTCGATCAGCGTCGCTGTGCCGGTGAAGTACTTCTCGACGAAATCCGACTTCAGCCCGATGGCGTCGAATATCTGCGCGCCGCAATAGGACTGGTAGGTGGAGATGCCCATCTTCGACATCACCTTGAGGATGCCCTTGCCGATCGACTTGATGTAGCGCGAGACCACCTCGTAGGCGTCAACCTCAGCCGGCAGTTCGCCACGCTTGTGCATGTCGAGCAGCGTATCGAAGGCAAGGTAGGGGTTGATCGCCTCGGCGCCGTAGCCGGCGAGACAGCAGAAATGATGCACTTCGCGCGGCTCGCCGGATTCCACGACCAGGCCGACCGCGGTGCGCAGACCCTTGCGGATCAGATGGTGGTGCACGGCAGCCGTCGCCAGCAGTGCCGGAATGGCGATACGGTCGGGACCGACCTGGCGGTCGGACAGGATGATGATGTTGTAGCCGCCGGCGACAGCGGCTTCCGCCCGCTCGCACAGACGCTCGACGGCGCCCTGCATGCCGGCCGCGCCCTCGCTCGACCCGTAGGTGATGTCGATGGTCTTGGTGTCGAAACGGTCCTCGGTGTGGCCGATCGAGCGGATCTTTTCCAGATCGCCATTGGTCAGGATCGGCTGGCGCACTTCGAGCCGCTTGCGGCGCGAATTGCCGACCAGGTCGAAGATGTTCGGCCGCGGCCCGATGAACGACACCAGGCTCATCACCAGCTCCTCGCGGATCGGGTCGATCGGCGGGTTGGTGACCTGGGCGAAATTCTGTTTGAAATAGGTGTAGAGCAGCTTCGACTTGTCCGACATCGCCGAGATCGGCGTGTCGGTGCCCATCGAACCCACGGCTTCCTGGCCGGTGGTCGCCATCGGCGACATCAACAGCTTGGTGTCTTCCTGCGTGTAGCCGAAAGCCTGCTGGCGATCGAGCAGGCTGACATCCTTGCGCAGCGCGCGCGGCTCGACCGGCTTCAGATCCTCGAGGATCAGCTGCGTGTTGTTGAGCCAAGTCTTGTAGGGATGCCTGGTGGCGATCTCCGACTTGATCTCCTCGTCGGAAATGATGCGGCCCTTGGCGAGGTCGATCAAAAGCATGCGGCCGGGCTGCAGCCGCCACTTCTTGACGATCCTCTCCTCCGGCACCGGCAGCACGCCGGCCTCTGACGCCATGATGACGCGGTCGTCGTCGGTGACGATGTAGCGCGCCGGCCGCAGCCCGTTGCGGTCGAGCGTGGCGCCGATCTGGCGGCCGTCGGTGAAGGCGACCGCGGCCGGCCCGTCCCACGGCTCCATAAGCGCTGCATGGTATTCGTAGAAAGCCTTGCGATCGGCATCCATCAGCTTGTTGCCGGCCCAGGCTTCCGGGATCAGCATCATCATGGCGTGGCTGAGGCTGTAGCCGCCCTGGAACAGGAATTCGAGCGCATTGTCGAAGCACGCCGTGTCGGACTGGCCGTCATAGGAGATCGGCCACAGCTTGGAGATGTTGTTGCCGAACAGTTCGGAATCGACCGAGGCCTGGCGCGCCGCCATCCAGTTGTTGTTGCCGCGCACCGTGTTGATCTCGCCATTATGCGCGACCATGCGGTAGGGGTGCGCGAGCTTCCATGACGGGAAGGTGTTGGTCGAGAAGCGCTGGTGGACGAGGATCAGCGCGGTCTCGAAACGCGGATCCGACAAATCCTTGTAATAGGCGCCGACCTGGTAGGCCAGGAACATGCCCTTGTAGACGATGGTACGCGCCGATAGCGACACAGAGTAGGCGCCGATATCCTTGTTGTTGTTCTCGGCGTAGATGCGGCCGGAAATCACCTTGCGCAGCAGGTACAGCCTGGCCTCGTATTCCTCGTCATCTGGAATGTCCGATGTGCGGCCGATGAAGACCTGGCGATGGAACGGTTCGGAGGCCGCAATATCGGGCGCCTTCGACAGCGATGAATTGTCGACCGGCACGTCGCGAAAGCCGAGCAGCGGCAGCCCTTCTGACTGCGCCGATTCGGCGATGATCTCTTCGATATGGGCGCGCAGTGCCGCATCCTGCGGCATGAACCAGTGGCCGACGCCGTATTGGCCTGCCGCCGGCAGTTCGACGCCCTGGGCCGCCATCTCTTCGCGGAAGAAATGATCGGGAATCTGCACCAGCACGCCGGCGCCGTCGCCCATCAGCGGATCGGCGCCGACAGCGCCGCGATGCGTCAGGTTTTCGAGCACGAAGAGCCCGTCCTTGACGATCTGGTGCGACTTCACGTTCTTCATGTTGACGATGAAGCCGACGCCGCACGCGTCATGCTCGTTGCGCGGATCGTAGAGACCCTGCGCGGCCATGCCATTGGTGGTCAGGCCGTTGGTGGTCTGGCCTTCTTTGGTCAGAACGGTATTTTTAACGGCTGCCGCTTTCGTCTGCGCGGCCTGGCCGATAATCGCAGATGGCGTCAGTTCCGTCATCGTCCTGTCCTCCGTTCCGGCCCCTTGCACGTCTAGCATTTGGGGCGCTGGTCTACCTTGGGAAGCGACTGGCTTCCGCTCTCATCTTGCGGCACGTCTTTTCGAAATCCTTGGCGGACCGTGCGGTGCACCGCCGGTTCGTATCCGGTATCGTACAGGCCACAGCCGAGCCGTCTACCCGTCGCTCGCGGCAACGGCCGGAGTGGCCCAAATGATACGCCAATCCAGCCTGACTTGTGCGACAAAATAAGACAGCACTACTGTCCTAAATTTTTATGTCAGAAATCCTGGGCGTACACAAGACCGATTCACCAAATTCTTGGACGTTTGGCGACAGAAAATTACGTCGGGCGCTGTCGAAACGAAATTTCGGTCCCGGCACTCCTTCGTGATCGCCTTTGGCTTTACCGCTTTTTCAGCCCTTGGCCCTTGCGCGTCAAACCCCGAAACGGCCATGGTCGCGCTCTTGTCGCAACCAGACTTTCTCAACCAGACAGGGACTTTCCTGATGTTCTTTGCATCCGACAACTGGGCGGGCGTCCATTCCAACATTGCCGCCGGGCTGTCAGCCAACGCCGGCGGCTTTTCGACCGCCTATGGCGATGGCGATCTCGACCGCGCCGTCTACCAGCGTTTCAGCGAGATCTTCGAACGCGAGGTCGCGGTGTTCTTCGTCGCTACCGGCACGGCGGCCAACTCGCTGTCCCTGGCCGCTTACAACAAGCCCGGCGGCATTTCCTTTGCGCACCGCGAATCGCACATCATCGAGGACGAATGCGGCGCGCCGGAATATTTCAGCGGCGGCTCGCGTCTCCATGCTGTCGACGGCGCCCTGGGCAAGATCGATCCGCACAATCTTGAACGGGCCGTCGCCCGTTTCGCACCCGAAATCGTCCATTGGGGACGCCCGACGGCCGTCTCGATCACCCAATCGACCGAAGTCGGCACAGTGTACGGGCTCGACGACATTTCCACCATTTCGGAGATCGCCAAACGCTTTTCCCTGCCGCTGCATATGGACGGCGCCCGTTTTGCCAACGCATTGGTCGCGCTTGAGACGACGCCGGCCGAAATGACCTGGAAGCGCGGCGTCGATATCGTCTCGTTCGGCGGCACCAAGAACGGCTGCTGGTGCGCCGAAGCGGTGGTGCTGTTCGATCTAGACCGCGCCAAGGAGCTGTCCTTCCTGCGCAAGCGCGCCGCACAGCTGTTCTCCAAGTCGCGCTTCATCGCAGCGCAGTTCGACGCCTACTTCACGGACGGCCTGTGGCTGGACATGGCCCGTCATGCCAATGCCATGGCCGCGCGCCTGGCGGCTGCGATCGAGGATTCGGCAACGGCTAAGCTCGCCTGGTTGCCGCAGGCCAACGAGGTGTTCGCGGTGATGAAAAAGGCGGAAGCCGAAAGGCTGCAATCCCTCGGCGCCGCCTTTTACGACTGGCACAGGCCGCACGGCTTCGACGGCCATGTCGGCGACGACGAGTTGCTCTATCGCTTCGTCACGAGCTTTGCCACGACTTCAGATGAGGTCGATCGCTTCGGGCAGATGATCGCCTGAACCCGCGAGACCGCGCCAATGACAAAGCCACCTCTCGGCTCAACCATGCGGCTGGTTCGCCCGGCGCCAAACGTGCTCGGCTTCTACGATGGCCGCGTTGACGGCGTTCGCGCCTGGTCGGACGAGCCGAACTGGCTGGACGACGGCGCCTATGCCCTCGGCATCTGCACC